>NZ_JADLQN010000001.1:1267007-1583759 GCF_015477835.1 Nocardia higoensis | reverse complement strand
ACCGCGCGCGGTGGTCTCGTCGAGCGGTTCGACCAGCTTGGTGGCGCTGAGCACCTTGATCTTCTCGGCCTGCAACTGCTTGGGCTCGAAGCTGATCGGCTCTTCCATCGCCGTCAACGCCAGCAGTTGCAGCAGATGGTTCTGGATGACATCGCGCGCCGCGCCGATGCCGTCGTAGTAGCCCGCGCGCCCACCCAGGCCGATGTCCTCGGCCATGGTGATCTGCACGTGATCGACGTAGTTGGCGTTCCAGATCGGGTCGAACAACTGGTTGGCGAAGCGCAGCGCCAAGATGTTCTGCACCGTCTCCTTGCCGAGATAGTGGTCGATCCGGAACACGGTCTCCTCTGGGAAGACCCGGTTGACCAGCGTGTTGAGCTCGACCGCGGTGTCGAGGTCGTGGCCGAAGGGCTTCTCGATCACCACCCGGCGCCAGGGCTCGCGTCCGGTGGCGTCGCGGCCGATCGGCCCCGCCAGCTTGTGCTCGGAGAGCTGATCGAGCACCAGCGGGAACATATCCGGCGGAATCGAGAGGTAGAAGGCGTGATTGCCGCCGGTGCCGCGCTCTTTGTCCAGTTGCGCGAGCGTCTGGGCGAGGTTGGCGAAGGCGGCGTCGTCGTCGAACGAGCCCTGCACGAACCGGATCCCCTCCGAGAGGTGGTCCCAGACCTCCTGCCGGAAGGGGGTGCGGGCGTTCGCCTTCACGGCCTCGAGCACCACCTGCGCGAAATCCTCGTCCGCGTAATCGCGCCGCGCGAAACCGACCAGGGCGAAACCGGGGGGAAGCAGCCCCCGGTTCGCCAGGTCGTAGATGGCGGGCATCAGTTTCCGGCGCGAGAGATCACCCGTGACGCCGAAGATCACCAGTCCGCACGGGCCCGCGATCCGCGGCACCCGCTTGTCTCGTTCGTCACGCAGCGGATTGCGCCAGGCCTTGGCCCGCGCGGAAGCCGACCCCGCCACGCTCAGCTCTCGGTACCGGCCGCGCGGAGCTCCTGCGCGGTGGCGGACAGCAGTTCCTCCCAGGACTTCTCGAACTTCTCCACGCCCTCGCGCTCGAGCAGCGCGAACACGTCGTCGATGTCGACGCCGACCGCGCGCAACTGCTCGAACACCTCGGCGGCCTCGGCGGCGGTGCCGCTGACGGTGTCGCCCCGGATCTCGCCGTGCTCGGCGACCGCCTCGAGGGTCTTCTCCGGCAGGGTGTTGACCGTGTTCGGCGCGACCAGCTCGGTGACGTAGAGCGTGTCCGGGTAATCCGGGTTCTTCACGCCGGTCGAGGCCCACAGCGGACGCTGCCGCAATCCACCCGAGGACGCCAGGTGCTGGTAGGTGGAGGTGTGCGCGCCGCCGTCGAACACGTCCTGGTACTCGGCGTAGGCGAGCCGGGCGTTGGCCACGCCCGCCTTGCCGCGCAGCGCCAGCGCCTCGTCGGTGCCGATCGCCTCGAGCCGCTTGTCGATCTCGGAGTCCACCCGGGACACGAAGAACGACGCGACCGAATGGATCTTGCCCAGATCGTGCCCGGCGGTGCGGGCCTTGCGCAGGCCGTCGAGGTAGGCGCCCATCACCGAGCGGTAGCGCCGCACCGAGAAGATCAGCGTGACGTTGACGCTGATGCCCTCCGCGATCACCGAGGTGATGGCGGGCAGGCCCTCCTCGGTGGCCGGGATCTTGATGAACAGGTTGGGCCGGTCGACGGTCTTCCACAGATCGATCGCCTGCGCGACGGTCTTGTCCGCGTCGAAGGCGAAGCGCGGGTCGACCTCGATGGAGACCCGCCCGTCCTTGCCGCCGGTCGCCTCGAAGACGCCGGCGAGCACGTCGCAGGCCTCGCGCACATCGTCGGTGGTGATGGTGCGGATGGCCGCGTCGGCGTCCGCGCCCGCGGCGGCCAGTTCCCTCAGCTGCTCGTCGTAGGCGTGCCCCTGGCTGAGCGCGCCCTGGAAGATCGTCGGGTTGGTGGTCACGCCGACCACGCCGCGGGTCTCGATCAGCTCGGCGAGATTGCCTGTCCGGATGCGATCGCGCGATAGATCGTCCAGCCAGACCGATACCCCGGCCGCGGCCAGTGCCGCGATGTTCTCGTTCTGTGCCATAGCGCTTGCTATCCCTTCACGTTCTCCAGCGTGCGCTGCGCGGCGGCAACGACGGCTTCCTCGGTGAGGCCGAACTCGCGGAACAGGGTCTGGTAGTCGGCCGAGGCGCCGAAGTGCTCGATCGAGACGATCTCACCCGCGTCACCGGCGAACCGGTGCCACGGCATCGCGATACCGGCTTCGACGACGACACGAGCGCGGACCGCGGGCGGCAGCACCTCGTCGCGGTAGGCCTTGTCCTGCGCGTCGAACCACTCCACACACGGCATCGAGACCACGCGGGTGCCGATGCCCTGCGCCTCCAGCGTAGTGCGCGCGGCCACCGCCATCTGCAACTCCGAACCCGTGGCGACGAGGATGACCTCGGGGGTGCCGGTCGAGGCCTCGGCCAGCACGTAACCGCCCTTGGCGACGCCCTCGAAGCTGGTGCCCGCCAGGATCGGCAGATCCTGGCGGGTCAGCGCCAGCGCCGACGGGCCGTCCTGGTGCGGCGGCTCGGAAACCGAGAAGTGCGAGGTGTGTTCGGCCGAGTCGCGCTCGAGGATGGTGCGCCAGGCGTACGTGGTCTCGTTGGCGTCGCCGGGGCGCACCACATTCAGGCCGGGGATGGCGCGCAGCGCGGCCAGGTGCTCGATCGGCTGGTGCGTCGGGCCGTCCTCGCCGAGACCGATGGAGTCGTGGGTCCAGACGTAGATCGCGGGCACTCGCATCAGCGCGGCCAGGCGCACGGCCGGACGCATGTAATCGCTGAACACCAGGAAGGTGCCGCCGTACGGGCGGGTCGGGCCGTGCAGGGCGATGCCGTTGAGGATCGCGCCCATCGCGTGCTCACGCACACCGAAGTGCAGGGTGCGGCCGAACGGCTCGGCTTTCCACATACCGGTGGAGATGGCCTCGGGGCCGAAACTCGGCTGGCCGGGCATGGTGGTGTTGTTGGACTCGGCCAGGTCGGCCGATCCGCCCCACAGTTCCGGCAGCAGCGGCGCCAGCGCGGCGAGCACCTTGCCGGAGGCCTTGCGGGTGGCCATGCCCTTCGGGTCGGGATCGTGCACCGGCAGCGCGTCGGCCCAGCCCGCGGGCAGCTTGCGCTCGGCGAGCCGGTCGAACAGCGCCTTGTTCTCCGGGTTGGCTTCGGCCCACGCGTCGAACTGCTCCTGCCAGGCCTTGTGGGCGGCCGCGCCGCGCTCGATCGCCTTGCGGGTGTGCGCGATGACCGCCTCGTCGACCTCGAAGGTCTGCTCGGGGTCGAAGCCGAGGACCTTCTTGGTGGCGGCGACCTCGTCGGCACCCAGCGCGGCGCCGTGCGAGGAACCGGTGTTCATCTTGTTCGGGGCCGGGAAGCCGATGATGGTGCGCAGCACGATGATCGACGGCTTGTCGGTGACGGCCTTGGCCGCATCCACCGCCGCCTCGATCGCGGCGACGTCCTCGCCGCCCATGACGGTCTGCACGTGCCAGCCGTAGGCCTCGTAGCGCGCGGCCACGTCCTCGGTGAAGGCGATGGTCGTGTCGTCTTCGATGGAGATCTTGTTGTCGTCGTAGAAGACGATCAGGTTGCCCAGCTGCTGGGTGCCCGCCAGCGAGGACGCCTCGGCGGTCACACCCTCCTGGAGGTCGCCGTCGGAGGCGATCACGTAGATGTGGTGGTCGAACGGGCTGGCGCCCGGCGCGGCGTGCGGATCGAACAGGCCGCGCTCGCGGCGCGCGCCCATCGCCATGCCGACCGCCGAGGCCAGGCCCTGACCGAGCGGGCCGGTGGTGATCTCCACGCCGTCGGTGTGCCGGAACTCCGGGTGACCCGGGGTCAGCGAACCCCACTTGCGCAGGTTCTTCAGGTCGTCGAGCTCGAGCCCGAAGCCGGCCAGGTACAGCTGGATGTACTGGGTGAGGCTGGAGTGACCGCAGGAGAGCACGAAACGGTCGCGGCCCACCCAGCTCGGATCGCTCGGGTCGTGGCGCAGCACCCGCTGGTAGAGCGTGTAGGCCAGCGGCGCGAGGCTCATCGCCGTGCCGGGGTGACCATTGCCCGCCTGCTGCACGGCGTCGGCGGCGAGGACGCGGACCGTGTCGACGGCCTTGGTGTCGAGGTCGGTCCAGTCGTCCGGGTGGTTCGGCTGAGTGAGGGCGCGGATGTCGTCTGTCACTGACACGACCGGGATTCTCCTGACATGTGGTCTCGGCACGACGGGAAGAGGCGAATTACCACCACACCCTAACTGGTGGCGGCCTGCCCGAACGGGGCGGAGGCAGGGCTCGAGGCGGCCCGGACCCCGGCAGGGTCTACCATCCTCTGTAGTAGTAGCCGCGCCACACGGGTTGTGCGTCCGTGAACAGCGAGATTCGAGCGGGCTGCTTGTTCATTACCGGATGGAATGCAGCCGGATGGGATGCACAGCGTGCGAGGAGTGACAGTGCGGATCGGTCAACAGCCCGGTGGTGGCGGCGATGGTGCGCACGGCTCTTCCGCGACGGTGCTCGCCGATCGATTCCCGGGCAACGGTCTCGGATCGCGGGCGATCCGCCGGGTGCTGGCCTACATCGCGCTGACCAAGCCGCGTGTCATCGAACTGCTGCTGGTCGCCACCATTCCGACGATGCTGCTCGCCGATCGCGGCGAGATCGACCTCCGGCTCATCCTGGTCACCCTGTTCGGCGGCTGGATGGGCGCGGCGAGCGCCAACACCCTCAACTGCGTGGCCGACGCCGACATCGACAAGGTCATGAAGCGCACCGCCAAGCGGCCGCTGGCCAGGGAAGCGGTACCCACGCGCCACGCCTTCGTCTTCGGCCTGACACTCGGGATCGCGTCCTTCGCGTGGCTGTGGTGGCAGGCGAACCTGCTCAGCGGCGTGCTGGTGGTCGTGACGATCCTGTTCTACGTCTTCGTCTACACCCTCGGCCTCAAGCGCCGCACCTCGCAGAACGTGGTGTGGGGCGGCGCGGCCGGGTGTATGCCCGCCCTCGTCGGCTGGGCGGCGGTCACCGGAAACATCGGCTGGCCCGCGATCGCGCTGTTCGCGGTCATCTTCTTCTGGACGCCGCCGCACACCTGGGCGCTGGCGATGCGCTACAAGGAGGACTACCGGGCGGCGGGCGTGCCCATGCTGCCGGTGGTGGCCTCCGAGCAGACCGTCACCAAGCAGATCGTCGTCTACACCTGGCTGACCGTGCTCGCCACGCTCGTGCTGGTCCCCGCGACCGGCGTGATCTACACCGCGGTCGCCGTGGTGGCGGGTGCGTGGTTCCTGCTGATGGCCCACCAGCTGTACTCCGGCGTGCGCCGCGGCGAGTCGGTCAAGCCGCTGCGACTGTTCCTGCAGTCGAACAACTATCTGGCCGCGGTGTTCTGCGGCCTCGCGGTCGATTCGGTGCTCGGCTGGGACACCGTCGGCAGCTTCTTCTCCTGATCGATCCACCTCGGACTCGATCCACCTCGGACTCGACGGCCTCACCGCGCTCGGTGCTCGGGGACGCCGTGTCGCTTTCGCCGGGGCGCGTGTCAGGGGATCAGCACGATGGAGCCGGTCGTCTTGCGGCCTTCCAGGTCACGGTGCGCGCGCTCGGCCTCGCTGAGGGGATAGGTCGCGCCGACGCGAATGTGCAGCGTGCCGTCGGCGATCGCGTCGAAGATCGCTCCCGCCCGCCACAGCAGTTCCGCGCGATCGCGGGTGAAATGCCCCAGGCTCGGGCGGGTGAGATACAGCGAGCCGCCCGCGTTGAGCCGCTGCGGATCGACCGGCGGCACCGGGCCGCTGGCCGCCCCGAACAGGGCGAGCGTGCCGCGCACTCGCAACGAGTCCAAGCTCGCGTCGAAGGTGTCCTTGCCGACCCCGTCGTATACCGCGGCCACGCCGACGCCGTCGGTCAGCGCGCGCACCCGTTCGGCCAGGTCCGGACCGTAGCGCAGCACCTCCGCGGCCCCCGCTTCGCGCGAGAGCGCCTCCTTCTCATCGGAGGAGACCGTGGTCAGGACGCGGATGCCGCGCGCGACCGCGAGCTGGGTGAGGATGAGGCCGACTCCGCCCGCTCCGGCGTGTACGAGCACCGTCTCGCCGGGCCGCGGTGTGTAGACCGACTCGATCAGATAGTGCGCCGTCATGCCCTGCAGCAGGACCGATGCCGCCACCGTCGCCTCGACGCCGTCCGGCACCGGAACGGCCACCGCGGCGGGCACCGCCACCGTCTGCGCGTAGCTACCCGGTCCCGCCGCCCAGGCGATCCGGTCACCCACAGCGAGATCATGTACCTGCGAACCCACAGCGGTCACCACGCCGGTGCCCTCGGACCCGGGCACGTAGGGAACGTCCTGGGGATAGATGCCGGTGCGGAGGTAGGTGTCGATGAAGTTGACGCCGATCGCCTGCGTGTCGACCAGCACCTGATCCGGGCCGATCGTGGGTTCCGGCAGCTCGGTGGCGACGAGAACTCCGGGTCCGCCGTGTTCGGAAACCTGAATGGCGCGCATGAGTCCAGTTCTACCCGGACGTGGACGCGGCGAACCGGACAGGTCGGCCGCCGGGGATGTCCTACCGATCGGTAAACTCCATCGCATGAGCGTTGAGACCGCCCCTGCCCGTGTAGAAGTGCCGAGCTCCGTGGTGAGATCGGTCAAGGGCTTCGTCGCTGAGCACGGTGGATCGGCCACGGCCGTCCTGCAGTACATCGGTCAGGCCGGCGTCCGGGTCACTCTGGTCGGCGCCGACGGCGTCCTCGGCGACCGGGTCGTCGCCGACGAGGCCACCGCCCACAAGCTCGTCGAGATCGTCGACGGCCTCACGCTGGGCGAGGGCTGGGACCGCGAGCTGACCTCGGTCGTCACGCCGCGCCCTGGGCACTGGTCGCGGATGGCCGGCTGGGTCGCCAAGCAGAAGCGGTTCCCGAAGGCGCGTAACGAGAAATAGTCCCCCGACCGAACAGGTCGCGGGGAATCTCCGTCGCGGTTGAGCCTTCGCGGGGGATAGCCACTGTTTCGCCTGCTCGCGGTGAGTCTTGCACCGCGAGTGTCGCATTCCTTGTCGGTCCGCCACCCGTCGGGTTAGCGTGCTGCCTACGCGGCTGTACGGAGAGAACCGGTCGGCACGCGTCGAGATGATCGACAGCGGGATGGCACGGCAAGTGAGCAGTGAATCGGTGGTGGCGGGCACGATCTGCGACCGATGCGGGGGTGTCATGCGCTGCGCGGTGCGTGAGGCCATCATCGAGGGGCGATTGCGCTCGGAGATCGAGAGCCGGTGCGCCTGCGGGAACGGCTGGGCCACCTGCTCGGACGGCCCCGACGACTACGTGCGCTCGGCTCTGCTGGCCGCGCACGGCCCGAGCAGATTGCGGGTGGCCGGCGGTCCCTTCGACGACGACGCGCTCCTGCTCGGCCTGCTACGTCGCTACGACGAGGGCGGTGGCCTGTTCGAGGTGAACTCGAAAGTCGCCGAGGCGCGCACGGTCGGCTGCACCGGTACCTCGGTGGAGATGGAACTGCTGGCTCGGGTGCTGCGCGCCGCGGGCTATTCGGTGGTGGTGGACGGTCCGCCCGCGGTCGGTCAGACCGGCGACACCGCCTGATCGCCGGCAACGGGCGCGTCCACGCGCTGACGGGTACGCAGCGAGGCCCACAGTGCGGCGGTGGCGGCGGTGCACGCGGCCGCGCCCGCCACGTGCATGATGACCAGCACTTCCGGAACATCGGTGAGGTACTGGACGAAACCGATGAGCGCCTGCGCGCAGACGAGGCCGAGCACGACGAACAGCCGGGTGCGGATCGCGCGGGTGATGCCGACCGCGAACAGGCCGAAGCCGAGGCCGATCAGCAGCGCCAGATAGCCGACGAGCAGCTGGGAATGCAGGTGCACGAGGGTGACGATCTCCACCTCGAGCCGCTCCACCGGCCGGTCGATGCTCTTGTCGCCGGCGTGCGGTCCGGCGCCGGTCACCAGGGTGCCGCTGATCAGCACGGCAGACAGCGCGACACCGCTGAGCGCGGTGAGCCAGCGCAGGGGAGCGGGGACATGGGCTACCACGTCGGCGTCGTCGGGTTCGCCGATCTCGGCGTAGAGCACGACCGCCAGCCAGACCATCACCATCGAGGCCAGCAGGTGCACCGCGACGGTCCACCACAGCAGGCCGCTGAGCACGGTGATGCCGCCGATGATCGCCTGTACGACGGTGCCGCCCGGCATGAGCCACGCGTACACCAGCACCGAACGCCTGCGGCGGGCCCTGGTCACCGCGAGTACCACCAGCGCGGCGAAGAGGGTGACCAGGAAGGTCAGCAATCGGTTGCCGAACTCCACGGCCTGGTGGATGACGGCGACCTCGCCGACTCCGATCGGGGTGAACGACCCGGGGAAGCACTGCGGCCAGGTCGGGCAGCCCAGCCCGGAGGCGGTGACGCGCACGACCGCGCCGGTCACCGAGATCCCGGCCTGACTGAGGATCACCGCGAGGGCGATCAGCCGTTGCGCTCGCAGCGAGGGCAACGGGAGCTTGTCGACGAGTCCCAGGAAGGCGCGATACAGCACTCGACGATGGTAGCCACCGGCGCGCACGCGCTCGCACCCGGTCTACTACATCGCGTCGTTACGACGGTTCGGAGCGCACGCGGGCGCGGGTCATTCGAACCGGAACCAGCGCGCGGCCAGCGCGCCGGAAGCCAGCCCCCAGAGCAGCAACACCGCCACGCCGAACAGATCCACGGCGCCCGCCAGCGCCTGCTCGAGCGTTTCGGCGAGCGCGCCCGAGGGCACCAGCCGCACCAGGATGTTCACCGCGGCGGGCAGGTCGTCGGAGGCGAAGACGATGCTGGCGATGCCGAGCATCACGAACCACAGGATATTGGCCAGGGCCAGCACGATCTCGGCCTTGAGGGTGCCGCCGAGCAGCAGTCCCATGGCCACGAACATCGCGGTGCCGAGCGCGATGATCACCGCGCCCAGCGCGAGTCCGCCGAGTCCGGGGCGCCAGCCCAGCGCGACTCCGATCAGACCCAGCAGGACCGCTTGCAGGACGACCACGATGAGCACCGCCGCGCACTTGCCGGCGATGATCCCCCAGCGCGGCAACGCGGTGGCGCCCAGCCTTTTCAGCGCGCCGTAGCGGCGGTCGAAGCCGACGGCGATGGCCTGCCCGGTGAAGGCGGTCGACATCACCGCGACCATCATCACCGCGGGCACGATCGTGTCGATCTTGGTGTCGGCCACCTCGCCGAAAGGCAGCAGCGCCATACCGACCAGCAAGGTGATCGGGATGAGCATGGTCAGCAGCAGTTGCTCCCCGTTGCGCAGCAGCAGCTTGAGCTCGAGGCGGGTCTGCGCGGTCAGCATGGCAGCGCGGGTGCTCGGCCGGGGATCGGGTGCGAAGGTGCCCGCGGCGAAGCGGTTCGGGGTCAGGTCGTGCTGGGTCATCCGCGCAGATCCCGTCCGGTCAGTTCCAGGAAGACGTCCTCGAGCCGGCGCTGGTCGATCCTGATGTCGGTGGCCAGCACGTTCATCCTGGCGCACCAGGAGGTCACCGTCGCCAGCACCTGCGGGTCGATCTCACCCTCGATCAGGTAACAGCCCGGCGTGGTCTCGCGCGGGGTGAAGCCTTCGGGCAGCGCGCTGCGCAGCAGCTCCAGATCCAGCCTGGGCGGCGCGGTGAAGCGCAGTTGCCCGGCGGCGCCGTGCGCGGTCACCTCGGCGGGCGTGCCCGAGGCGACGATGCGGCCGTGGTCGATGATGACCAGCTGATCGGCGAGTTGCTCGGCTTCGTCCATCATGTGCGTGGTCAGCACCACGCTGACCCCGTCGCGGCGCAGCGCGTCGATGATCTCCCAGACGATCAACCGCGCCTGGGCGTCCAGGCCGGCGGTGGGCTCGTCGAGGAACACGATTTCCGGGCGGCCGACCAGCGCGCAGGCCAAGGCCAGGCGCTGCTGCTGACCGCCGGACAGCCGCCGGTAGGGGGTCTTGCGGTTGTCACGCAGCCCCAGTACGCCCAGCAGCCAGTCGGGATCGAGCGGGTCGGCGGAGTAGGAAGCGACCAGATCGAGCATCTCCCCGGCCCGCGAGCCCGGATAGGCGCCGCCGCCCTGCAGCATCACGCCCATCCGCGCTCGCAACCGCTCGGAGTCGGCGATCGGGTCCAGGCCGAGCACGCGAACCCGGCCGGAATCGGGACGGACGAAGCCCTCGCACATCTCCACGGTGGTCGTCTTGCCCGCGCCGTTGGGGCCGAGCAGCGCCAGCACCTGCGCCTGCTGGACCTCGAAACCGATCCCGTCGACGGCGGTCGTGTCGCCGTAATGTTTGACGACGTCCTCGACGCACACGGCGGGTCCGGTGGCTGCGCTCACGAAGAGACACCGTAAGCCGTGCTCTGCTGTGACCGAGCCGACACCCCCGTCGGGGCCCGCCACGGCAGGGAATTGCGCGTGAGCACGATGAACAGCACGCACACCACCGCGGTGGCGATCGCCGCGCCCACGATCTGGAACACCTCGAGGTCGGCTCCGCGCGGCATCTGCAGCACGCTGACCACCGCGGACAGCGCCACCGCGGGCAACCGGAACACCGGCCGGGTGGCCCAGGCCGCCAGTGGCACGATGGCCCACAGCAGGTACCAGGGCTGCACCACCGGGAAGAGCAGCACGATCGCGCCGAGCGAGACGCCGAGCGCGCCGACCGGGTGCAGGCGGCCGGTCCCCGTGGCCACCAGCATGCGCACCGTGATGAACGCCGCGACCGTGGCGGCGATCGGCCGGGTGATGCTCAGCAGCGCTGTGGTGTGGTCGCCCAGTCCGAGCAGCACGCCGCCGAATCCGGTGATCACCCCGATGGCGGTCGGCAACGACATCCAGCTGCGGACCGCGCTGGCGGTGTTGAGGGTGTGGATCCAGCCGAAGCCCAGCCCGCTGACCGCGCTGACGAACAAGGTCGCCCCCAGCGCTATCGCCCCCAGCAGCGCCGCCGCGGTGAGCAGCGCTCGCAGACCTCCGCCCCAGCGTCTGGCCAGGGCCATCCCGACGAATCCCATCGCGATGATCGAGGTGATCTTGATCGACGAGGAGAGCGCGATGGTCAGCGCACCGCCGATCAGCCACGCGTAGGCACGTCCGTCGAAGGTGACGCAGTCCTCGATCCCGCGCAACGCGAACTCGAGTCCGGCCAGCATCAGCCCGATCATCAGCGCGTCGTTGTGCACGCCACCCACCAGGTGGAACAGCACCAGGGGATTGGCCGCGCCGAGCCACAGCGCGGCGACCGGGGCGACGCCGCAGCGCACCGACAGCCGCGGCAGCGCCCAGACGATCAGCGCCACGCCCGCCAGCGCCAGCACCCGGTGCACCCAGACGCCCAGGATGATGTTGTCGCCGGTCAGCTCGGCGATGCCGCGGCCCATCCACAGGAACAGCGGCCCGTACGGCGCCGGGGTGTCGCGCCAGATCGTGGGCACGTTGTTGGTCAGGACGTTGTCGATGCCCAGCCCCGCGACCGGGCCTTCCTTGTAGGGATCGATGCCGCGCGCGGCGATCTCGCTCTGCGCCAGGTACGAGTAGACATCGTTGCTGAACAGCGGTGGGGCGACGCTGAGCGGGATGATCCACAGCAGCAACGTGCGATCCATCTGCGAACGGGTCAGCCGGTGCCGGGGCGTGCCGCCGAAATTGCCGATGGCGAAGCGGCCCAGCAGTAGCCACGCCAGCACCACGACGACCGCGCCGATCATGCACATCGCCAGCGAGCCGGTATGCGCCCGGGCGAAGATGCCCAGCACCCGCATGCCGGAGGTGGGATTCTGCTGCACCGGCTGGGCGCCGATGCCCAGGGCGCTGATCGCCATCAGGACGGCGCCGGTCGCGCCGAGCAGCCGGATCCGGTCGAGCTGGACGACCTCCTTGCGGTCGAGCTCGGGCACCTCGGATTCGTCGCGGTGCAGCACCGCGATGGTGTGATCGGCGGCGGGCACGTCGAGTCCGAGTGCCCGGCGCCCTAGAGTCCGAATCCTGCGCCGCGCGCCCTCGAGTACCGCCACCCGAGGGAGCCTAGTGCGCGGCTCGCGCGGGCCACGACTGTGGCGAAGGTCGCAGCCCGTGCAGGCCTTTTCTCAGGGCACCCTTATTAGATTTCGGGAACGAATTCCGCCACACTGATGTTGTGAAAACCGTGGGTTTGCGGAATGACGGTGCCGGAGCCGGTCGCGCGACGACCGGTGCCGTGTCGTCGGCTGCGCCTGGCGGGTCCTCGGCTGGGGCTGTCACATCGGCCGCGGCTGTCGTGTCGGCCGCGCCGGAAGGGCACACTCGCGCCGCCATCGTCCAACTGCTGTTGGAAGAGGGCCCGATCACCGCGACCGCCATCGGCAACCGTCTCGGTCTCGCACCCGCCGGCGTACGCAGGCACCTGGACGCGCTCATCGAGTCGGGCCAGGCGAGGGCGGGTACGTCCGCGCCGTGGCAGCACAAAGGGCGGCGGGGACGTCCGGCCAAGCAATACCAGCTCACCGCCGTGGGCCGGGGTCAGCTCGGCCACGCCTACGACGACCTCGCCGGCGCGGCGATCCGTCAGCTCGGCGAGATCGGCGGCGAGCAGGCCATCACCGATTTCGCACGCAAACGCGCTCGCACGATCGTGACGGGCATCGCCCCGGTGGACGAGCACACCCCGGAGCGGACCGCGGCCAAAGCCGAGGAGCTCGCCGAGGCGTTCACCGGCGCCGGTTTCGCCGCCACCACCCGCAAAGTGGGTGCGGGCGTGCAGATCTGCCAGCATCACTGCCCGGTCGCGCATGTGGCCGAAGAGTTCCCGCAATTGTGCGAGGCCGAGCTGGAGATCCTGCGCGAAGTCCTCGGCACCCACGTGCAGCGGCTGGCGACCATCGCCAACGGCGACTGCGCCTGCACCACCCACGTACCGCTGCTTCCGGTGGCGGCCACGAAATCCGCATCACCGAAGCACACTGCTCCCTCAACCGCCGCACAGCCCGCGGCGGCAGCACCGAACGACTCCGGAAGGAGTGCCGAATGACGACGACCGCAGCGGCAGGCAGCAATATTGTCGCCACCGAGGCTGAGGCCATCACCGACGAGTCCGTCACCGCCGGGCCCATGACCCAGGAAGAGACCATCGCCTCGCTGGGTAATTACGGCTATGGCTGGTCCGATTCCGACGTGGCCGGCGCGAGTGCGACTCGCGGCCTGTCCGAGGCTGTCGTGCGCGACATCTCGGCGAAGAAGAGCGAGCCGGAATGGATGCTCGAGCAGCGGCTGAAGGCACTGCGCATCTTCGATCGCAAGCCCATGCCGCACTGGGGCTCGAACCTCGACGGCATCGACTTCGACAACATCAAGTACTTCGTGCGCTCGACCGAGAAGCAGGCCACGTCCTGGGAAGAGCTGCCCGAGGACATCAAGAACACCTACGACAAGCTGGGTATCCCCGAGGCGGAGAAGCAGCGTCTGGTCGCCGGTGTCGCCGCGCAGTACGAGTCCGAGGTCGTCTACCACCAGATCCGCGAGGACCTGGAGGCCCAGGGCGTGATCTTCCTGGACACCGACACCGGTCTCAAGGAGCACCCGGAGATCTTCCGGAAGTACTTCGGGTCGGTCATCCCGGCCGGCGACAACAAGTTCTCCGCGCTCAACACCGCGGTCTGGTCGGGCGGCTCGTTCATCTACGTGCCGCCGGGCGTGCACGTCGACATCCCGCTGCAGGCCTACTTCCGGATCAACACCGAGAACATGGGCCAGTTCGAGCGCACCCTGATCATCGTCGACGAGGACGCCTACGTGCACTACGTCGAGGGTTGTACCGCGCCGATCTACAAGTCCGACTCGCTGCACTCCGCGGTCGTGGAGATCATCGTGCGCAAGGGCGGTCGCTGCCGCTACACCACGATCCAGAACTGGTCGAACAACGTCTACAACCTGGTCACCAAGCGGGCCAAGGCCGAGGCGGGCGCGACCATGGAGTGGATCGACGGAAACATCGGCTCCAAGGTCACCATGAAGTACCCGGCCGTGTGGATGACCGGTGAGCACGCCAAGGGTGAAGTGCTCTCGATCGCCTTCGCCGGCGAGGGGCAGCATCAGGACACCGGCGCGAAGATGCTGCACCTGGCGCCGAACACCTCCTCGACCATCGTGTCGAAGTCGGTCGCCCGCGGCGGTGGCCGCGCGTCCTACCGCGGCCTGGTCCAGGTCAACAAGGGCGCCCACGGCTCGAAGTCGACGGTGAAGTGCGACGCGCTGCTGGTGGACACCATCAGCCGCTCCGACACCTACCCCTACGTCGACATCCGCGAGGACGACGTGACGATGGGCCACGAGGCCACCGTCTCCAAGGTGTCCGAGGACCAGCTGTTCTACCTGATGAGCCGAGGCATGACCGAGGACGAGGCGATGGCGATGGTCGTGCGCGGCTTCGTCGAGCCGATCGCCAAGGAACTCCCGATGGAGTACGCCCTGGAACTCAACCGCCTGATCGAACTGCAGATGGAAGGAGCGGTGGGCTGAATGAGCGAGCTCGCGAGCGAATCCAGCAATACCGCCGTGCTTCCTTCGAATCTTTCCGAGGCGCGCACACCGGCCGTCAACAAGGGCGAGGTGTTCACCTCGTTCGACGTGAACGCCTTCGAGGTGCCCACGGGCCGTGACGAGGCGTGGCGCTTCACCCCGATCCGCCGTCTGCGCGGTCTGCACGACGGCACCGCCGTGCGCGACGGGCAGATCGCCGTCGAGGTGACCCCCGCCGACGGCGTGACCACCGAGACGGTCGATCGCACCGACGAGCGCCTCGGCGCGGCGGGTGTGCCCGCCGATCGCGTCGCGGCGCAGGCGTACTCCGGTTTCGAGTCGGCGACCATCGTGTCGGTCGGCAAGGAGATCGAGCTGGGGCAGCCGATCACCGTCACCGTCACCGGACCGGGTGAGGGCAGGACAGCCTACGGCCACCTGCAGATCCGGCTCGGCGATTTCGCCGTCGCCACCGTGGTTGTCGACTACCGCGGCAGCGGAACCTACGCGGAGAACGTGGAATTCGTGCTCGGCGACAGCGCCCGGCTCGATGTCGTCGTGATCCACGACTGGGCCGACGACGCTGTGCACGCCACCGCCCATCACGCGCGGCTGGGCCGCGACGCCACCCTGCGTCACGCCGCGGTCACCCTGGGCGGCGACCTGGTGCGCCTGACCGGCACCGTGACCTACGACGGCCCCGGCGGCGACGCCGAACTGCTCGGCCTGTACTTCGCCGACGCGGGCCAGCACTTCGAACAGCGCCTGCTCGTCGACCACTCGGTGCCGCACTGCAAGTCCAACGTGCTGTACAAGGGTGCGCTGCAAGGCGATCCGAAGTCGCCGAAGGGCGATGCCCGCACGGTCTGGGTCGGCGACGTGCTGATCCGCGCGGCCGCCGAGGGCACCGACACCTTCGAACTGAACCGCAACCTGGTGCTCACCGACGGCGCGCGCGCGGACTCGGTGCCCAACCTCGAGATCGAGACCGGCGAGATCGTCGGTGCCGGACACGCCTCGGCGACCGGCCGGTTCGACGACGAGCAGCTGTTCTACCTGCGCGCCCGCGGCATCTCCGAGGAGGCCGCCCGCCGCCTGGTGGTGCGCGGCTTCTTCCACGAGATCATCCAGAAGATCGCGGTGCCCGAGGTCAGGGAGCGGCTCGAGGCGGCCATCGAGGCCGAGCTCGCCGCGATCGGCGTCTGACACCCACGAAACTTCCCTCCCCGCAAAGGAACTCCATGACCACCCTGGAAATCAAGGATCTGCACGCCGAGGTCGCCAACCCCGACGAGCACGGCGAGCCGATCAAGATCCTCAACGGCGTGAACCTCACCATCCGCTCCGGTGAGACGCACGCCATCATGGGCCCCAACGGCTCGGGCAAGTCGACGCTGTCCTACGCCATCGCCGGCCACCCCAAGTACACCGTGACCTCCGGTTCGATCACCCTCGACGGCGAGGACGTGCTGGCGATGTCGGTGGACGAGCGGGCGCGCGCGGGTCTGTTCCTGGCCATGCAGTACCCGGTCGAGGTGCCCGGCGTCTCGATGTCGAACTTCCTGCGCACCGCCGTCACCGCCGTGCGCGGCGAGGCCCCGAAGCTGCGGCACTGGGTCAAGGAGGTGAAGGAGTCGATGAGCGAGCTCGAGATCGACCCCGCCTTCGCCGAGCGCAGCGTCAACGAGGGCTTCTCCGGCGGTGAGAAGAAGCGCCACGAGATCCTGCAGCTGGGTCTGCTCAAGCCGAAGATCGCCATCCTCGACGAGACCGACTCCGGACTCGACGTCGACGCGCTGCGTATCGTGTCCGAGGGCGTGAACAAGTACAAGGAGCGCGAGAACGGCGGCGTGCTGCTGATCACGCACTACACCCGCATCCTGCGCTACATCCAGCCGGAGTTCGTGCACGTCTTCGTCGGCGGCCGCATCGTCGCCGAGGGCGGCGCGGAACTGGCCGAGGAACTCGACGCCAACGGCTACGTCCGCTTCACGCAATCCTCACCCACCCCGTCGGCTGCGCCGACTGCCATCCCCCAGTCCGCGACCGCGGGAGCCTGACATGACCGCTGCGCCTGTCACGGGCAGCCATACTCTCGACCTGGCCCGTATCCGGGCCGACTTCCCGATCCTGAGCCGCACGGTCCGGGACGGGAAGCCGCTGGTGTACCTGGACTCCGGCGCGACTTCGCAGCGGCCGCTGAGCGTGCTCGACGCCGAACGCGAGTTCCTGACCGAACGCAACTCCGCCGTGCACCGCGGCGCGCACCAGCTGGCCGAGGAGGCGACGGACGCCTACGAGGGCGCGCGCGCCGACATCGCCCGGTTCGTCGGCGTCGACGCCGGGGAGATCGTGTTCACCAAGAACGCGACCGAGTCGCTGAACCTGGTGACCTACTCCTTCGCCGACGACCGGTTCCCGTATCACCTCGGCCCGGGCGACGAGATCGTGATCACCGAACTCGAGCATCACGCCAATCTGGTGCCGTGGCAGGAGCTCGCGCGTCGCACCGGCGCCACGTTGAAGTGGTACGGCGTCACCGACGACGGGCGCATCGACCTCACCTCGCTGGAACTCACTCCCGCCACCAAGGTCGTCGCGTTCACCCATCAGTCCAATGTGACCGGCGCGGTGAGCCCGGTCGAGGAGCTGGTGAGTCGGGCGAAGGCAGTCGGTGCGTTGACCGTGCTCGACGCCTGCCAGTCGGTGCCGCACATGCCGGTCGACTTCCGTGCGCTCGGGGTGGATTTCGCCGCCTTCTCGGGCCACAAGATGCTGGGTCCGTCCGGCGTCGGCGTGCTCTACGGCCGCCGCGCGCTGCTCGAGCAGACGCCGCCGTTCATCACCGGCGGCTCGATGATCGAGACGGTCACCATGGAGTACAGCACCTATGCCCCGCCGCCGCAGCGGTTCGAGGCAGGCGTGCCGATGACCTCCCAGGTGGTCGGACTCGGTGCGGCTGTGCACTATCTCGAGGCCATCGGTATGGACGCGGTCGCCGCGCACGAGCACGCGCTCACCGGCGCCGCGCTGGAAGGGCTCGGTGCCATCGAGGGCGTGCGGATCGTCGGCCCCACCGAGAACGTCGAGCGTGGCGGCGCGGTGTCGTTCGTGGTGGACGGCATCCACGCCCACGACGTCGGCCAGATCCTCGACGACGAGGGGGTCGCGATCCGCGTCGGTCATCACTGCGCCTGGCCGCTGATGCGCAGGCTCGGCGTGCCGGCCACCGCGCGCGCCTCCTTCGCGGTCTACAACACCCTCGACGAGGTCGACCTGCTGGTGGCGGCGGTGCGCAAGGCGCAGAAGTTCTTCGGCGTGAGTGGAGCGGTATAGACCCATGCGTATGGAGCAGATGTACCAGGAAGTCATCCTGGACCACTACAAACACCCGCATCACCGGGGCCTGCGCGAGCCGTTCGGCGCGGAAGTACATCACGTCAACCCCACCTGCGGCGACGAGGTCACCCTGCGGGTGCATCTGGTCGACGGCGATGTCGCCGACGTGTCCTACGACGGTCAGGGCTGCTCGATCAGCCAGGCCGCGACCTCGATCCTCACCGATCAGGTCATCGGCCTGCCGGTGCAGCAGGCGCTGAAGACCGTGGACGCGTTCAACGAGATGATCTCCAGCCGCGGCACCATCGAGGGCGACGAGGAACTGCTCGGCGACGGCGTCGCGCTGTCGGGCGTCTCGAAGTACCCGGCACGGGTGAAGTGCGCGCTGCTGGGATGGCTGGCCTTCAAAGACGCGGTGATCCGGATCGCCTCGGAAACCTCTGCGTCGCCTTCCTCTCCTGACGAAATCGAGACCGAACTCCCGAGCGGAAACGGGGAACGCCCATGAGTGAGACACCGGCGGCCGAGCAGGCCACTGTCACGGCGGAGAGCGGCGCGCAGGCCGAGTTGTCGGCCGAGGAAGCCCAGCTGCTCGAAGACCTCGAGGAGGCGATGCGCGATGTCGTCGACCCCGAGCTCGGCATCAATGTCGTCGATCTCGGCCTGGTCTACGGACTGCGCGTCGAGAACGACGTCGCCAAGCTGGACATGACGCTCACCTCGGCGGCCTGCCCGCTGACCGACGTCATCGAAGACCAGTCCCGCAACGCTCTGGTGCGCAGCGGCCTGGTCGAGGATCTGGAGATCAACTGGGTCTGGATCCCGCCGTGGGGTCCGGACAAGATCACCGACGACGGCCGTGAGCAGTTGCGTGCCCTGGGCTTCACCGTCTGACACGGTTCGGCCCACGCGTGGATCGTGCGCGGTTATGGACAATTCGGATGTTCTCGGCGAAGATCTCCCCGCTTGTTTTCCTACAGACGGGGAGATCTCGTTGTCTTTGTTGCGTAAGACCGCCCTCGCGGCGGTCGTGTCCGCCGGCGCCGTGACCGGCTTGGTGGGCGCCGGTTCGTCAGCTGCCGCCGCGCCGTCCTACGGGACGCTGGCACTGTCGCCGAGTACCGGCAGGACGGTGGCCGCGGTCGGCCACCCCAGCCGCGTCGTCGCCGATGCCCACGCGATCCGCGAGTGCGGCGTCTACGACTGCGATCTGGTCCTGCACATCACCGATTCGTGTGGGGCCATCGCGCGGGGCGCGGACGGCCGATTCGGTTGGGCCGCAGGACCTTCGCGTGCCGAGGCCGAGCAAGCCGCGATCGCCTCGCTGGGGGACAGCGCGCCCCCGTTCCCGGATCTCGGCAGTGCCCAGCCGCGTCCCGCGCAGGTGTCCGTTTCCGGGTGCACCGCCAATACGATCGACTGAATCGGCGTGTCGGCGAGTTGTTCGGGTGAGGGCAATGCTGATCATGAAGGGGTGCACCTCTCGGACGGCATCATCGCCCTGCGGCCGGCTGCTCCCGGCCGGCCGCACCTGCTCGGCCCGGAGTCGGCCGCCCCACCCGTGACCGTGGGCTCGCCGGAATCGGATCCGCTGGAGATCTACGAGATCGTGCTGCTCGCCGAGAACCAGGTCGTGGGCACCTTTGGAGTGCGCGCCGAAGCGCCCTACCTGCGTGACGATCAGGCGGAATTCAGCTATGCCGTCGATCCACCCTGGCGCGGGCGCGGCCTGGCGACCCGCGCGGTGATCCTGGGCTGCCGATACATGGCCGCCAGCGGTATGGCCGAGGAAGTGGTGCTGCGGACCGATCCGGCGAACTCGTCGTCGGTGGCGGTGGCACGCCGGGCGAGGTTCAAATTCCTGCGCAGCATCGTCACCGACGACGCCGGACCCCTGGACTGGTACGTCCAGGCAGTGTGATCGTCTGTTACCGCTCAGTGCTCGTCGTAGTGCCCCTCGTGGGCCGCGTGCCTGCAGCCGTCGTGGATGTAGTCGACGTGATCGCCGTGCGGGACCGCGACGTGGCCGCAGCCTTCGCCGTGGACGTGGTCGTGGCCCTCGTGCGGATGATGGCCCTGCGGCGGCTGGCACTCGTCGAAGTGGCCGTCGTGGGCGCGATGGAGGTGGCCCTCGTGGGCGTAGTCGACGTGGTCGCCGTGCGGGACCGCGACGTGGCCGCAGCCTTCGCCGTGGACGTGGGTATGTCCGGTGTGTTCTTGATGCGCGGCAGTGGTCATGGTGTCCTCCGTGGTCGTGGTTGTAGCCGAAGGAAGATGCCGTATGCGCCACGCTACGCCGGTGTGCTGCTGGATGTTAGCTCCCGTTGCCGAGGTGGAATCGTTCACTCGGCGGGCGTCGCCTCGTGCCCGGTGCGGCCGCGGGTGCGCCGCGCCTCCTTGAGTTCGGCCTCGTACAGGTGGGTGCGGCCGTCCAGCAATTCGTCGCGGACCTGCCGTTCGGTGTCGCGGAACAGGGCGTAGTAACCCTCGTCGTAGTCCTCGACGATCTGGAACGTCCACCGGCCGGGCAGAACGTTGCGGCCGATCAGTTCGGTCGCGATCCGCTCGGCGATGTCGGGGTGACCGGCTCGGCGGAACAGGTCGGTGGCTTCGTCGAGCAGGAAATCCGCCCCGCCGGTCAATTGGTGGAACGAATACAGGTGCCCGCGCGCCCGCTCGGTGACCTCCAGCGCCTCGGACAGCTTGCCCGCGGCTTCCACGGTGAGGTCGTCGACTCCATCGGGGCGGCGGTGGCGGGGCGCGGGGCCGTCTTCACCGGATCGATCGGTCGCCGTGCCGTCGGTCGCCATGCCGTCGCCTCCTGTGCATGCCGGCGCGGGCCGCGCGCCGGGGCCGAGGTGCGCACACCCGACAGGGAAACGCGCGAGTCCGCAGGTCGGAGGCGGAGTTCCCGGCGGGCGGCGGTCGAAACCCGGTTCTTCGGAGCGGCCGGTCAGCCCTGCGCGCTGAAGCGCACCCGCACCGACACCCCGCCGCGCTCGTCGCGCGTCGTCACGGCGTGGCCGCGCCGGTCGATGCCGTTGATGCGTACCGTGATCGGCGCGCCGTCGTCGAGGAAGTTGCGCCACCAGTTCTTCTTGTCCGGCATGGCGACGCCGATGACGATGTCGTCGCCGACGCGGCGATATCCGACGGGTGTGCTGAAGGTCTTCCCGGAGCGGCGACCGACGTAGGTGATGGTCGCCAATCCCTTGCTCAGCAGCGGGCCGACCAGTGGAGTGTCGAGCAGGAAGCCCAGCCCGGTGTTGAATCCGTGCAGTGCGGCTCCGGCCGCCTTCTTCGCTTCCACGTTCTCCTCCTCGCCGGCGGAACACCCCCCGATGAAGATCACCCTAGTCGGCGGGCAAGCGGGGACGGGCATCGCGCCGAGAACTGATACGACCGTGCCGCTTATGCTCGATCCGACCGCTTCAGCCGCTTTCTAGGATGTTCCATGAGCCTGCCCAGCGTCCTGCGTGACCGACTCCGCCTGCCGGTGATCGCCTCGCCGATGTTCATCGTGTCCACCCCGGATCTGGTGATCGCCCAGTGTTCGGCCGGGGTGATCGGCTCGTTCCCGTCCCTCAACGCCCGCCCGCAATCGGAGCTGCGGGTCTGGCTGAACAGGATCACCGAGGCGCTGGCCGCCCACGACGCCGCGCACCCGGAGTCACCGAGCGCGCCGTACGCGGTGAACCTGATCGTGCACAAGAGCAACGACCGGCTGGAAGAGGACCTGCGGGTCGTCGAGGAGTTCCAGGTGCCGGTGGTCATCACCTCGCTGGGCGCGCGACCGGATGTCAACGAGCGCATCCACGCCTACGGCGGTGTGGTGTTGCACGACGTGATCCACGACGCCTTCGCGCGCAAGGCGATCGACAAAGGCGCTGACGGGCTCATCGCCGTCGCCGCGGGCGCGGGCGGGCACGCGGGCACCCAGTCGCCGTTCGCCCTGGTCCAGGAGATCCGTTCCTGGTTCGACGGGCCGCTGGCGCTGTCGGGCTCGATCGCGCACGGCCGGTCGGTGCTCGCCGCCCAGGCAGCGGGTGCCGATTTCGCCTATATCGGGTCGATGTTCATCGCCACCGACGAGGCCAACGCGGCGACGGAGTACAAGCAGATGATCGTGGACTCCTCGGCCGCCGACATCGTCTACACCGACCGCTTCACCGGCGTGCACGGCAACTACCTGCGGCCGAGCATCGTGGCCGCGGGCATCGATCCCGAGGCGCTCGCGGCCAGCGAAGCCGCGACGATGGACTTCGGCGACGGGGAGGTCGTCGGCGCGAAGGCGTGGCGCGACATCTGGGGCGCGGGTCACGGGGTCGGCGGCGTCGCCGAGATCCGGCCCACCGCGAAGGTGGTCGACCAGCTCGCCGCCGAGTACGCGGCCGCGCGCGAGCGTCTGCTGGTCGGCTGACCGACCGGTGCGGAGGTCGGCAGGCGTACAGCCGGTGCCGCCGGACGGGCACCGGCTGTACGCCTGCGGTGTGGCCCGAGACGGGGCCACACCGCGCAGTGGTATGGCCCCGTGCGTGACCGTCGAGGAATCAGGCGGACTTGTCCATCGCGGGCGCGGACTCGCCGATGGTGGCCGCGTCCTCCCCGGTCAGCAGACGCACGAACGCCTCCTGCGCCTGGCGCCCACGCACGGCGGCACGGTCACGCTGACCGGGCACCACGGCATTGGCGAGGCTGTTGGCGAGGTTGATCGGGATCCGCAGCGCCGGGTACCACGGCGGCATGTAGGCGGGCAGGCCGAGCACACGCATGGCCTTCGGGCCGAGAAAGGTGCCGGCGACCGACAGGTGCTGGGCCCGCGCGATCCGGCCGCGCAGGCCGGGCAGATTGCGGTAATGCCAGTTGAGGGGGTCGTCGGCCATCGGGAGGGCCAGTTGCCTGCTGGTGTCGTCGGGGTTGGTGATGGCCGTCATGCAGTGGTTGAGAATGCGCACGCCGTCGCGGAAACCGTGCGGCAGCCACTGGTCTTCCACGCCGATCAGCCAGCCGACGTAGCGGGTCAGGTGCGCGGCGGCGACGATGTCCGCGCGCGAGGGCACGATGCCCATGGCCATGCCGCCGACGAACGGGGCGAGCAGGGCGCCGACCAGCGTCGCGGCCATGTCGGTCTGATTGATCGGCAGGCCCCAGTCGTCGGTGCGCCAGTCCGGCATCGCCTCGACGTGGCGGCGCACCATCGAATGGATGAAGCGCACATGCAGCGTGGAGCGGTATCCGCGCCCGTAGCGCGCCATGCCGTTCACCGAGGAGACGTCCATCGCCCAGGTCAGGGTCTCGGCGAAACGCTTGCCGGGTCCCTTCTCCAGGGCGCCGGTGCGCAGGAGCGTCTTGTTGAAACCGGAGGCGAGATAGCCGCCGACGAAGGAGACGTCGCGGGCGAAGTACAGCGCGTCGTTGCCGCCGGAGCGGTACACCCGCTCGCCCCGGCGCAGCAGGTCCTGATCGACCCAGTCCGGTGTGGCCTCGACCTCGGCGAAGAAGCGCCGCAGCGGCTCCGGCGCACCGGGCACGTTGTCGATGCCGACCTCGAGCGCCCTGTCGAACATCGGGCGCGTCGTGCCCATGCCCTCGGCGTACATCCACTCGACGAGATCGTCCATCGGCTTGTCGCCGACGAGCAGCGATTCGCCCAGCCTGCGCCACTGTTGCTCGTCGGGATCGCCGATGCCGAGCAGCTTCGCGAACGGACCGAGGCCGGGAACCTTGCGCGGGCTGTCAGGGTGCCGAGTGGGAATCGGTCGTGGTGTGGTGGCGGTCATCGGTGTGTTCCTTTGCTGCGGTGGCGATTCCGTGCTTCATCAGCGGCACGACGGTTGTGCGGACGAAATGGCGGGCGGCGGCCGGATCGGTGAAGTCGACGCCACCGCCGTTCGGTGTGAGCATGAGTGAATGGGCGAGGCGGGCGACGAGTTCCGCGACCGGTTCGATGTCGTAGTCGTCGATGAGTCCGAGTTCGCGTGCGTGCCCGAGCATGTCGACGATGTAGTCGATGCCCATGCGCACCTGCCGCTCGCCCTGCACGGTGTAGAAGCCCAGTACTTCCTCGGGGGCGACGCGCAGCAGTTCGGTCACCATGCGGTGCATCCGGGTCTGCAGCAGGACGTAGAGGATGGTCTCCTCGATCTGGGCGTCGACGCCGGAGGCGGTGGTCGCGATGGCGGTGACCTCATCGAGCATGCGCCGGGTCTCGCGGCCGAGCATCGCCTCGACCACATTGTCCTTGCCGCCGAACCGCCGGTGGATCGTGACGCGGCTGACCCCGGCGCGGCGCGCGATGTCCTCGAGGCTGCTGCGCCGGATGCCGACCTGCAGGATGCGCGCGAGTGCCGCATCCAGGATCGCTTCGTCCACATCGTCGTGGGGCTCGGGCATGAAACAAATGTACAAAGATTGTTTCATTGGGTCAACGGTGCGACCTCACCCGAGCGGCGTCAACGCCATTCCCGCAGTTCCAGATCGACGATCACCGGGTGCATCAGAGTGGAGATCGGTGCGCCGGGGTCGCGGCGGTCGGGCGCGAACACCGCGGCCGCCCGCAGGCTCTCGGCGTCGATCGATCGCGGCGGGGTGGGTGGGTCCAGGCGCAGCGCCGGTTCGACGTCGCGGGTGGCCAGGACGAATCCCCAGTCGCCGAAACTGGGCACGTCCACGTGATACGGCAGGATGCGCAACCCGCCCGCCCGCATCGTCGCCGCGATGCACCAGAACGAGCGCGGCGCGAAGAACGGCGACCCCGACTGCACCGACATGGTGCCGCCCGGCGCGAGCACATCGGCCGCCATCGCGTAGAACTCCTTGGTGTAGAGCTTGGCGATGGAGGTCTGATCCGGGTCGGGCAGGTCGATGAGCACCGCGTCGAACTGCCGGGGACTCTCGCGTAACCAGCCGAACGCGTCGGCGTTGACCACATCGACCCGGGGATCGGCGAACGCGTCGCCGTTCAATGCGAGCAGCCGCGGCTCGGTGCGGGCGAGCCGGATCATGTCGGGATCGAGCTCCACCAACGTCACCGACTCCACATCGGGATAGCGCAGGATCTCCCGCAACGCCAGCCCGTCGCCGCCGCCGAGGACCAGTACGGTCCGGCGCGGTCCCGCGAGCGTCGGATGGACCAGCGCCTCGTGATATCGATACTCGTCAACGGAGGAGAATTGCAGGTCGCCGTTGAGGTAGAGCCGCACGTCCGAGGTGGCGAACGGGGACAGCGATTCGGTCAGCACGATGCTCTGGTATCTGGTCTGCTCGTGCCGCACGATCGGATGGGCGAACAACGCCTGCTGGGCGGTCGC
The DNA here is from genome assembly GCF_015477835.1 of Nocardia higoensis. Taxonomy (NCBI): domain Bacteria; kingdom Bacillati; phylum Actinomycetota; class Actinomycetes; order Mycobacteriales; family Nocardiaceae; genus Nocardia; species Nocardia higoensis. Next base: position 1,558,527 of record NZ_JADLQN010000001.1, on the reverse strand, counting down.
CTCGAAACGGTCGGCATACAGATAACTTCCGCCGAGCACCAGCGCCACCAGCACGGTCAGCGTGGTCAGCACCCAGCGCGCGGGGCGGCCCATCTGGTCGCGGAAGAGGACGAACACCAGCACCGCGCCGGCCGCGGCGTTGACCACCCCGACGATCAGGCTGCCCCTGATCTGCCCGAAGGCGGGCAGCAGCAGGAAGGGGAAGGCCAGCCCGCCGAGCAGCGCACCGACGTAGTCCGCGGCGAACAGGTCGGCGACCGCGCTGCCCGGCTCCTGTCTGCGAATACGCTGCAGCAACTCCATCAGCAAGGGGATCTCCGCCCCCACCAGGATGCCGAGGACGGTCGCCGCGACGATGAGCGCGGCGGTGTAGATATCGAGCCACGCGTAGGCGGCGTAGAGCATCAGAACCGATAATCCGCCCAGCAGTGCCAGTGCCAGCTCGACGCAGAGGAATGCGGTGGCCGCTCGGCGGCGCAGCGGCTTCGCGGCCAGCGCGCCGATGCCCATGGCGAAGACCATGACGCTCAACGTGATCGACGCCTGCGCGGCGGTGTCGCCGATCAGGTAACTGCCCAGCGTCACCAGCGACAGCTCGTAGACCAGGCCGCAGGCCGCGCACACGAATGCCACCAGCAGCAGCGCGACCCGGGCGGTCCGCGAACGGCCCGGCCGCGCGGAGAGGTCGAGGACTGCCCCTGCTTCGGCGCCGGTGACAGCCGCCTCGTCTGCCTGTTCCGGCGCGACGGCTCCCGAACGCACTAGGACAGCGCCGCGGCCACCACGAGGGCCACCGCGATGTGCAGAGAAGCCGTCACCCACACCGCCGGGTGGATCGTCCGGTCGTCGACCACATCGCGGAACTTGCCGGGCGTGAGCAGGTCGAGCAGCAGGAACGACACCGCCATGGCGGCCAGCCCGATCACGCCGTACACGGCGGCGGAGAGCACCCCTTCGCCGATGGCCCCGTGCGAGGTCCAGATCGCCATCGCCACGATCACGCCGACGCCGAGCAGGTTCGAGGCGACCAGGATCGAGGCGTTGCGATTGCGCTCGACCCAGATCTGCGACCGCAGACTGCCCGGCGTCAGGATATCGACGACCACGAACCCGAGCACCATCAGCGCCAGCCCCACCCCGGTGTATGCCAGCGCGGCCGCTGCCTCGGTCGCGATGTCTTCGAGCATGCTTGTCTCCCTCGTGCTCCGCTGTGCTGTCGCCGCCGCTGTTTCCCGCTGCCGCTATTTCCCGCTGCTGCTTCGGTATTCGCTGCCCGGGGGCTCGCTCTGCCAGCCGAAACCCGAGGCGGCCGACTGGTGGCGCCGGTATCCGTTGCGGTACTGGTCGACCAGGATCAGCGCGCCCGCGCCGTGCGCGGCCACGGTGAGGATGTCGTCGCGATACTGCAGATAGACGCGCTGATCCAGAGTCCGGTTGTCCAGTGGCCGTTCGGCTTCGGTGATGGCCTCGACCACGGCGGCGGGGGCCAGGGTCGCGGTGTAGGCCCGCCCGTCGTTGACCTGGTCGAGCGACGTGGCCCTGGTGTACTTCGCCGCCACGAACTCTCGGGCGGTCTGTGCGTCGTCACCGCAGGCGACCAGGGCGAACACCAGCGTGAACGTCCCGGCGACGGCCAGCATCGACCGGCAGAGGCGGTGCATACATCCCCCCATAGAACTCCGGGACGACCCGGTGGCGAAATCCGCGAGTTCCCTCCTGAACTCGTCTGGCACTGTAGCAGGCGATCATGCCCCTTTTCGCGTCGGCGCCTTCTGCGCGGTCTTCTTCGCGGGGGCCTTCTTCGCGGTGCTCTTGCGCGCGGTGCCCTTGCCCGCCGCGCTCTTGCTCGCCGTCGTGCCCGACGATCCACCCGTGCTCTTCTTCGCGGCCGTCCCGGAGGCTCGGCCGCTCTTCTTCGCGGCCGTCCCGGACTTCTTCGCGGCCGTGCCCGCGGACCCCGAGGCACGCCTGCCGCTGGCCTCCAGGCTGCGCTGCAACGCGGCCACCAGATCGACCACCTCGGCGTCGGTCGCGGCCGGGGCGGGTTCGGCGCGTTCGGGCATCGTTCCGCCGCGCTCGATGGCTTCGTCGAGCACCTTCTGCAGCTCGACCTGGTACTCGTCGGTGAACTGCGAGGGATCGAAATCGTCGGACATGCTCTCCACGAGCGTCTCGGCCATCTTGATCTCCTGCGGCCGCGGCTCGGCGGCGTCCTGCAGCGACTCGAACTCGATCGCGCGCACTTCGTCGGGCCACAGCAAGGTCTGCACCATCAGCATGCCCTCGCGCACCCGCAGCGCGGCCAGTCGCGTCTTCTGGCGCAGCGTGAAGTGCACCAGTGCCGTACGGTCGATGCGCTCGAGGGTCTTGGCCAGCAGCAGGTAGGCCTTCGGGGTGTTGGAGTCGGGCTCGAGGTAGTAGCTCTTGTCGTAGAAGATCGGATCGATCTGCTCGGACGGCACGAATTGCAGCACCGGGATCTCGTGCTTCTCGGCCGCGGGCAGCCGGGCGAAATCCTCCTCGGAGAGGATGACCGTCCCGCCCTCCGGGGATTCGTAGGCCTTGGCGATGTCGACATAGTCCACGGGCTTGCCGTCGAGGGTGCACACACGCTGGTACTTGATGCGGCCGCCGTCCTTCGCGTGCACCTGGTGGAATTTGATGTCGTGGTCCTCGGTGGCGGTGTACGCCTTCACCGGGACGTTGACCAGCCCGAACGCAATCGATCCTTTCCAGATAGCCCGTGCCATCACTCCATGATGGACGAACCGGTCGGCATCCGGGACCGAAACGTGAAACCGCAGGTAGCGACGGCGATTCGGGTGCGCAACCGGGGCGGAACGGCGGGAAACAGGGCCCACATGGCGTCGGCGACGCCGTACGGGTCGTCCCGGCCGGACAGATACGCGCGTTGCCGATGCGCGGGCAGGGAGAAGAACGCGTCGAAGAACAGCGGTATATCAGCGGGCGGCAGGGCCAGCAGCGCGCGCAACCCGGCGGCCCGCAACGCGTGCACCGCGCGCACGCGGCCGAGCCGGGCGGGACCGCCGCCGGCGAACTCGTCGGCGGCGCTCAACGAGGCCGCGACGCTGTAACCGGTGGCCGGATGCAGGAAGCCGCCTGCCGCGCCGAACCGATGCGCGCCCGGCCTGCCGCCCTCCACCGGAAAGCGAACTCGTTCGACGGATTCGCTGCCGTCGAGCGCGATGCCACGCGCTGCCAGCCGGTGCTCGAGCCGTTCGCGCAACTCGCGCAGCCCCAGGGCGGGACGCCCGGCCAGACAGGTCTCCTCGAACAAGGTCGCGCCCGCGCCGAGCGGCACGACATAGAGGAACGAACGCGGGGCCGCGGACTCGGCCCCGTTGTCGGCACGCCAGTCCATGAACAGCGTCGCATCGTCGCGCTCGATCGCCTTCGTCACGACGACGCCGTAGGCGGTCTGCTCCGCCCTTCGTGGCGAGCGCGCCAATCCGCGCGCGTCGATCACCCGGTCGGCACGCAACTGCCTGCCGCTCGCGGTGGTGAGCGTGTGGGCGGTCAGGTGGGTCGCGCGCTCGGCGACCACGTCGGCTCCCTCGATGCTCAGCGAGTCCTGCAGCACGCCGGTGTCGAGAACCGAATACGCCCTGTCGAGCTCATGCCGCTCATACCCCCACGCCACCGGATGCTCGATCCGCGCCGCTGTCACGCCCTTGTCGAGCCAGCCGGGCAGTTCGTCGGCCCACACCGCGTAGGTCGCCGTCCACCGCCGCCGCGGGGCGGGATCGACCACGGTGACCCGCAGGCCGCGCGCCAGGCAGCGGTGCGCCAGGGCCCGGCCGGCCGGGCCGAGCCCGCAGATGACGACATCGGAGCTGTTCACCGGCGCCGCGCCCACGGGTCGCGCATGTCTCAGAGTCCGCCGGTCGCCAGCAGGCCGCCGTCGACGCGGACCGTCTCCCCGGTGATCCATGCGGCCTCGTCGGAGGCCAGGAAGGCGATCAGGCGAGCGACGTCCTCCGGACTGCCCAGCCGCTTCATCGGGTAGGCACTCGCGGCGCGCTCCTCGTCGGCGGAGTACAGCGCGTCGGCGAACTTGGTCTTGACCACGCCGGGCGCCACCGCGTTGACGCGGATCTTCGGACCGAGTTGCCAGGCCAGCTCCTCGGTCAGGCGGATCAACGCCGCCTTGGAGGCGCCGTAGGCGGCGATGACACCGGTCGAGCGCAGACCCGCCACACTGGCGACATTGACGATCGCCCCGCCGTGCTCACCCATCCACGCCTTGTAGGCCTGCTGTGCGTAACCGAGCGCGGCGACCACATTGACGTCGAAGATCTTGCGCACGGCATCGAGGTCGGCCTCCATGAGCGGGCCGAAAACGGGGTTGATGCCGGTGTTGTTGATCAGGATGTCCAGCGAGCCGAACTCGGTGACCGCGCGCGCGACCGCTTCGGCGCGCGCCTGCTCGTCACCGGAGTTGCCCGCGATGACGGCCACCTCGCCCTGGTGCCCGAGGGCGCGCAACTCCTCGGCAGCCTGTTCGAGCGGCTCGATTTTGCGGGCGGTGATCAGCACGTTCGCGCCACGCCGCAGCAGTTCGGCGGCGGCCGCCTTGCCGATGCCCCTGCTCGCGCCGCTGACCAGCGCGCTCTTGCCCAACAGATCGGTACTCATGACACCGCACGCTACCGAAGGGCAATCGCGGCCCGGTTATCACGGTCACACCGGGCTCCTCGGCGGCGGCGTGGCACGCGGGTGCAGGTAAAATCGTTGGTTGGCGTGTCGGCCGAGTACCTACACTGCGGCCTGCAGGACACATTCACCGTCGCCACCCCGCACTTCCCCAGAGGAGCACATCTGTGATCACCGCGACCGATCTCGAGGTCCGGGCCGGCGTCCGTACGCTGCTCTCGGCGCCGGGTCCGGCGCTGCGCGTGCAGGCCGGCGACCGGATCGGCCTGGTCGGGCGCAACGGCGCGGGCAAGACCACCACCCTGCGCATCCTCGCGGGGGAAGGCGAGCCGTACGCGGGAAAGATCGTGCGCTCCACCGAGATCGGCTACCTCCCGCAGGACCCCCGCGAAGGCAACCTCGACGTGCTCGCCCGCGACCGGGTGCTCTCCGCGCGCGGACTCGACACGCTGATCCGCGACATGGAGAAGCAGCAGGCTGTGATGGCCGAGGTGGCCGACGAGAACGAGCGCGAGAAGGCGGTCCGCAAGTACGGCAGGCTCGAGGACCGGTTCTCGGCGCTGGGCGGTTACGTCGCCGAAAGCGAAGCCGCGCGCATCTGCCACAGCCTCGGCCTGCCCGACCGGGTGCTCGGTCAGTCGCTGCGCACCCTCTCCGGCGGTCAGCGCCGCCGCATCGAGCTCGCGCGCATCCTGTTCTCGGCCTCGGACGGCAGCGGCGGGCGCTCGGACCGCATCCTGCTGCTCGACGAGCCGACCAACCACCTCGACGCCGACTCGATCACCTGGCTGCGCGGCTTCCTGCAGAACCACGACGGCGGTCTGATCGTCATCAGCCACGATGTCGAACTGCTCGAGGCCGTGGTCAACAAGGTGTGGTTCCTCGACGCCGTGCGCGGCGAGGCCGATGTCTACAACATGGGCTGGAAGAAGTACCTCGACGCCCGCGCCACCGACGAGCAGCGCCGCCGCCGGGAACGCGCCAATGCCGAGAAGAAGGCGTCGGCGCTGAAGGCCCAGGCCGCCAAGCTCGGCGCGAAGGCCACGAAAGCCGTTGCGGCACAGAACATGGTCAAGCGGGCTGAACGACTTCTCGGCGAACTCGACGAGGTGCGCGTGGCCGACAAGGTGGCGCGCATCAAGTTCCCCGAACCCGCCGCGTGCGGCAAGACGCCGCTGATGGCCGAGAACCTAACCAAGATGTACGGCTCGCTGGAGATCTTCACCGGCGTCGACCTGGCCATCGACCGCGGCAGCCGGGTCGTGGTGCTCGGCCTCAACGGTGCGGGCAAGACGACACTGCTGCGCCTGCTGGCCGGCGTGGAGCAGCCGAGCGCGGGTGGACTGGTGCCCGGTCACGGCCTGAAGATCGGGTATTTCGCCCAGGAGCACGACACCCTCGACGACAACGCGACGGTGTGGGAGAACATCCGCCACGCCGCTCCCGATGCCGGTGAGCAGGAGCTTCGCGGCCTGCTGGGTGCGTTCATGTTCACCGGTCCCCAGCTGGATCAGCCGGCGGGCACGCTGTCCGGCGGTGAGAAGACCCGGCTCGCGCTCGCCGGGCTGGTCTCCTCGGCGGCGAACGTGCTGCTGCTCGACGAGCCGACCAACAACCTGGATCCGGTCTCGCGCGAGCAGGTGCTCGACGCGTTGCGCACCTACGCGGGCGCGGTCGTTCTGGTTACCCACGATCCGGGCGCGGCGGAGGCGTTGTCTCCGGAGCGGGTCATTCTGCTGCCCGACGGCACCGAGGACCATTGGTCGGCCGAGTATCTGGAGTTGATTCAGCTCGCGTGAGTTGGATCACATCATTTCGTTGATCGTTTCCTGATGAGTGCTTAGCCTGGAATGACGCGCTGCTCGGCGACTCGGAGGAAGCCATGAGCGACAGGCCCACACAGAACAGATCCACCGCCACACAGAACAAGGGCGGGACGGTGACGAAAACCGGATTGAGCAAGGGCACCCGCGTCACGGGAAAATCCCGTGACCGTTTGCAGAATCAGTTGAAGAAGCAATACGAAGCGGGGGCGAGCATCCGCTCCCTGGCACGGTCCACCGGGCGTTCCTACGGGTTCATCCACAATGTGCTGGTGGAATCGCACGTGCAGTTGCGCAGCCGCGGCGGTGCGAACCGGCGCAAGAACGCCGACAAGTAGCCCACTGCGGTCCGCGGGCACAGGCGTCAGCGGCCGGTCACCATCTCGTCGTCGGCCAGCAGGTCGGCCATGCTGTCGAAGATCGGCAGGCCGGTCGCGGCGGCGAGGTGGTCGAACCGGCCGCGGGGGTCGACCTCGAGGAAGTAGTACTCGCCGTCGAGGCCGATGCGCAGGTCCAGCACGCCGAAGCCCAGTCCCAGGGCGCCCATCAGGGTGGACAGCGACTTGCTGACCGAGGCGGGCAGGGTGGCCACCCCGAAGGTCACCGACTCGCGCGGCCGGTCGAACAGCCGCGCGACGCCCGGCGCCGCATCGATGCGCACCGTCCATTCGACGCCGTCCACCCACACCACGCGCAGTTCGCATTCGGCCTGCACGTAGTCCTGGAAAGCGGCGGGCGCGCGGCGGATGTCCGACATCTGCGCGAGGTCGTCGCGGCCGACGATCCTGGCCTGCGCGCAGGCCGCCCGGTGCGTGCCGTCCCGCTTGAAAACCACGGGGCCAGGACGTGACTCGGTGAAACTGCGGGCCTCGTCCGGATCGTTGGTCACCAGCGTCTCCGGCACCCGGAGCCCGGCGCGCACCGCGGTCTCCCACTGCACGATCCGCCTGCTCGCGGTGCGGTCGGCGCCCGGATCGTTGACCCAGCGTGCCGGAATCGACCACAGCATGCCCTCCAGGAAGCCGTCGCAGGCGTCGGGCTCGAAGTCGCTGTCGACGCCGGGGATCTGTGCCGAGCGGCTCGGCGTGAGCGGCCGCCACCACACCGAGCGAACCTGGTCCAAGCCGACGGTCTGGGTCAGCGCCCGCGCCGTGCCGAGCCGGTCGACCCGGAAGCTGCCGTAGGTGCGCGGGTAGTCGCTCGGATCGAACCGGATCACGTCGAGTCCGTGTATCTCGCGCACCATCTCGGCCACGGCGGCCGCATGCGGGTCGGCGGAGTCGCAGACGATGAGCACCGAATCGCGTCGGGCGGGCCCGCGCCCGGACCCGTTCATCCCGGGCCGCCGCGAATGCTGTCGCGGTCCGGGGGACGGACGGTTGCGGGGCCCATGGGTGGCTCGCTCTCCGATCGTGTCGCGTCTGCTCGTGTCGCGTCTGCTCGTGATTTGCCACGGCGTGGCGGATGCGCTTCGAATGATACCGTCGCGGTCCGCCGTCGCGGCCCGGTTCAGCGCAATTACGCCCGGTCGGCCAACAGATCATGGTGCGGGAACCGGCTCGCAGCCAGCCGATTCCGGCGCCCACGGCGTCGATGATCAGCGATTGTGCAGTTACCTCCGGCCGGGCCCGCCGGGGGCGAGGCATTCAGGATGTCCGGTGTGGCCCGGTCCACCGGTGGGCGCGTCCGTGTCGCGACCCGACGCACCCACCGGCCGACGGGGCGATCAGTCCTTGCGGCGGACCGACGCCTCGACGAGATCGAGTACCGCGGACAGATTTTCGTTGGTGTGTCCGGAGGCGATGCGCGCGATCAGCCCGTCGAGCACGAGATCGAGATAGCCGAGCAGTACGTCGGTGGGCACGTCGTCGCGCAGCGCGCCGGCCGCCTTGCGGCGTTCCAGCCGGGCCAGCGTGGCCGCGGTCAGTTCCGCCGAACGCTGGGTCCAGCCGGCCCGGAACTCCGGGTCGGTGCGCAGCCTGCGCGCGATCTCGAGCCGCGTGCCCAGCCAGTTGAACTGCTCGGGATCGGCGAGCATGTCGCGCATGACCTGCACGATGCCCTGGTTGGCGGCCACATCGGCCATCCGCTCGGCATCCTCTTGGGCCAGCGCGAGGAACAGCGCGTCTTTGTCGCGGAAATGGTGGAAGATCGCGCCGCGCGAGAGTCCGATCCGCTCTTCGAGGCGGCGCACGGTCGCACCGTCGTAGCCGTATTCGGCGAAGCAGCGTCGCGCACCGTCGAGGATCTGGCTGCGCCGCGCGGCGAGGTGGTCATCGCTGACCTTGGGCATGGGGCGGGCTCCTCCTCGGCGGTACACGAATGCGGCAGAACACGACGCCGCGGATGGTGGTACGTGGATGTGGCGAGGTCCGCGCACCGATTCGCGATGAACCGGTGCGCGGACCCGTGTGCCTTCGGCGGTGTCACCTATGGCGCGGCCACGGGTGACATCGTCGTCGATACGCGCACTCAGCCGCGAATCATGTTGCGCAGCACGTACTGCAGGATGCCGCCGTTGCGGTAGTAGTCCGCCTCACCGGGGGTGTCGATGCGGACCACGGCGTCGAAGGTGACCTTCTCGCCGCTTTCCTTGGTGGCGGTGACCTTCAGCGTCTTCGGGGTGACGCCCTCGTTCAGCTTGGTGATGCCCTCGATGTCGAAGGTCTCGGTGCCGTCCAGGCCCAGCGACTTGGCCGACTCGCCCGCCGGGAACTGCAGCGGGATGACGCCCATGCCGATGAGGTTCGAGCGGTGGATGCGCTCGAAGGACTCGGTGATGACGGCCTTCACGCCCAGCAGGCGGGTGCCCTTGGCAGCCCAGTCGCGCGAGGAGCCCGAACCGTATTCCTTGCCGCCCAGCACGACCAGCGGGATACCCGCGGCCTGGTAGTTCTGCGAGGCGTCGTAGATGAACGCCTGCGGGCCACCCTCCTGGGTGAAGTCGCGGGTGTACCCACCCGAGACGTCGTCGAGCAGCTGGTTGCGCAGCCGGATGTTGGCGAAGGTGCCGCGGATCATCACCTCGTGGTTGCCGCGACGCGAGCCCAGGGAGTTGTAGTCCTTGCGCTCGACGCCGTGCGCATCCAGGTACTGCGCGGCGGGGGTGCCGGGCTTGATCGGACCGGCCGGGCTGATGTGGTCGGTGGTCACCGAGTCACCCAGCAGCGCCAGCACGCGCGCGCCCTTGATGTCCTCGACCGGGGTCGTCTCCATCGTCATGCCGTCGAAGTACGGCGCCTTGCGGACGTAGGTGGAGTTCGGATCCCAGGCGAAGGTGTCACCCTCCGGGGTCTCCAGGTTCTGCCAGCGGTGGTCGCCCTTGAAGACCTCGGCGTAGGACTTGCGGAACATGTCCTGGCTGATGGTCGCCTTGATGGTGTCGTCGATCTCCTGCGCCGAGGGCCAGATGTCCTTCAGGAAGACGTCGTTGCCGTCAGTGTCCTGGCCCAGCGGGTCGGTCTCGAAGTCGAAGTCCATGGTGCCCGCGAGGGCGTAGGCGATGACCAGCGGCGGGGAGGCCAGGTAGTTCATCTTCACGTCGGGGGAGATGCGGCCCTCGAAGTTGCGGTTGCCCGAGAGCACCGCGGTGACCGACAGATCGTTGTCGTTGACCGCCTTGGAGATCTCCTCCGGCAGCGGACCGGTGTTGCCGATGCAGGTGGTGCAGCCGAACCCGCCAAGGTAGAAGCCCAGCTTCTCCAGGTACGGCCACAGGCCGGCCTTCTCGTAGTAGTCGGCGACGACCTGCGAGCCGGGCGCCATGTTGGTCTTCACCCACGGCTTGGAGGTCAGGCCCTTCTCCACCGCGTTGCGGGCCAGCAGCGCCGCGCCGATCATGACCGACGGGTTGGAGGTGTTGGTGCAGGAGGTGATGCCCGCGACCACGACCGCGCCGTGGTCGAGCACGAACTCGCCGCGCTCCTCGGAGACCACCTTGACCGGCTTGCTCGGGCGGCCCTCGGCGCCGTTGGCGGCGGAGTAGCTCACCGCGTCGTCGTCGGCGAAGGACAGCACCGCCGGATCGCTGGCCGGGAAGGACTCCTCGACGGCCTCGTCCAGCTTCGAGTGCGGGGTCGCGGCCTCGGGGTAGCCGACCGTGTCGCTGACGTAGTTGCAGATGTCCTTGCGGAAGGCGGTCTTCGCCTCGCTGAGCAGGATGCGGTCCTGCGGACGCTTCGGGCCGGCGATCGAAGGCACCACGGTGCTCAGATCGAGCTCGAGGTACTCCGAGTACTTCGGCTCGTGGTCGGCGTCGTGCCACATGCCCTGTTCCTTGGCGTACGCCTCGACGAGCGCGAGCTGCTCGTCGCTGCGGCCGGTCAGGCGCAGGTAGTTGATGGTCTCGGCGTCGATCGGGAAGATCGCGGCGGTCGAGCCGAACTCGGGGCTCATGTTGCCCAGCGTGGCGCGGTTGGCCAGCGGGACCTCGGCGACGCCCGCGCCGTAGAACTCGACGAACTTGCCGACCACGCCGTGCTTGCGCAGCATGTCGGTGACGGTGAGCACGACGTCGGTCGCGGTCACGCCCGGGTTGATCTCACCGGTGAGCTTGAAGCCGACCACGCGCGGGATCAGCATGGAGACCGGCTGACCGAGCATGGCGGCCTCGGCCTCGATGCCGCCGACGCCCCAGCCCAGCACACCCAGGCCGTTGACCATGGTGGTGTGCGAGTCGGTGCCGACGCAGGTGTCCGGGTAGGCCTGGCCGTTGCGGACCATGACGGTCGGGGCCAGGTACTCGATGTTCACCTGGTGCACGATGCCCATGCCCGGGGGGACGACCTTGAAGTCGTCGAAGGCACCCTGGCCCCAGCGCAGGAACTGGTAGCGCTCACCGTTGCGCTGGTATTCGAGGTCGACGTTGCGCTCGAGGGCGTCGGCGCGGCCGAAGACGTCCAGGATGACCGAGTGGTCGATGACCATGTCGGCGGGGGAGAGCGGGTTGACCTTGTTCGGGTCGCCGCCGAGGGCGGTGACGGCCTCACGCATGGTGGCGAGGTCGACCACACAGGGCACGCCGGTGAAGTCCTGCATGATCACGCGGGCCGGGGTGAACTGGATCTCGGTGTCCGGTTCCGCGGCCGGGTCCCAGTTGGCGATGGCCCGGATGTGGTCGGCGGTGATGTTCGCGCCGTCCTCGGTGCGGAGCAGGTTCTCCGCGAGGACCTTGAGTGCGTAGGGGAGTTTCTCGGTGCCGGGCACGGCGGAGAGGCGGAAGATCTCGTAGGAGTTGCTTCCGACCTCGAGGGTGCCCTTGGCGCCGAAAGTATCGATACTTGTCGTCACTTCAGCTCCGCTCGTCGGTGAGGGTGGGCCACCGGCGGGGCTGTGCCGGTGACTCGAGTCTGTGGAGGTTCTCCGGCCGCTGGGAGCGCCGATACCTCGCGACACAACTCTAACAGTACGCTTGTCCTGTGAAACGTCCGGGGTCGGCTCGGCGTGGCACGAGCGAACAGCTCGCGACCGGGTGGCGTACTGTGCTCTCGACACCCGTCGCGCCCGTCGGCGTGGCTACACAGACCGGATGGAAGATGGCTCCCTCGTATACCTCGGTTTTCTTCCCGCTCACCGCGGGCCTGCCGCCCACCATCGACGAGGACACGCTGCAGTCGATCAAGGCCGATGTCGCCGACAATCACGTGGCGACGCCGGAGGGCCGTGACCAGTCCGAGCTCGAGGCGATCGTGGCCGAAGCGCGAGCCGAGGGCATCCCGCTGAGCATTGTGGTCATTCCCGGGAATCCAGGCCACGACTCCAATCTACGGGACCTGGCCACCGAGGTCGCCGAGACCGAGCACGGAACCGTGGTGGTCTTCAGCGACGACTGGGTGGGCACCTACAGCGACACCATCAGCCGCGTGCGCCTGGAGTGGGCCGAGGACGCGGCCAAGAGCAAACACGGCGATTCGGTGACCGCCGCGGGCATCTTCGTCGACCGGATCTCCGAGCCGGAAACGGTTTCCTGGACCGCGGTCACCGGCATCCTGCTCGGCGGCACCGCCGTCGCCGTCGCGGGCCTGGCCTACCTCAAGTCGCGTCGCGCGGCGGCCGCACGGCAGCGCTCGGGCGCGGTCTGACCCGCTCGCCGGTCCCACCTCTCCGCTGAACTTCTCCGGGCCGCGCCTCAGGGCGCGGCCCGGAGTCGTGCGTGCCCACGATTTCTGTTGAAGCCCGCCGCCGAGGGCAGATCGGCGGCCCCGCACTTGCCTCCGGGGTGATGGCGGTTGCTTCCATTCAGCATTTTCATGACGTCCGGTCTGTTTATCTCCAGCAAACCAGGGCGGATGTATGGCAAATATATGGCTATCGACGAATTACGTGACTGTAGTTCTGTGACCAGAGTTCCGCAGGGGCCATAAAGTGTCGTACGGTTCGAATGGTCCCCGAAGGGGAACAAGAGGTAGAAGAGTTGTCCGCCGACGGATGAGCACCGTGATCTGCGGTGGGGCTCGTGTGGCGATGCCCGACCCGAGTCCTTGGAGGTGCGATGCGCAGGAGCCATGGGGCCGGTCAGCGATCGAGAAATCCGATCGCTCTCGGATTGCTGGTGTGTGCGGCGCTGGTACTGACGGTGGGCACGGGCGTGGCTGTCCCGCCTCCGCCGCCGAACCCCAGCGACAGTCAGATCGCCGAAGCAGGCGCGCAGGTGGATGCCGGGGTCGGCGCGGTCGGCGCCCTCATCAACGACGTGGCAGAGGTCGATCAGCAACTGCGTCAGCTCGACGACGAGGTCGCCATCCGGCGCGAAGAGGTCAACAAGGCGCTGGTGGACCTGCAACTGGCGCGCGAGGCGGCCGATGCCGCCGCCGCGCAGGTGACCGCCACCCAGGCCGACCTCTCCGTCGCGGGCGAGGAGGTCGCCCGCGCCCGCCACGGCTTCGACGACTTCGCCACCGCCGCCTACACCCGTCCGACCTCGGGTTCGCTGATCACCCACCTGAGCGCCACCACCCCGACCGGCGCCATCGACCGCGCCGAGGTGATCGGCCTGGTGTCGAAGAATCAACACCAGGTGCTCGACACCCTGCGCCGCGCCCAGATCGAACTCGGCAACCGCAATTCCGATGCCCGCGAGGCGAAATCACAGGCCGACGCGGCTGCGGCGGAAGCCGAAAGCCTGAAGGTCGCCGCCGAGCACGCGGTGGCCGCCGCCAAGACCGCGCTCGACAGCGAGACCGCGCGCCGCGAGAACCTGCTCCGCGAACGCGACGCGGCCCAGGCCAGACTCGACGCGGCCCGCGCCACCGTGCAGGGGCTGCACGCCCAGCGTGAGGTCTACCAGGACTGGGACCGGCAGCGCCTGGCCGAGGAGGCCCAGGCCATCCTGACCGCCGCCGCGGAGGCCGCGGCCCGCGCCGCCGCCGACCTGGCCGCCAGGGAACGGGCCGCGCAACTGGGCGAGGGCAAACGCCCGCACACCGAACTGGAGAACACCCCGCCGCCGAAGAAGGCGAAGCCCTCGCCGAGCGGCCCGTCGGTGCGCGGCTCGGAGGCGGTCGAGACCGTGGTCGACCGTGCCATGTCGCAGCTGGGCGTCACCTACGCCTGGGGTGGCGGCGACGAGGACGGCCCCACCCTCGGCATTCGCGACGGCGGCGTGGCCGACAGCTACGGCGACTACAACAAGGTCGGCTTCGACTGCTCGGGCCTGATGCTCTACGCCTTCGCCGGCATCGGCGTCTCGCTGCCGCACTACAGCGGTTATCAATACAACGCGGGCACCCGCGTTCCGCTGGCCGAGAAGAAGCGCGGCGACATGCTGTTCTGGGGGCCGGGCGGCAGTCAGCACGTGGCCTTGTATCTCGGCAACGGCAAGATGGTCGAGGCGCCGCAGTCCGGTGACGTCGTGAAGGTGTCGCCCGTGCGCGAGGACGGCATCATGCCCTATGCGGTCCGCATCGTCACCTGAGTCGCTCCGATGCCGACTTTCACCGGCTGTGCGTGTCGAGTCCGGCGATCAGTTCGGTGAGGTACGCACCGGCGTCGACGCTGCCGGCCAGTGCCGCCGCCTGCCCGGACCACAGGTTGAGCAGCTCGGGATCTCCCCGTTGCGCGGCGGCTTTCCGGATCGGGGTCATGAGGGCATTCTGTGCGGGGTAGGCGGGTACGTCGGCCTCGAAAGGGGCCATCTCCCGGAGGAACCGATTGAGGATTCCCCGGGCGGTGCGCCCGGAGAACAGTCGGGTGAGAACAGTCGTCTGGGCCTGTGCCGAGCGCAGCGCGGCCCGGTGCACCGCGCTCGCACCGGATTGCGCGGTGGCGAGAAATCCGGTCCCGACCTGCACGGCGTCCGCTCCCAGCAGCATCGCCGCAGCGACTCCACGTCTGTCGGCGATACCGCCCGCCGCCACGACGGGGATCGAAACAGCTTGTGCCACTTGGGGAATCAGCGAGAATGTGCCGACCAGCGACTCGTGCACCGGGCGTAGAAAGGCGCCGCGATGTCCACCGGCGTCGGATCCGGATGCGACGACAGCGTCCATGCCGGCGGCCTCGATGGCAAGGGCTTCTTCGACTGTGGTGGCAGTGCCCATGGTGCGGATTCCGCGTCGGCGTGCCGCCGCGAGGAAGCTCGCCTCGGGAATGCCCATCACGAAACTCGCGACCGGCGGGGCGGCTTCGAGTATCGCGGCGAGCTGCTCCGCGTAGCTCGGCGTGGCGATGTCGTGCGGGGGCTCGACGCCGATTTCGGTGTAGAAGGATTGCAGCCGGGCCTTGTCCGCGGCATCCAGGGTGGTGGGTTCGCCCGGTTGTGGCACCCACAGGTTGACGTTGAAAGGCCGCTGTGTGCGCGCCCGGCACGCGGCGACCAGTTCGACGATGCCCTGACCGTCGAGAATGTGTGCGCCGAACGAGCCGAGTCCGCCGCCGTCGGAGACGGTCCCCAACAGCTCGACGGTGGACAGTCCGCCGCCGAACGGTCCCTGCACGATGGGATGGTCGACTCCTGCCAGCTCGCTGAAGGCGTTCACCGGGTCACCACCTGTCGGCCGCGGGCCAGCAGGAGGGTCTGCTCGGCGACACGGCGCCCCAGATGCGCCGCGGTATCCAGATCGGCTTGCGGGGGTGCTTCCTGTGGCCCCAGATCCGACGGTGACTGTGCCATCGCGCCCAGAAAACTCCCCAGCGCGTTTTTCTCGACGTCGACCAGCGCGGTTGCGGCGCCGTCGATGCTGTTCGCTCCCGCCGCTACGGCCTTCGCCTGTCGCGCGGTGTGTCCGTATCCGCTGTGGTAAGCGACGGCGATGGTGATCTCTGGCATAGTGATCCTTCTATGTAGACGACCGGTCAACTATAACCGGAAAGTTGACCGGTCGTCTACATTGGGGGAATGGGAAGGACGAGTGATGCCAGGGAACGCCTGCTCGCCGCGGCGGGGGATCTCATGCATCAGCGCGGTTATGCCGCCATCGGCGTCGCGGAGATCTGCGCGCGCGCGGAGGTCCGCAAGGGCAGCTTCTATCACTTCTTCCCCTCCAAGCAGGCGCTGTCGGTAGCCGCGATCGATGCCTACTGGGAAGGGCAACGCCCCGCGTGGCTGGCCGCCCGCGACGGCGACGCCCCACCCGAGGCCCGCCTGGAATCTCTGGTGCGCGCCCAGCTCCAGGCCCAGTACGAATATCGGGAGGCCACCGGAAACCTCGGTGGCTGCATGCTGGCGAACGTCGGAATCGAACTGAGCGACCGAGAGCCTGTGGTTCGCAGCCGGATTCAGGAGATCTTCGACGAACAGACGGCGATCGTCGCCGACATCGTGGCCGATGTCCGCGCCGACGACCCGGTGGGCACTGCCCGCGCGGTGCTGGCCCAGCTGGAAGGAGCTTTGCTGTTCGCCAAGCTCCACAACGATCCGGCCCTGCTCAGCGGGGTGTGGGAGCAGATCCGGCACCTGCTCGATCCCGGAATCCGCTGATACCCGGAGCCGAATGCGGCACAGTGGGCGACAACCTGGAATAGTTGGTGCCGCACGCACTAGACCGAGGCGAAAGCGGGGATGTTGGTGACTTCGACGGACAGCGTGAGTGGGGCGAATCTGGCAAAGGAGAAGCCGGAGGCTGTGTCCGGTTCGACGGGGTCGAACGCGGACGGCGCCCTGGAGCGTGACGTCCAGCTCCTCGAGAAGGCGATCTACGAGGTCAAAAGGGTCATCGTGGGCCAGGACAGGCTCGTGGAGCGGCTGCTCGTCGGTGTGCTCGCCCGTGGCCACGTCCTCCTCGAAGGCGTGCCGGGCATCGCCAAGACGCTGGCGGTGGAGACCTTCGCCACGGTCGTCGGCGGCTCGTTCTCCCGCGTGCAGTTCACCCCTGACCTGGTGCCCACCGACCTCATCGGTACCCGCATCTACCGCCAGGGGCGCGAGGAGTTCGACACCGAGCTCGGCCCGGTGGTCGCGAACTTCGTGCTCGCCGACGAGATCAACCGCGCGCCCGCCAAGGTGCAGTCCGCGCTGCTCGAGGTGATGGCCGAGCGGCACGTCTCCATCGGCGGCACGACCTACCCGATGCCCGATCCGTTCCTGGTCATGGCGACCCAGAACCCGATCGAGAGCGAAGGCGTGTACCCGCTGCCCGAGGCGCAGCGCGACCGCTTCCTGTTCAAGGTCGTCGTGGACTACCCCTCGGTGGAGGAGGAGCGCGAGATCATCTACCGGATGGGTGTCACCCCGCCGGAGGCCAAGCGGATCCTCGATCCCGAAGAGCTGATCCGCCTGCAGAAGGTCGCCGCGAACACCTTCGTGCACCACGCCCTGGTCGACTACGTGGTCCGCGTGATCGCAGCGACCCGCAAGCCGCAGGACTTCGGCATGACCGACGTCGCCAACTGGATCGCCTACGGCGCCTCGCCGCGCGCCAGCCTCGGCATCATCGCCGCGGCCCGCGCCGTCGCGCTGATCCGCGGTCGCGACTACGTGGTGCCCCAGGACGTCGTCGAGGTGATCCCGGACGTGCTGCGGCACCGCCTCGTGCTGTCCTACGACGCGCTGGCCGACGAGATCAGCCCGGAGGATGTCATCAAGCGGGTGCTGCAGACCGTCGGCATGCCGCAGGTGGCGCCGCAGGCGGTCCCCGGCCCGCAGCAACAGCAGATCCCGCAGCCGCCCGCGCAGCAGAACGGCCCGGTGCCGCACGCTCCGGCACAAGGCGCGCCCGCGCCGGCCGCGAACAACCAGCCCAAGTGACCGCGGCGTGACCATGTCATCGCATGCGCCACCCTCTTTCCGCGCGGGTGAGCTCACCGACGCACGCCTGGCCGCGGCACTGAAGACCCTCGAGCTGACCGTGCGCCGCCGTCTCGACGGCGTCCTGCACGGCGACCATCTCGGCCTCATCCCCGGCCCCGGTTCCGAGCCGGGGGAGTCCCGGCTCTACCAGCCGGGTGACGACGTCCGCCAGATGGATTGGTCGGTCACCGCCCGCACCACCCACCCGCACGTGCGGCAGATGATCGCCGACCGCGAGCTGGAGACGTGGATGGTGATCGATCTGTCGGCCAGCCTCGATTTCGGCACCGCCGCCTGCCAGAAGCGCGACCTGGCGATCGCCGCCGCGGCCGCAGTCACACACCTGACCAGCGGCGGGGGCAACCGGATCGGCGCGGTCGTGGCCACCGGCGAGCAACTGGTGCGCATCCCGGCGCGCAGCGGCCGCGTGCACGCCCAGACACTGCTGCGCTCGATCGCCACCACCCCGCACGCCCGCGACGGCGTGCGCGGCGACCTGCGCGGCGCCATCGAATCGCTGCGCCGCCCGCAGCGTAAACGCGGACTCGCGGTCGTCATCAGCGACTTCCTCGGCGAGATCGATTGGCAGCGGTCGCTGCGCGCGATCTCCGCGCGCCACGACCTGCTCGCGGTGGAAGTGCTCGACCCGCGCGACATGGATCTGCCCGACGTGGGCGATGTGGTGTTGCACGATCCCGAGACCGGCCGCACCCGCGAATTCAGCGTCACCCCCACCCTGCGCGCCGACTTCCACGCCGCCGCCGTGCGCCACCGCGAACAGGTGGCGCAGGCGTTGCGCAGTTGCGGCGCGCCGGTGATGAGCTTGCAGACCGATCGCGACTGGATCGCCGACGTGGTCCGGTTCGTGTCCACCCGGCGCCACAGCATGGGCGCCTCGACCGGGCGGGTGCCTCGTCAGTGAGTATTTCGCATTTCACCGCGCTGATCTGGCTCGGTTTCCTGGTCGTCGTCGCGCTCATCGCGCTCGGCTATGTCCTGGTGCAGCGGTCCAGGCACCGCCAGATGCTGCGGTTCAGCAATATGGAGCTGCTGGAGAAGGTCGCTCCCGCGCGGCCCTCACCGATGCGGCACGTGCCGATCGCGCTCATGCTGGTCGGCCTGATCTTCCTGACCATCGCGGCGGCCGGGCCGACCTCGGTCCAGAAGGTGCCGCGCAATCGCGCGACAGTCGTTCTGGTGATGGACGTTTCGCTGTCCATGGAGGCCACCGACGTACCGCCGAACCGGCTCTCGGTGGCCCAGCAGGCGGGCAAGGAGTTCGTCGACGGCCTCACCCCCGGCATCAACCTGGGCTTCGTGACCTTCGCGGGCACCGCCTCGGTGATGCAGTCGCCGACCACCAGCCGGGAAGCCGCCAAGGCCGCCATCGACAACATCAAGCTGGCCGAGCGCACCGCCACCGGTGAGGGCATTCTGACCGCACTGCAGTCGATCGAGACGCTGGCCACCGTGCTCGGCGGCGCGGAGACCCCGCCACCGGCGCGCATCGTGCTGATGTCGGACGGCAAGCAGACCGTGCCCGACGACAAGGACGTCGACAACCCCAGGCACGCGTTCACCGCGGCCCGCCTGGCCAAGAACAAGGGCATCCCGGTCTCGACGATCTCCTTCGGCACCGAATGGGGCGCGGTGGAGATCCCCGATCAGGACGGGCAGGGTTCGCAACGGGTCAAGGTCCCCGTCGACAACGAGTCGCTGCGTGAGATCGCCAAGCTGTCCGGCGGGGAGTTCTACACCGCGTCCAGCCTCGAGGAACTGACCGCCGTCTACGACACCCTCGAGGAGCAGATCGGCTACGAGACCACCCGCGGCGATGCCAGCCGGCCGTGGTTGCTGCTGGGCATGCTGCTGGTCTCCGCGGGCATCGTCACCGGCCTGCTCTATCGCCAACGCCTGCCCTAGCGCCCGGCGATTGTCGGTTTCCACAACCTCGCCCGCCCGGGCGAGGGCGCCGGAGACCGAGCAGATAGGTTTACCTCCATGACCAACCTCACACCTCGATCGGTTCTGGTGACCGGCGGCAACCGGGGCATCGGCCTCGCGGTCGCCCGGCGGCTGTCGGCCGACGGTCACAAGGTGGCCGTCACCCATCGCGGTTCGGGTGCGCCGGACGGGCTCTTCGGCGTCAAATGCGACGTCACCGACTCCGCCTCCGTCGACCAGGCGTTCAGCGAGGTCGAAGAGCACCAGGGGCCGGTGGAGGTGCTGGTGGCCAACGCCGGCATCACCGACAACATGCTGCTGATGCGGTTGTCGGAGGAGCAGTTCACCTCGGTGCTCGACGCCAACCTGACCGGCGCGTTCCGCTGCGCCAAGCGCGCCACCAAGGGCATGCAGCGCGCCAAGTTCGGCCGGATGATCTTCCTCGGCTCGGTGGTGGCCATGTCGGGCGTGCCCGGCCAGGTGAACTACGCGGCGTCGAAGGCGGGCCTGATCGGTATGGCCCGCTCGATCGCCAGGGAGATCGGCACCCGTAACATCACCGCCAACGTCGTCGCCCCCGGTTTCATCGACACCGACATGACCGCGGAGATGGACGACAAGTACATCGAGATGGCCAAACAGGCCATCCCGCTCGGCCGCACCGGCAAGCCCGAAGAAGTGGCCGCGGCCATCAGCTTCCTCGCCTCCGACGACGCCACCTACATCAGTGGCGCGATCATCCCGGTCGACGGCGGAATGGGCATGGGGCACTAAGCTTTCGCTGGCCCGCGGCAACGCACACCAGACATCAGGGAGAATCAGGAACTCATGGGCGGACTGCTCGAAGGCAAGACCATCCTCGTCACCGGCATCATCACCGATGCCTCCATCGCGTTCCGTGCGGCCGCGATCGCGCAGGAACAGGGTGCGAAGGTGCTCATCACCGGCATCCCGGAGCGGCTGCGGCTCATCGACCGCATCGCCAAGCGGCTGCCGCAGGAGGTCCCGCCCGCCATCGGCCTGGACATCACCAATGAAGAGGATCTGGCCGGCCTGGCCGACAAGATCCGCGAGCTGGCGCCCGAGGGGCTCGACGGCGCGCTGCACTCGATCGCGTTCGCGCCGCGCACCCTGATGGGCCCGGACGCGCTGCCCTTCTTGGACGGCCCCGGCCCCGACGCCGCCAAGGCGTTCGAGATCTCCGCGTGGAGCTACGCCTCGCTGGCCCGCGCGGTGCTGCCGGTGATGAACGAGCGCGGTTCGCTGGTCGGCATGGACTTCGACCCGCGCACCGCGATGCCGTTCTACAACTGGATGGGCGTGGCCAAGGCGGCGCTGGAGTCGGTCAACCGCTATGTCGCCCGCGAGGTCGGCGAGGCCAAGAAGATCCGCTCCAACCTGGTCGCCGCCGGCCCGATCAAGACCCTGGCCGCCAAGGCCATCGCGGGCACCGCCACCGACGACGCCGCCAAGCTCAACCAGCTCAACACCTACTGGGACGGCGCCTCGCCGATCGGCTGGGACGTCGACGACGCGACCGCTGTCGGCAAGTCCATCGTCGCGCTGCTGTCGGACTGGCTGCCCGCCACCACCGGCTCCATCGTCTACGTCGACGGCGGCGCCAGCCACAACACCTGGTTCCCGGAAGGCTTCGCGACCAACTGAGTTCGAGGAGAGGACCGATCGTGGCCGCCTACGACGCACTGCTGCTGCTGTCCTTCGGCGGCCCCGAACACCCCGAAGACGTGATGCCGTTCCTGGAGAACGTCACCCGGGGCCGCGGAGTGCCGCGCGAACGTCTGGAAGAGGTCGCACAGCACTACCTGCACTTCGGCGGGGTGTCGCCGATCAACGCGCTCAACCGCGACATCATCGCCGCGGTCGAACGCGAACTCGCCGCCGCGGGCATCGCCCTGCCGGTGTACTTCGGCAACCGGAACTGGCATCCCATGGCGGAGGACACCCTCGCCCGGATGGCCGAGGACGGCGTGGGCAAGGCGCTGGTGTTCCCGACCTCGGCGTGGGGTGGATACTCCGGCTGCCGGCAGTACCACGAGGACATCGCCAGGGCCAGGGCCGCGGTCGGCGATGCCGCCCCGCACCTGCGCAAACTGCGCCAGTACTTCGACCATCCGCTGCTGATCGAGTCGTTCGCCGACGCGATCCGGGCCGCGACGGCCGAACTGCCCGCCGATCGCCGTGACCGGGCTCGGCTGGTGTTCACCGCCCACTCGGTGCCGACGAGCGCCGACGCCGCCGCGGGCCCGCCCGCCGACGGCGGCCACCTCTACACCCGCCAGGTCGGCGAGGCCGCCCGGCTGTCCGCCGCCGCAGCGAGTTTCGGCGAGTACGACCTGGTCTGGCAGTCGCGTTCGGGCCCGCCGCAGGTGCCCTGGCTCGAACCCGACATCTGCGACCACCTCGAGGACCTGTCCGCCAAGGGTGTGGACGCGGTCGTGGTCTGCCCGGTCGGCTTCGTCTCCGACCACCTCGAGGTGATCTGGGACCTGGACAACGAGGCGAAGGACAAAGCCGCCGAACTCGGCATGGCCTTCGCCCGCGCGGCCACCCCCGGCACCGATCCGCGTTTCGCGCGACTGGTCGTGGAGCTGATCCGCGAGCAGCTCGACGGACTCACCCCGCGTCGGCTGGGCGAGGTCCCGGGCTACGGCAGCACCGACGACGGCACGCCCTGCGCGGTGGGATGCTGTGCGCCGCAACGTCGTCCGGCGACCGCAAGTCGCTGATCCGGCTGTCGTCGCGGTACGGTCTGCGGTGAACGCCGGTGTCCCGCGTCCCTCGGTGCGCAAGCTATGGTCGGCGCGCCGCGTCTGGGCGTTGTCGTCCCTCGCGTAGGCAAGTGGTCCTGGCGATCGTGCAGCGGCCGCCGGACGTGAACCGGTGAACGACCTGAGCCGATCCGGCGGGAGCCGTGCGTTCAGCCGCGCGCCGAGGCGTGTACCGCGACGAGCCGTGCGGCGCGGATGGCGTCCCAGAGCGGACGCAGCAGATTCTCGTGCTCGTTCATGGCGCTGGCCGAGGTAGGCGAGGCGGCCGGTTCACGCTGGGCGACGGTGAGAATGGCCGCCACGTGATCGGCGGTGTCGAGAATTCGCCTGGCGCGCAGGGGAATCGACTCCGGATAGTCGTGGCGTGAGTAGTCGGCGAGTTCGGCCTCGATGAGTTCGCGCGGGTCCGCGTCGGAGAGCCCGGTGCCGGTGGTGTGCAACTTCATCAGCGCGTCGGCGGCATCCCGAACGGCTTCACGCATGGTGTATTCGGCCTCGCCGAGCGACAGATCCGAACCGGGAACCGAGGGCACGGGGACGCTGTAGACCGTCCACTGCAACGTGTCGTCGTCCACCCGGACCGGGATCAGGCCGGTGCCTTCGCTGCCGGGCGTGCCCACCAGAATGCCCTCGCCCGCTTCCAGCGCATCGGCGGCGAACACCGTGCCGACCGGCAGTCCGCGCACATCACCCGGCACCGGCAGCACCAGGCGTACCAGAGCCCCCTCGCCCGCCATCGCCTCGCGAATCACCTTGAGCAACGGCATGACCGCGCTGCCGGCGGACTCGCCGCGATAGGACCACGGCAGGTCGGAGCGCCCACCGGTCACCGGGTCGCCCGCGGCGATGGTGTGTCTCGGCGCCCACGCGTGCAACGCCCCGAGGACGTCGTCGGGCGCACTGTTACCGGCCAGCCAGGAGCCGGCCCACACCGTCAGCGTGGCACTTGGAGAGCACATAATCATCGAGCATAAAGCCGTTCGCGCCCGCGCACCGGCAGAGCGTGGCTACTGCGTGGTATCTGTCGGCTCGGTGACGAAATCGATGAGCCGTTCCACCGCGCCGATGAGCGGCGATTCCAGATCGCGGAACGAGTCGACCGAGGAGTAGACGCGCCGCCACCCGTCCTGCGGGGTGCCCCAGCCCAGCCTGCGGCACACGCCGGTCTTCCAGTCCTCGCCGCGCGGCACCTGCGGCCATGCCTCGATCCCCAGCGCGGCGGGCCGCACCGCCTGCCACACGTCGATGAAGGGGTGGCCGGTGACCAGCACATGCGGTCCCAGCCCGGTGGTCAGGTGGGTCTCCTTGGAACCGGTCACCAGATGATCCACCAGCACCCCGACCCGCCTCCCCGGTCCAGGAGCGAATTCGACCAGCCGCTCGGCCAGGTTGTCCAGACCCTCGAGATGCTCGACGACCACGCCCTCCACCCGCAGATCGTGCCCCCACACCCGCTCGACCAGCGCGGCGTCGTGCACGCCCTCCACCCAGATGCGGCTGGCCTCGGCGACCCGCGCGCGCAGCCCCTCGACCCGGGTGGAGCCCGAGGCCGAGCGGGTGGGCTTCGCGGGCGCGGCGGGTTTCGGGCGGACCAGGGTGACCGGTCGGCCGTCGATCAGGAAGGCCGCCTCCCGCATCGCGAACAGCCGCACCGCGCCGCGCGCGTCCTCGAGTTTCACGAACTCGCCGTCGTAGCTGCGGTCGAATCCGACGACGGCGCCACAGAATCCGGTGGCCGCGTCCTCGACGACCAGATCGCGTCCGGCCTCGACCGTCGGCACAGTTCGCTTCTCGGTCCTGGCGTGTCCGGCGAAGATGTCGCCGCCGTAGCGATGGGTGTCCCGCGTACTCACCTGATCGAAACTACCCGGCGCGAACCTGCTTTCGGTGCTGCGACGCGTCGGGCCCGTATCGGACTGTTCGCCTCGGGCACGCGATCGCCGGGCGCGGGCTAGAGTGGAGAACGTGGCAGCGATTGCTTGGCTGGTGGCGGGGTTGTTGCTCGCTGCCGCGGAAGTGATGGTCGGGGAGCTCACGCTGCTGATGCTCGGCGTCGCGGCCATCGGCACGGCCGGATTCAGCGCTCTCACCGATTTCCCCGTGGTGGTCGACGCGCTGGTCTTCGGGGTGATCACACTGGTGCTGTTCGCCGGTGTCCGGCCGACATTGCGCCGGAAGTTCGACAACGCGCCGCCCATCCTGACCAACGTGCACGCGTTGCCGGGCAAGACCGCGACGGTGCTCGAACAGGTGTCGGACTCCGCGGGCCTGGTGAAACTGGGCGGCGAGGTGTGGACGGCGCGGCCGATGAATGTGGGGGACGTCTTCGAACCGGGGACGACCGTGTCCGTGATGCAGATCGACGGTGCGACGGCCGTCGTATGGAAGGGACCGTAGACGATGGAATTCCTGGTGGTGGCACTCGTCATCGTGATCTTGATCGCGGTGGTGGTGCTCAAATCGGTCGCGCTGGTGCCGCAGGCCGAGGCCGCGGTCATCGAACGCCTCGGCCGATACTCGCGCACCGCGTCCGGTCAGCTGACCTTCCTGATTCCCTTCGCCGACCGCATCCGCGCCAAGGTCGATCTGCGTGAGCGCGTGGTGTCCTTCCCGCCGCAACCGGTGATCACCCAGGACAACCTGACCCTGCAGATCGATTCGGTGGTCTACTTCCAGGTCACCAACCCGCAGGCCGCGGTCTACGAGATCAGCAACTACATCGCCGCGGTCGAACAGCTCACCGTCACCACGCTGCGCAACGTGGTCGGTGGCATGACGCTCGAAGAGACGCTGACCTCCCGCGACCAGATCAACAACCAGCTGCGCGGGGTGCTCGACGAGGCCACCGGCCGCTGGGGCCTGCGGGTCGCCCGCGTCGAACTCAAGGCGATCGATCCGCCGCCGTCGATCCAGGAGTCGATGGAAAAGCAGATGAAGGCCGACCGTGAGAAGCGGGCGATGATCCTCACCGCCGAGGGCACCCGCGAATCGCAGATCAAGACCGCCGAGGGCGCCAAGCAGGCGCAGATCCTGGCGGCCGAGGGCGCCAAGCAGTCGGCCATCCTGTCCGCCGAGGGCGAGCGCCAGGGCCGCATCCTGCGCGCGCAGGGTGAGCGCGCCGCGGCCTACCTGCAGGCGCAGGGCCAGGCCAAGGCCATCGAGAAGGTCTTCGCCGCGATCAAGGCGGGCAAGCCGACCCCCGAGCTGCTGGCCTACCAGTACATGCAGACGCTGCCGATGGTCGCGCGCGGCGATGCCAACAAGGTGTGGATGGTGCCCAGCGATTTCGGCAAGGCGCTGGAGGGCTTCGCCCGTAATTTCGGCACCAGGGGCGAGGACGGCGTGTTCCGCTACGAGCCGCCCGCCGAGGAGGTCGCCGCGCCGAAGGTGGAGGACGATTCCGACGTGGCCGACTGGTTCGACATGACCAGCGACCCCACCATCCAGCGCGCCGTGCGTGCCGCGGAGGAGACCGCGCGCAAGCCCGTCGACGATCCGATCCCGGCTCCGCGTGCCCATGCCGCGCCGCCCGCGCCCGCCCCGCAGCCACCCGCGCCTCAGCAGTCCGCTCCGCCGCAGCTCGAGCAGCAGTCGTGGCAGCCCGGTCGTGGGCTGGTCCAGCCGCCGGAGGCGCACACCCAGCAGCCGCAGCCGCCGCACGGCGGACCGGCGCAGGGCCACACCCCGCCGCAGGGTCGGCCGCAGGAAGGCTACGGTCGTCCGCCCCAGGGGTACGAGACGCCTCCGGAGGGTTACGGCAGGCCCTGAGTGCCGCGCGCCGCGGACCGCTGGTGACACGCCCCACATCGGAAAGATTGCTGAAGAACTGCTGTCCCTTGATGTTCGGGCTCCGGCGGTCCTGATTCAGCGGCGAATCATCCATTGCCGCCCGGAATTCCTCGAAGCGCCCGATGTCGGAATTGCCGATCTTCGGCGGTCCTTCGCAGTCGATGGCCGGTAGCTTGCCCACGGAACCGCCAGCGCCCGCGCGATAGCCGGAAGTCCGCTCGCTTTTGTTGCCTCCCATGGGCATTCGATTCGATCGATACGATGGGTGAACGGACGCCGAATACTGTCTTCCTCGATTGACCGATGCTCGGCGCCGCCGATTTAATGAACGACGGCGCGAGTTCGCGCGCCGTCCTCCGACGAACCGAAGTGGGGTGAGCAGCTGATGCCCGCGCCGTCCCTGGCCGCTTGTCCGTCCGCCGCCCCGGCGGGCGGCATATCCTCGATCAACGCAGTGGAGGCGTTCGGCGACAGCCTGGACACCGAAACGCTCGGCATGCACTGGATTCCGTTGCACGCGGGGGACGACCACATCGCCGGGGTTCTGCGCGAGAGGCTCGGTGTCGACTTCACTCCGTGGTGTGACGGGCACGCCGGGCTCGCCATTCCCGGCGACTACACCTATCTCCCCATCCCGGTGAATTACTGCCGCGGCGAAACAGTCGAACGCGAGACCATCGTGTTCGCCCTCGGCGCGGAATTCCTCGTCACTCTGCAACCGGCCGAACCGTTCACCCCTTTCGAGACCGCCATCTCGGCCATGCGCGGCGACGCCACCCTCACCGCCTCCTCCTACGGTGTCGCCTTCGCGTTGCTCGGCGCACTCAACGCCGCCTCCGAACGCGTTCTCGAACACACCGCCCGGCAGTTGAACGCCCAGCGCGACGTGATCGCCGAGGCGAGCGCCGAGCAGGGGCGCGGCATGGGCGCGGCAGCCGTGCGCACGGTGATCCACGGGCTCGGCGAGATCGAGCGGATCGTCTCGCACGTCCGGGAGACCCAGTCCCAGCTGGCCGTCGCCGCCCGCCGCCTCGACAACGATCTGGCGACCCGCACCAGCGGGCTCGGCGGCCGCGTCGGTGTCCTGGTCGCCGACGTCGACAGGGTGGCGCGCCGCGCCGAACGCGACCACGACGCGCTGCGCTTCCTCGCCCAGTCCGCGACGGCCTGCCTGGGCGCGCGCCACAGCGCCGTGCTGCGCCTGCTCACCGCTGTCGTCGCGGTGTTCGCCCCGCCCACCATGCTGGCCGCCGTCTACGCCGCCGACTTCACCTGGCTGCCCGATCTCGACCCGATCCCCGCCCTGTTCGTCTTCGTCGTCGTGACCGCGCTCGCCGCGGCCCTCCCGCTGCGCGTCCTCGGCCGGAACTGATCCGAGCCGCGCTGTCGGCGCGCGTCGCGCCGCACACCCGTACGTAGTGGTCGGTCGGCGTGCGGGCGGACTCAGCTCCGGGCTGTCCCTGTGGTGGAACCGATCGTCGCCTCCGTGGCGGTCGGCTCGGCGCCCGGTTCCCAGCGGGCGTCGACCACCAATCCGAGGAGCCCGATGCACAGGCAGATCGCCGAGATCGCGAACATGACCGGGTGGGTGCCGCCGGTGAGCGCGTCGGCGAGGATCACCGTGGCGATCGTGCCGGGGGCCGAGCCGACGATAGTGGCGAACAGGTAGGGCTTGACCCGGATGGAGGTCAGCGCGCAGCAGTAGTTGACCACCGAGAACGGTGCGAAGGAGATCAGCCGCAGCGAGCCGACCGCTAGCCAGCCGCGCCTGCGGAGCCGATCGTCGATCGCGCGCACCTTCGGATGGGTGAGGTGAGCCGCGACCCGGTCCCGATCCATCGCCCGCACGAGCCGCAAGGCCAGCACCGCGGCGATGGCTGTCGCGGTCATGGCGATGGGAATGCCGATCCCCACGCCGAAGAGCACACCGCAACTGACGGTGAGCACGGTGCGCGGAATCGGGGCGACCGCGACGACGGCGTAGATCAGCAGGAACAGCGGCGGGAACCACGCGCCGAGCGACCCGGCCCAGTCCTGGATCTGCTGCGGGGTGGGCAGTGGGACCAGCAGCGCCGCGACGAACAGCGCGCCGAGAACGGCGAACAGCGCGACGATACGCGGATTCCTGAGCAAGGCCCTCACTCACCAGAGGTTACCGGTTGGTAGTGGCACTCCAGGTCAGCCGCCGGTCCCGCTGCCGCTAGCATCAATGGAAACGGGACGAATGCTCGTTAACCTAAGTGCTCGCTGAGCTGGGCGGACATCGAAGGTTCCGGGTGCACAGGGGTGTGCGCGCCCCGTGGTCGAGTGGAAGAGGGAAGAAGCTATGCCGATCGCTTCAGATCCGTCTCCGGGTGCGGAGGCAGTGCCGCAGTACGGTGCGTGGCGCAAGGGTGTGGCGGGCGTGCTCGCCAAGGCGCGCAGGGTCGACGTGGCCGAGCTGCCCGACGAGCCCGAGCACCTGCTCGCGCAGACGACCTACGACGGCCTGACCGTCAACCCGCTCTACACGCGCCGTGACGAGCGCCCCGAACCGCCGCTGCCCGGCGTGTTCCCGTTCGTGCGCGGCCGCGACGCCGAGCGCGACGTGCACCGCGGCTGGAACGTCAGCGCCGACTTCACCGGCTCCGACGCCGAAGCGGTCAACCGGGAGATCCTCGCCGGGCTGGAGAACGGCCTGAGCGCCATCCGCCTCGGCGTCGGCGCGCACGGTGTGGCCGTCGCCGACCTGCCCGCAGCCGTGCGCGGCCTGCTCTTCGAACTCGCGCCGTTGGCACTGAGTGCCGGTGCCGACGTCACCGAAGCGGCCGCCCAACTGTTCGCGGTCCTCGACGGCTACACCGTCGACGATCGCGCCGGCATCGAGATCGCCCTCGGCGCAGGCCCGCTCACGAGTAGCTTCACCGGCGCGGCCGACGCCGACCTCGCCCGGACCGTCGAACTGGCGAAGCAGGCCGCCGCCCGCGCCGAGACCGTCCGCGCGATCACCGTGGACGGCACCGCCTTCCACAACGCCGGCGCCTCCGACGCCCAGGAACTCGGCGCCTCGGTCGCCGCCGGTCTCGCCTACCTGCGCGCGCTCACCGCCGCCGGTGTCGAGATCGCCGACGCGCTGAACCAGATCGAGTTCCGCTTCGCCGCCACCGACGACCAGTTCGCCACCATCGCGAAATTCCGTGCGGCGCGCACCCTCTGGGCTCGCGTCGCCCAGGTCTCCGGCGTCCCGGAAGCCGGCGGGGCCCCGCAGCACGCGGTCACCTCCGCCGCCATGATGAGCAAGCGCGACCCCTGGGTGAACCTGCTGCGCACCACGCTCGCCTCCTTCGGCGCGGGCGTCGGCGGCGCCGACACCCTCACCGTGCTGCCCTTCGACTCCGCGCTGCCCACCGGCGAACTCGGCGTCTCGACGTCGTTCTCCGACCGCATGGCCCGCAACACCCAGCTCCTGCTGCTCGAGGAATCCCACCTCGGCCACGTGCAGGATCCGGCCGCGGGCTCCTGGTACGTCGAGTCCTACACCGCCGAACTCGCCGCCAAGGCATGGGAATTCATGCAGGAACTCGAGCGCGACGGCGGCTACGAGGCCGCGTTGGAGTCCGGCAAGCTCGCCGAGGCCATCGCCGCCACCAAGGCCGCTCGCGACAGCGACGTGGCCCACCGCAAGACCGCCGTCACCGGCGTCAACGAGTTCCCGAACCTGGCCGAGAAGCCGCTGTCCGAGTGGGCCCGCACCCCCGAGACGATCGCCCGCTACGGCGCGGCCTTCGAGGCGCTGCGCGACCGCTCCGACGCCTACCTCGCCGCCAACGGCACCCGCCCCAAGGCGCTGCTGGTGCCGCTGGGCACGGTCGCCGAACACAACGTGCGCGTCACGTTCATCGCGAACCTGCTCGCCTCCGGCGGTATCGAATCGGTGAACCCGGGACCGCTGGCAGGCGAGGGCATCACCGCCGCCGCCAAGGAAGCGCAAGCCCCGATCGCGGTGCTCTGCGGTTCGGACGCGCGCTACGGCACGGACGCGGGCGCGGCGGTCGAAGCGCTGCGCGCCGCCGGAGTGGAGACAGTGCTGCTGGCAGGCGCGGCGAAGGCCGTGGCCGAGCTCGACGGAGAGCAGCGCCCGGACGGATTCCTCGCCGCGAAGATCGACGCGGTCGCGGCGCTGTCCGGCCTGCTGGAGAAAGTGGGAGCCTGATGACCCTCAGTCATGTCGAAGAGCCGGGCGGCCTGGCGAGCCCGGTGGGCAGCTTCGCCGAGGTGCCGCTGACCGAACACGAACCCGAAGCCGCCGCGGTCGACGCCGCCCAGGTCGAGGAATTCGTGCGCGGCGCCGCCGAGGCCAACAACTACGCGCCCGAGCAGCTGACCTGGTCGACCCCGGAAGGCATCGACGTGCCGCCGGTGTTCACCAAGGCCGACCGCGACGCCGTCGTCGAAGCGGGCTACCCGCTCGACAGCGTGCCCGGCGTGGCGCCGTTCGTGCGCGGCCCGTACCCGACCATGTACGTCAACCAGCCGTGGACCATCCGCCAGTACGCGGGCTTCTCCACCGCCGCCGACTCCAACGCCTTCTACCGCCGCAACCTGCAGGCCGGTCAGAAGGGCCTGTCGGTCGCCTTCGACCTGGCCACGCACCGTGGCTACGACTCCGACCACCCGCGCGTGCAGGGTGACGTCGGCATGGCGGGCGTGGCGATCGACTCCATCCTGGACATGCGCCAGCTGTTCGATCACATTCCACTGGACCAGGTCTCGGTGTCGATGACCATGAACGGCGCGGTGCTGCCGATCCTGGCCCTCTACGTCGTCGCCGCCGAGGAGCAGGGCGTCAAGCCCGAGCAGCTGGCCGGAACCATTCAGAACGACATTCTGAAAGAGTTCATGGTCCGCAACACCTACATCTACCCGCCCAAGCCCTCGATGCGGATCATCTCCGACATCTTCGCCTTCACCAGCTCGAAGATGCCGAAGTTCAACTCGATCTCCATCTCCGGCTACCACATCCAGGAAGCCGGCGCCACCGCCGACCTGGAGCTCGCCTACACCCTCGCCGACGGCGTGGAATACATCAAGGCAGGCATCGAAGCGGGCATGGAGGTCGACAAGTTCGCCCCCCGCCTGTCGTTCTTCTGGGCCATCGGCATGAACTTCTTCATGGAGGTCGCCAAGCTGCGCGCGGGCCGCCTGCTGTGGAGCGAACTGGTCTCCAAGTTCGAGCCCAAGAACACCAAATCCCTTGCCCTGCGCACTCATTCGCAGACCTCCGGCTGGTCCCTGACCGCCCAGGACGTCTACAACAATGTGGCGCGCACCTGCATCGAGGCGATGGCCGCCACCCAGGGCCACACCCAGTCCCTGCACACCAACGCCCTCGACGAGGCGCTGGCCCTGCCCACGGACTTCTCCGCCCGCATCGCCCGCAACACCCAGCTGCTCATCCAGCAGGAGTCCAACACCACCCGCCCGGCCGACCCCTGGGGGGGCTCGTACTACGTCGAGTGGCTGACCCACCAGCTGGCCGAACGGGCGAGGGCGCATATCGCCGAGATCGAGGCGCACGGCGGTATGGCGCAGGCGATTTCCGAAGGCATCCCGAAGCTTCGCATCGAGGAAGCCGCCGCCCGCACCCAGGCCCGCATCGACACCGGCCAGCAGCCGGTGATCGGCGTGAACAAATACCAGGTCGAAGAAGACCAGGCCGTCGAGGTCCTCAAGGTCGAGAACTCGCGCGTGCGCGCCGAGCAGCTCGAGAAGCTCCAGCGCCTGCGCGCCGAACGCGACCAGGACGCCGTCGACCGTGCCCTGGCCGAACTCACCCGCGCCGCCGCCTCCACCGAGGGCGGCATGGAGAACAACCTGCTCGCCCTGGCCATCGACGCCGCCCGCGCCAAGGCCACCGTCGGCGAGATCTCCGACGCCCTGGAGAAGGTCTACGGCCGCCACCAGGCCGAGATCCGTACCCTGTCGGGTGTGTACCGGGACGAGGCCGGAAAGGTCACCAACATCACCACCGCGAGCAAGCTCGTCGAGGAATTCGCCGAGGCCGAAGGCCGACGCCCCCGCATCCTCGTCGCCAAGATGGGCCAGGACGGCCACGACCGAGGCCAGAAGGTGATCGCCACCGCCTTCGCCGACCTCGGCTTCGACGTCGACGTGGGCCCGCTGTTCCAGACCCCCGAAGAGGTGGCGCAGCAGGCAGCCGACAACGACGTCCACATCGTCGGTGTCTCCTCCCTCGCCGCGGGCCACCTCACGCTGGTGCCGGCCCTGCGCCAGGCACTGGCCGATGTCGGTCGCCCCGACATCATGGTCGTGGTCGGCGGCGTCATCCCGCCCGGCGACTTCGACGAACTGTATGAGGCGGGCGCGGCGGCGATCTTCCCGCCGGGCACCGTCATCGCCGACGCCGCGATCGACCTGCTCGGCAAGTTGGCTGCCGAGCTGGGTCATGAGGTGGGGTCCTCGGCGGAATGAGCGACCCGGGTTCCGCCGCGCCGGTGAAGGCGCGGCGGAAGATCGACGTAGACGAACTTGCCGCAGCCGTCCGGCGTAATGACCGGGCGGCATTGGCACGGGCGATCACGCTGGTCGAATCGACCAGGTCCGATCACCGGGCGCTGGCGCAGCAGTTGTTGCTGCGCCTTACCCCCGAGGACGGCGACTCGGCTACCTCTGTGGTGTCCAATCGGGTTGGGATCACGGGTGTTCCGGGCGTTGGCAAGTCGACCTTCATCGACTCGCTCGGCATGTACCTGATCGGGAAGGGACATCGGGTCGCTGTGCTGGCGGTCGACCCGTCGTCCACTCGGACCGGTGGCTCCATCCTCGGCGACAAAACCCGCATGGCGCGGTTGTCCGTCGAGCCCGATGCCTTCATCCGGCCTTCGCCGACCGCTGGCACGCTCGGCGGTGTCGCCAAGGCGACCCGCGAGACCATCGTTCTGCTCGAAGCTGCTGGCTACGACGTGATTTTGGTGGAGACCGTCGGTGTCGGGCAGTCCGAGGTGACGGTCGCGAACATGGTCGACGTGTTCTGCTTCCTCACTCTGGCGCGCACGGGTGATCAACTGCAGGGCATCAAGAAGGGTGTTCTGGAGTTGGCGGACCTGGTCGCGGTAAACAAAGCCGACGGCAAGCACGAAATGGAAGCGAAGTCAGCGGCCCGCGAATTGGCTGGTGCGATGCGTCTGATCCATCCGCGTGACGCGCTGTGGCATCCGCCGGTGATCACCATGAGCGGCCTCGAAGGCATTGGCCTGGACCGGTTTTGGGACACCGTCTTAGAACACCGTCGGAAGCTGACCGACGCGGGACAGTTCGACGAGAAGCGCCGTCGCCAGCTGGTGGACTGGACATGGACGATGGTCCACGATCAGCTTCTTCGCCGACTTGCAGATGCCCCCGAGGTCAAGGCAATCCGCGCCGACGTGGAGCGACAGGTGCGTGATGGATCGTTGACCGCAGCGCTGGCTGCGGAGCAACTCCTCGACGCGTTCGATTCTTCGGCAGTACAACGATAGTCGAGTAGGCAGCGGCCGCGCACAACTTTATGGAGGTCGCCAAGCTGCGCGCTGGTCGCATGCCAGCGCCGGGACGGTGACGACTGGGCGAGAACCTTAAGCCCGTCAGGTGAACGGTGCGCATAGCAGGCGCACTATGAAGGTGGCGGTGTGCTTTGGGCGAGCCGCATGCGGTGGCCTTCTGCTGTGTCGCCGAAGTCGCGTTCGTCGTCATCGCGGAAGTTCTTGTAGAACCATTCGGGTACTCGTGCTAGGTCTAGGCGGGTGCGGAGGACGCCGTCCTGTACATCGCGGGCCACGTTGCGTAAGCGGTGCCATTCGTTTTCGGGCACGAGGCCGGGGCGTCCCCTGCTCAATTCGCTGTTGACGACCTTGGCGAGGCGTTCGCGTTCGTCGGCGACCTTGCGTTGGCTGGACCAGATCTCGTAGGCGATTTGGTAGGCGGCCAAGGACGGGACGAAGAAGCTGACGAGAGTGCCGAGCAGTGTGGTGTTCGCGACCGAGAGGCCAACGACCAGGCCGATGGCAGTCCACAAAAACACGGCGGCGGCAATGAGGTGGCTGTAGCGGCGACGGAGGCGGGCGTCCCAGGCTAGGTTCTGTTCCTGGGCGATGAAGACGTCGTAGGGGTGATGCACATCGTGGGTAGGGTCATACCAGCCGTCGGTGATGCGCTTGTCCTTCTTGCTACCTCGGGGCAGTTGACGTGCGAGGCGGCGGACGTCTGGTTCGGAGATCGGGTCGCCGGCGACGGTGGCGCGCCACGGCAGGTGAAACAGGGCGGTGTCGAACATCTCTTGGAGTAGCGCCCCTTGGCGGGCGGTGTTCCCGGCGAGACCCTTCAATAAGAACGCGGAGACGAAGAACCAGAAGAATCCAGCAACCGAGGCAGCGGTCCGGCCGTGGCCGATTAGTACGGTCAGGACACCGATGCCAGCAAGTGCGACTGCTGCGTTGACGCGTATAGCCTCGACGAACTGGCCGCGTTGGTGACTTGCCGCTGCGGCGCGCTGCAGGAGCAACATGTCGTCGTCGAGTTGCCGTTCGTGGATTGCCCGGGACGGTATCCCACGAACACCGGCGGGATCGGTGGAGAGGTTCATGGCTTGGTCATCCGGTTCCCGAAGAGCTTCTTCCACTCATCGTAGGCGGCGCGGTCTTGGTCGTCGTCCTCCAAGTCGACCGCTCGCTCTGCGATGGTGCGGGCTTGGTCTAGTGCATTGGCCGCAGCGAGTTTCTGAGTGGCGCTCATAACGACGTTGACGTCGCCACCGAGACCGGCGGGGTCGGACCACTCGTGGCCGATGCGTTCGGCGGCAGTGGCCAGAAACAGCACGATCTCGTCCTGATAGCGCCCGATCGGCGGCTTCACCAGGGACTGGGCCATGACCTCCAACAGAAAGGATGGCGAGACGGGTTCGCCGAGTTCGCGGTTGATGCCCTTGATCATCTTGACGAAGGGCACGTACTTGCCATCGCATTCGGCGTTCTTGGCGATGCTCAATTCGTGGTGGCGCTTGGGATTGGTCGCGATCCAGTCGCCTGCCGAGGGGTTCGGGATGTAGTAACCGCCGTCCTTTCGTTTGAAGGCGGGGACCACGTCGATGGACATGACCTCATCGTCGGGGCCATAGGGGATGACCACCGCCATACCGTCGCGGGCGGCAGTGCTCCACTTTTTGCGGAGCAGACTCTCTAGGGCGTTGATGACCTGGACGGGAGCCTGGTCTCGGAAGCTGGCCTGGGAGCCGGCGGGGTCGAGGACGACGAAGACGTCGATGTCTTTGAGCTTCTTCGTCTTCGTGTCGCGCCGGTAGCTGCCGGTGAGAAAGTCGTCCGCGAGGTCCCAATGGGACTTGACGAAGTCGCGGATGGTCTCGTGCCGCGCCTTCGCCAGGCCCCGCTCGGTCTGGGTGATCTCCAGATTATGCTTGAGCTTGGTGAAGGTGTCGTCGATGTATCCCATAGCGTGGTTCCTGCCTTGTGGTCTCAGGTGTGGTAGTAACGCATGCCAGTCGAGGCGTGCGGCGCCGAGCCGAGGGTGCCGAAGGTGATGCTGCGCAGGCCGTTCATGCTCGCCCGCTGGCCGGGGCCCCAGCCCGGTTGATCAGAGCAGGGCCAGTTATAGGTACAGAGCAGTTTGTAGGTGGTGCCTGCGGGCACCTTGTCGAGCTTGGCCCGGAACCGGGCAAGCCTGGCGCGAGAAGCGGTGAACTCGGCGTCGCCGTCGCCAGCGGTGGTGTAGGACACCGGGAACTCGATTACCGGCACCACCGCGCCCGAGGGCTGATGGCACTCAAGGACCACCGACTCAAGGGAGCCCTCCTCGATCCAGGCCTTGATCGCGTTCTCGTTTTGCACCCAGCCGTCATGCAGCCGATCCATATTGATCCCGAGGTCGGCAAGGATGTCGGTGATGGCGCCGAGGATGATGTCGGTCAGGTGCGTGGCAGTGTGCGTGCGGGTGTAGCTGTAGGTATGTGTGGTGGTCATCGCTGGGTCACCGCCCGGCGGATGGCCTCACGGTCGATCAGCGGACCCGAACTGGCAGCCTTTGTCTCCGAAGCGGGCGGGGCGGCGTCGGACAACCGAGCGTGCCCGGTAGCGGCGGCCTTCACCTGCTCCTGAAGTGGGGCAGGGGAGGGGAGATGGATGGTGAATTCGTCGGCATCTGCCGCGCCGGGAATGGGGGCGAGGTTTTCCGCCAGCGCTAACGCCGCTGTGCCGGACACCGTCGTGATCTCGCAATGCACCTTGCCGGCCACCAGAGTGATCGGGTGCTTGTGCAGGTGCCCTCCCGCGATGAGCATCCGCCCGACCGCCTCGGCGACCGCCATCGCCTTCTCCACCTCATCGCGGGACAGCGAGGACGACTGCGCCACGGTGTCCGCCACTAGTTCCGCGATCACCGTCCAGGTCGCACTGGCAGTTCGCACGGGCGTGGACGCCACCTCCCTAGTGCGCCGCACGGGACACCTCCGGTTGGCTCGTCTCCGCGACGGCATTGCGCACCGCAGCAGCCAAATCGTCCTCGGTAAGGCTGCCGGGGTCGAGTACCGTGTCCAGCCGTTGAGCCAACGCTTCGAAGATCACCTTGCGTGCGCGGCGACCGTCCAACCCATCTGCCTCATCAGCGATGCGGCGCATCGCCGATGAGCGGGCCAGATCACCCAGAGCCGGGTACTTGTTGGCGAGCGTGAGAAGCGTGGAGGCCAGGATCTCTCGCAGGGCCTCTGTCTTCGGAAGTGGGACCAGAATCGCTGCGTCAGAGCGGGAGAGGAAGGCCTCGTCCAGAGCGGTGGTGAAGTTGCTGGTCGCGACGAAGAACAGATGTGGATGCTCGGCGGCATTGAGATCCAACGCTGTGAGCACTGCGTCGGTGGCGCGGTGTACGTCGGCCGGGTTTGCAGCCAATGACGCCGCCGAGCGGGCCACCGCCATCGACTCAACCTCGTCGAGGATCACGACAGTCGGCCTACCGTCCGATGCAAGCCCCGGCACGTACTCGCCGAGCAGTTCGCTGACCCGCTGCTGCGACTGCCCATGCTCAGCGCTCATCAACCCATGCGGGTTGATTTCGATCAGGCGAACCGCGCCGCCGGGGACGAATGGCGCGATCTGTGCCGGCAAACCGCGCGCTAAGGTTGTCTTGCCGGTGCCGGGCGGCCCGTAGAGCGTGCACAACCCATGCAACGCTGTCACCGCGAACGGCAAGTCGGGCCGGACGAGCAGTGACAACACGGCCTGGTTGCGCAACCGTTCCTTGATTTCCTCGGGTACCACAATGGCTTCCCACAGGACAGACCCCGTGGAGTCTGCGGTGACCATCTCGTCCGATAGCACGCAGTCCTGAACCTTCATCCCTCAACTCCGTCCCCCACGCTTGGCGGATTGCCTCAGATTTGAACAAGATCTTCTTGAATGCAGGTAGACTACACGACAGGTTGAGCGCTCAACTAGGAACATTTTTCTCGGGTGTGTCGTGCGCAAGCAGATGACTTGACCGCTGGGTAACCAAGGTGCGCCTAAGATGCGAGCGGAAATATCAAGATCGAAACTTGTCCGCTGGTCGGCGGACATCGACTGGCGCGGAGACGAGCGACATGAACGACCCGCAACTGGACCCTGGCGACATTGCGGCCCTGTTCGACCGGGCCAGGCTGCGGATGGCGCGTGAACTTCGTGGCCTCACCCAGGTGCAGTTGGCTCGCGAAGTCGGCTCCGTTACCGCGGCGTCGGTCAGTCAGTTTGAGAATGGACACACGAAACCCGCCGCATCGACGCTTCGCCGCATCGCGGTCGCGTTGCGGGTGCCGCCGACCTTCTTCGCTGCGCCGGCCCGCCCCCCCGCTCAGGAACCAGTCAACGGGTTCTTCCGTAGCCTGCGATCAACCTCCCCTCGAGATCGCCAGCAAGCTCTCGCATATGTGCACCTCGCGCGCGAGCTTGCGCTAGAGCTTGAGAAGCATGTGGCATTGCCGGACCTCAACCTGCCGCGCGTCCCGCTCGAAGAAGGGCAGCCGCTTCAGTCTGCCGACATCGAGCAAGCGGCGGCCCTGGTCCGCGACCACTGGAACGTGCCGCGCGGCCCGGTTCACGATGTTGTGCGGCTGCTGGAGATGAACGGAATCATCGTGGTCCGATTTCGTGTCAGCATCGAAAAGGTTGACGCATTCTGCGTAGATTTTCCCGACCGGCCTGTCGTCGCGCTCGGGGCCGACAAAGGCCTGCGCGACCGCTCCCGCTTCGATGCAGCCCACGAACTCGGTCACCTTGTCTTGCATGGTACCTCGGGCCAAATAGGAGACAAGGCCACCGAAGGGCAAGCCCACGAGTTTGCTGCCGCATTCCTCATGCCAGCCGAAGATATCAAACCTGAACTTCCGGAGCAGCTTGACTGGCCAGCGTTTCTCCGCCTGAAAGCAAAGTGGCACGTCTCGATCGCAGCGCTCTTGGTCAGGGCAAAGACACTCGGCGTTATAAGCGAACACACCTATGCGCAGGGATGGAAAGCCCTATCCGTGCGAGGGTGGAGAAAGGTAGAGCCAGGTCCTTTAGGGAACCCGGAGGTCCCAGTACTCCTGCAACGCGCACTAGAACTAATGGAGACGACCGGCCTTTCCTTCGAGGACTTCATCAACCGTTCGGGACTCCCGGAATCAGATATTCGGACTCTGCTGAGTCAGGATATCAGCGAACGCCCCCGGGTAGAGTTTTGATTGCTTGCTTGGTCGACCAGTCAATCCTTGAGGCGACCCTCACCGGCGTGGACACGTGCGGTCAGACCGACAAGTCGGCGTCTCACCAGTTGCATGGCGTGCTGATAGGTCTACCGGATAGTGGCGCGTTTGTGCTGCTGGGGCTGTAGTCGGTGGGCAGGATCTGCGGGACTGCACGGACTTTCACATTCACCTTTGCTACCTGCCCCATTCCCATTGCTCAACGCGCCAGGCTCGGAAACCCGCTACGGCCCAACGCTGCGGCTGGATCACCGGAGTCGGACGACGTCACAATTCATCGCCCGACACGACACAGCTGTCACCCGACATTCAATAGTCACCCGGATCACCTCATAGCCACTCCACACCTGGGCTTGCTGCGCCGAGAGGGTGAACAACGGGCTGTACCCAACGCCCTGGACAGCGCAAACGAACTTACGACTCAGGACGCCTAGCGTTGACCATCAGAATAGATGTTGCTTGTCGCTGTAAGCGCTGCGTCGATAACGGATTCAGCGAATGGCTTGCTTTTCGCAATTCGGTCGAGGCTCCAGTCTGCGTCATCGTCCTCTCCCATCTCCATTGCGATTTTCTCGATTTCTTGCGCTGCGGTAAACACGCTAGTCGAGTCTGTTGAGAAGGGCGTTTGGGCGAGCTTGCGCAGCTGCTTCGGGTTGTAAATACGCGCTCCGAACTTCTGTGTAACTAGATAGCAGCTGACGTAGAATCGCAAGTTCGTTTTGGTGTACGGATCTACCTCCCGAGTCAACATCGTATCCACCAAACGCTGCGCTGCGGCAAGCCACAGGTAGATGTTCAGGTCGACGTCTTCGTTGAATATTTCTCTGTAGTCAGCGGGATTATTGAGTAGCGTCGTCGGTCGGGCACGTGCGTCGTTAGGTCGGGATAGACCTATCGCAGTGACAGCCTGCCCGAGCCCGCCGATGCTGATTATTCTATCGCCGGGCTTGCCGCTATTCTTGTAGAAGTTTTTTCGTCGATCATAGAACCAGCCGCTATTCTTGAAATGAGACTCAATCTGTCGATGGATCACTTCGGTGGCATGAAGTGACGCGTCCGGCACCTTCGTTTGACTGTTGGTGGCGCGGATGACGCGATCCCGAACCTCCTCGTCTTTGGTCTTAATTATACGTACAGCTACCGACCGTTTTCGATCACGTTGAGAGGGTTCTTTGTCGCGAAGTGCTGTGAAGATTTCATGAGATGTTTGCATGCCATTGACGATCTGAACGCCGCTCAAGGTGAAGGTGCTATCTGCCCCGATGGATGCCTCAGAACATAGGATTGTAACTCCATTGTTGAACCACCAGAAATCTTCATCAGAATCAGACTTGAGTGTTGCCTGGATTCCTTTATTAACAGTTACCTCACCCTGGTAGTCTCTGACATTCCAGTCGAATAAGTTGGTCCGCAGCTCGTTTCTGTCGTCGGAGAGGAAATCGTAATAGTCTGAGAGTCGGACGAGACCAGAGTAAGCTTCCCCAAGTGGCACGTAGTTAGCCACTTTAAGTTGGAGATCGTATTCGGGCTCACTGCTCAGGATGCCCCATAGCTCACTACTTCCTATCAAGCGAGCTTGTACCCTCGCGCCGTTGACCTGTGTGGAGATGTGGGATTCCAAATTTTGTTTCTTTACCTCAACCGGTCGGCCAACCTGCTGGCGATCCCCCTTTGTTACGTAGTCGACGTGAATCGTGATCCGGGGGCTTCTGATACCCAGCCGTCGCCATGCCTCAGTGAAGATCCGGGCCCTAGCTATCAACTCTTTCGAATACAGTTCGTTGAGCTCCGAGTCCGAGAGCGTCAGATCGAAAAGTCGTCGTAGGGAGGATTCCCACTTATCGAAAGTTGTTTCTGTGAACGAGGTTTCTCGCTTGGCCTGTAAAATCCAAATGTCAAGTTCGACGTGTCGTCGTACGTCGGCCGCTTTGAAATTTGGCTGAAATACATCGGAATCTTCGTCCATGAGGATTCCATCCATGAAAGTGTAGAATCCATCAATGCCGCCATCCATGCCGCCACCCACCCTGCCGAGCTCAACCTCTTCGTCCGAGAGTTGATAGTCCCGAAGGACGCTTTGAGCTGCTAGCAGTTCGAACGCAACGTCCTCAGGGAGTGGAGCGTCGCGCGCATCCTGCTGCGCCTTCAAGTACTGGTCGATCAGCACTGTCTCGTTACTCAAAATGCACTCCTATTGTGTAGATGTTACTAGCAACCGCTGCAGACGGTATCGAAAGGCTGACATGGAATCGTTTGCGGCTCTAGACAATGAGGTCGAAAAGATGGCTGCACGTGCTGATCATAAGGGATGCCCTGTGAGGCCGGCGGGGTGTGTGGCCGGGTTCCCGCTGGCGCCAACGGGCGTCACTGTCCCTCATTGCCGACCCCTGTAGTGGCAGGTCGATCAGCTCGCCTCGGAACTGGGTAACCAGGCGGTCGAGCTTTGCATCGCTGCAACCCGCTGTACACCGCTTGGGCAATGGTGGGTCGACCGCCGAGATGGCGATCACGGCGGAGTATCGATGGTGCTCAACAGGTTATGGGACAGCCTTTAGCCAAGGTGGGGGGTCGAGCGCTGTTGGGTGTGGTGCTGTAGACGAAGCCGCACAGTCTCATGTACGGGCAACTCCTCAAGTTCATCAAGGCTCAGAAACTTCACTTCCGTCGACTCCGAACTGACTTCGATCCTTCCGCCGGTGACTTTGCCGTAGAAGGTGATGTTGAACTCTTGCCGGACCTCGCCATCTGCGTAGGCAATTACGTGTTCGGGATCGGTGTATATTCCTAGAATTCCGGTAATCTCGATATCGAGTCCTGATTCTTCTTTTGTCTCTCGAACAACGCACTGCTCTAGAGTCTCCCCGATTTCCATCACTCCTCCTGGAAAAGACCAGTTTCCGGAGTCACTTCTGCGCTGCATGAGAATTTCTCCCTGGTCGTTGACGACCAAAGCGCTGCCCCCGGGTACCAAGCTGTTCGGCCTGGGTGCGTTCGGATCTCGGTAGTAGTCACGCCGTGTGCTCATCAACGAATCCCTTTGTTGTGTATGGAGTTGTCGTTCCCCAGATCTGTTCGAATTGATCAGCAAATGATTCGAATATGCCGTGTTGCGACAGTCTTCGCAGGTGCAACGCTGTGTGTTGATAGCCCCGGGCACGAAAAAGGTATGGAGTAACGATCATCTCGGAGTCGAAGCGGAACACCGAGTTGTAGAGGTGAGTCGAATGAAGTCCGACCGCGCAGCCTGGGGTATCGGCCAGTGGACCGAGCATGGACAGTGCGTTTCGTATCCGGCCGGGGAGGGTGCAGCCCATCTGCTCGAGCGAGTCTCGCTCCATTACGTGGGCGGAATCCGGATCGGCGAATCCGAGGCGTACCTCGCATCCCGATTGGCACTTGGAAGCGATGATTTCGGCCGCTCGGGGGAGCAGTTCGAAGACGAACGGGTACGCGTATCCGATGATGTCGATTCGTTCAGTTGCTCTGTGTACCAACGAGATCCATAGATCAGTCGGAATATCTGCTCGATGTGCGTAAGCGCCCACGACCTCTGCCGTAGCCGGCGCGCCGGAGTGTAGGTCCGGTCGGGCCGTAGGCCAAAGCGTCTCTTCGGTCTCTTGGAGTGCCTCAGCGATATGAATCCTGGTCCGGCGGTGGGGCACCCGACCGCCGAGCCATCGACTCACGGTCTTCACATCCACGCCGGTGATGGCGGCCAGGGCGGCTGAGTCGAGTCCCGCCCGTAGCATCGCGGACTCGAGTCGAGAGGTCATGACGCGATCTTTCCACGTCCCCAGGGGACGTTGGGGACGTTTCAAATGTCTGCGAAAACGTCCTTCGCGCAGTTCTGCTGTCCCCTCCCTGTCCATACCTTTGCAGCACCGTCCGGGTTCCCGTAGAGCAGCTGCTCACGGAACTCGCCGAGGCAATCCTCATCGACCACATTCCGATTCGGAGCTTCCTGATGCTCGAAGCACCAGCTAGAAGGCTTACCCGAGGTGTCGCCAGGCATGGCTCACCTCACGACGGGAACGGCGAGTCTCGCGTCCCCATGTATACCGAGCAGTTTGCGGCCGACCCGCACGCTGCCTACGCGCAGATGCGCGACCAGTTCGGCACGCTCGCACCGGTCTGGCTCGCCCCAGGTATTCCAGCAACTCTGGTGGTCGGCTACCGAACCGCCCTGGAAATCCTCCACGACCCCGACCACTTCCCGGCCGACCCCAGCACTTGGGAACGCAACATCCCCTCGACCTGCCCGGTCCTACCGATGATGCAGTGGCGTCCGAACGCACTGCGCAGCATAGGATTCGACCACGCCCGCTATCGCGCCGCCACTGTCGATGCCCTCGCCGGAGTTGACCTCCACGGCACCCATGTTGTGGTCGAACGCAATGCCTTGACGCTGGTCAACGGATTCTGCGAAACCGGCCGAACCGATCTGATCCGGGATTTCGCGTCTCCGTTGGTGTTCAACGTGATCAGCGAACTCATCGGATGCGACCCCGAGATCTGCGCGCAGGCCGCCACGGGCATGGCGATGGTCTTCGACACCACCAACGCCGCCGAGGGCAACGAGCTGCTGGTCTCGGCCCTGGCTGAACTCGTCCGCCGCAAGCGTGCGCGCCCGGGGGAGGACATCACCACCCGCTTGCTCACCCACCCCGCCGGCCTCGACGACGAGGAGCTCGTCCACCAGCTGGTGACGATCTACGGGGCGACGAGCGAGCCCTTGACCAACCTGATCGTCAATACGTTGCTGCTGTTGATGACTCGCCCGGATTTCGGGGGCGAGGTCGCCGGTGGCGCGGTGTCGACCCGTGACGCGCTCGAGCATGTGCTGTTCCGTGATC
The DNA here is from genome assembly GCF_015477835.1 of Nocardia higoensis. Taxonomy (NCBI): domain Bacteria; kingdom Bacillati; phylum Actinomycetota; class Actinomycetes; order Mycobacteriales; family Nocardiaceae; genus Nocardia; species Nocardia higoensis. The sequence goes on along the minus strand of NZ_JADLQN010000001.1, from coordinate 1,514,674 downwards.
CGCCGATCGCGAATTTCTGCATGAGCTATCCGCGTCGGCCGCAGCTCGTCGGCGGCGCGTTCTGGGTGCCTGCCCATCAGCCGGTGGTGATCAGTCTGGCTGCCTGCAACAACGATCCGGCCGTTGTGGGCGGGAACATCCGGCACAACGGGTCGCATCTCGCGCTCGGCGCGGGCCCGCACATGTGCCCCGCGTCGCGGCTGACGCATCTGATCGCCGGGGAGGCGATCGATCAGTTTCTCGATGCGCTGCCGGAGATCGCGCCTGCCGTCCCGGTGGACGAGCTGAGGTGGCGGCCGGGTCCGTTCCATCGAGCGTTGACGGCGCTTCCGGTCGTCTTCGCTCCCGTCCGGCCGCTGGCCGTTCCCCACCATCGAATGTGAGGCCCCGATGACCGATCTTCATCCCACCCCTGCTCCGATCGTCCTCGACGTCACCGGCGCCGACATCCCGGGGGAAGCCGCGCGGCTGCGCGCCGCCGGCCCGCTGGTCCGGGTGGTGCTGCCCGGCGGTGTTCGCGCGTGGGCGGTCACGAACCCCGATGTGCTGAAGGACTTGTTCGTCGACTGGCGGGTCTCCAAGGACGCCGCCCAGCACTGGCCGCCGTTCATCGCGGGGGAGATCCCGCCGGATTGGCCGTTGATCTCGTGGGTGTCGGTGCGCAACATGTTCACCGCTTACGGCATGGACCATCAGCGGCTGCGCAAGCTGGTCGGGCCCGCGTTCACCGCTCGTCGGGTCGCGGCGTTGCGGCCGCGGATCAGGCAGATCACCGCCGGGCTGCTCGACGGGCTGGCTGCCCGGCCGGACGGGGCGGTGGTGGATCTGCGGGAGGAGTTCGCGGCGCAGGTGCCGTTGCGGGTGATCACCGCGCTGATGGGTGTCCCGGCCGATCTGCGGGATGGGCTGCGGGCGTGTGTCGGTGAGATTTTCTCCACCGTCCCGGAGCGTGATCCGCAGGTCACCTTTGCCGAGATGGTGAGCATCCTGACCACGCTCGTCGCTCGCCGTCGCGCGGAGCCCGGCGAGGACATGACCAGTCTGCTCATCGGGCACCGTGACGGCGGCGATCGGCTCACGGAGCAGGAACTCGTGCACACGCTGCTGCTGATGATCAGTGCCGGGTACGAGACCACGGTCAACCTTCTCGACCAGGCCGTCGTCCAAGTGCTGACCCGGCCCGAACTGCTCACTCGGCTTCGGGCCGGCGCGTTCGGCTGGTCGCATCTCATCGAGGAGACGTTGCGCTATGCGCCGCCGGTCGCGAATCTGCCTCTGCGCTATGTGGTTACCGATATCGACATCGGCGGGCAGCGGATCGAAGCGGGGGAAGCCGTCCTCGCCGCCTTAGCGGCGGTCAATCGCGATCCGGATCTGTATGGGGCCGACGCGGACGAGTTCGATCCGGCGCGTTCGACGAAGGAGCACCTGTCCTTCGGGTATGGGCCGCATTACTGCCTCGGCGCGCCACTGGCACGTCTGGAGGCCGAGATCGCGTTGCCCTCGCTCTTCGGCCGGTTTCCCGAGATGAGGTTGGCCGGTGCTTCGGACGCGCTGGAACCGTTGGGAAGCTTCATCTCCCACGGCCACCGACATCTGCCGGTGCGGCTGACTGGGGCGCTCGGCGTCGAGCCCGAGGACGTCAGCCGGTGACGACACCAACGCGGGAGCGGCACATGTCGCGGCGGCTGCGCGGCAGGGGCGGGGACTGCCGTGGCCGCTGACATCGCACGATCGGGCGAGCAGCCGGTCGCCGCCGTAATTCCGATCGACCGGGCCACCGGTAGCCGGGGTCTCGCGGCCACTGCCGACCAGCTCCGCCACGACAACCCGCACTGGCCCGTGCGGTCACCCGACGATGCCTCGAACGCGCTGCGCCTTCATGGCGACTGCCCCTGGCATTGCTCGACCAAGGTGGCCGCGATCCGGGTCGGTGCGGACGACTTCCGATATTTCCGTGACCGCAGTGGAGGGGAGCCATGGATATCGCCCTCGGAATCCTGAATCTCAGCGTCAGCGAGTCCCGAACCGCCGATCGGCAGGCGCTCGTCGAACTCGCGCGATCGCGCGGGTATCACCTCGCCGAAGTGCTCATCATCGATGACGAAACCTACATGCCGACCGCATACATTGCGGAGCGTGCTCGCACCGCGCGGGCCGGCGCGATCCTGGCGCCGAGTCTCGAACACTTCGGGGTGGCGGCGCGTGCGCTGCTCTACATATGCGCGCTGGTGGTGCCCGAACCCCCCGCCCCCGCGTGCGAAAGCAGCCGTGGTCAGCTTGCTGTGGGCACACAGGCGAGGGGTCGCCGTTCGATACGCGGGCCGGTCATCGCCGCAGCTGCCCTGGTCGTTTTCCTGGTGGTCGTCTGGGCGCTGTGGCCCGCGCCGGACTCGGTCCCGGCGCCCGCTGTTGTCGTGATTCCGGCGCAGACCGGCCTGAGCGGTGTCGATCAGTTTCCGGGAATCGAGTCTCAGCGGGTAGTCCCGGATGTCGGCAGCCTGAGCTGTCGACCACACCAAAGCTGTTGAGGATCATCGAAGAAGCGCACTCCCACGCGCTCATTGCATGGGCTCGATCTGCTCTGGCTCGGGCAACGTGTCCGGGCGTTCATCCGTATACCAGGCGTACTCGATGCCGCTCAACCAGCCATTCTTCACCCAGAGAATGACTTCACCGATCGGTGATCCGTTGCGGTCGGTGACGGCGCCGCTGGCGCAAATCCCGTTCGTCGAATCGGCTACCTGAACCGCCCCGGGACTTACTTCCAGGTCGACGCTCGGCGAACCGGGGTGGTGGCGCTCGCGTCGGAGTCCGCCACCCTTCCTTGCCGTCGATTCTGGTGGCTTGAGGCCGCACATCGTTGCGAGCACCATTCCTTCATGGGGAGTGTGGTCAGCGTCTGGGATCTCGATGCGGATCCGGCGCAGTTGGAAGCCTACGAAGCGGCGTGGAAGGCACAGGCCGAGAAGCTGTCGTGGGCGGCGGACACGATCGTCTCGGCGGCCAACCGGGTGGTCGGCGGGTATTGGGACGGTCCCGCGGCGCACCGCTACGACGAGCACCGGCGCAAGCTCGTCCGGGATCTCGACGAAGCCGCGGATCTCACCGGCGAGGTCGCGCGAGCGGTGGGCGATTGCGTTCAGACTCTGCGCTTCAATCAGAACCTGCTGGACGAGGCGCGTGCGAAGGTCGCGCAGCAGGTCCGGTGCGTCGTCACCGGCGTCGATGGCAAGGTCGATCTCTATCCGGAGGACGACGATCAGGTCACGCTCACCAACGACCTGGTCCAGACCTACGAGCAGATCCGCGCCCGGGTGGACGGGACGCTGAATCAGCGGCTCGAGGTCGTGAACGCCGCGATCGAGCGGGTGCGGGAATGGGCGGATACGTGGTCGGGCCGGACCGTGCGCATGCTCAACTACAACATCCAGCAAGGTGGCGGCGGGAACACGCTTTTCGATGATCAGGGCCATCAGAAAGAGGACATGGCGCGCTTGGCGCAGAAGCTGGTCAACGGCGGGGTGGATATCGCGACGGTGCAGGAAGTGTTCCGGGACGGAGCGAAAGAGTTGGAGCGCCAGCTCAACCTGTTGGCGGGTCCTGGGGAGAAATGGGAGGTCCATTTCGGTCCGGCGTCGTCGAAGCTGCAGGCGGAGGACCTGGAGCGGGAGGTGTTCGGCAATGCCGTGATCGTGCGCACTGACGACAATGTGTCGACCTCCGACGTCACGGTGACCCCGCTCGGCCCCGGTGACGAAAAGCGCTCCGCCATCGACGTCGACATCACGGTCGACTGAAGCGCGTCACCAGGCGGGCATGGTGACGTCGACGCTCTGCCCGTCGTGGTCGGATTCGTCTCTGTTCCATCGTTCGGCTTCGGATGTTCCGACACCGCGGGGGATCACGTAGTCGATCGGCCGGTAGCTGGGAGAAGTGCCGCCGAGGCCGTCGTCGATTCGTCCGGCCGTCGGGTCGAGACCTTGATCGGTGTAGCGGTCGAGTGCGTCGGTGGAGGGACTGTCGGAGTCGGCGTTGGCGTTGAAGTCACCTCCGATTATGACATTGCCGTCGGTCGGCCCCCCTACCCGTTCGAGCAGACGATTGATCTGTTCGGCCTGATCCTGTACATGGCCGTCCTCGTGCTCGGTGAGATGAGTGCTGAGCACCTTCAGGTTGTTGCGGTTGTTCTGCAGGATTTCCTCGGCGTTGTCGTCGTCCATGGCGCGATACAGCAGCAGCGCCAATTCCATGCGCTCACCGTCGGAGTCGACGGTCTCGGAGAATGCCTGCAGCATGTCCGTGCCGGCTCTGTACACGGACTGGTGCGCGCTCGCCAGCGCCTTGCCCGCAGTCGTGTTCCCGAACGGGGTGGTGTTTCCCAACCACACCGGTCCGGTGGGGACGCCCCATATGTCGCCGAAGTCGATCGCCATCGGCGTCGGCACCGAGAAGAGTTGGATACCGTGGTCGAGCGAACTCTGGGCCCGGCGCACCTCGGTCAACAGGCCCTGCAATTCGCCGAGATCGACCTTCACCTTCATCCTCTTTACGATAGCGGCCGCATCTGCATCCGACATGACACGAAAACTATTGGGATGCCTCTACTTTGGAGGACTGTTTACGGGCTTGCCGCAGCGGGACGGCCGACTTCGACCACGCGACTCAGTCCTGCGGGAACGGGGTCTCCATCAGTGCGATGATCCTGTCCTTGTAGGTTGGCTCGCCGATGTACTCGGCTTCGAAGCCCTCGATATGTTCGCTCGCTATGGAGAGTTCACGTTCCTCGGAAAACAACGCATATCCGCTGAGCGCGAACTGGATGAAAACCCCGATCGCGATCGGGTTCTTCGGGCACGACTGTCGAGTGGCGTGGGAGGGTGCAAGATCCAGTCGAGACGTTCGCAGCTCCACCGGCACGTAGCCGACCGGTGTGGACACGTCCGCGCCGGACATCGCGATCAGCGCCCGCATCGCTCCGGCATCTGCTCGACGAAGCCGCTGATCGAGGTGCCGGTTGCCCTTCGACAGTGCCCGCACAGGTTTGTCGAGCTGCAGGTCGAGTCGGGTCGCCTTACCGTGAAGCCGAGCTGGCTGTACTGGCCCTGCCTACCGGATGGACCCACCGCGAATCCGAAGCATGGCTTCGGACATCTGATCCGGCATCGTGCCGAGCCGCGCGGATGCTTCGTCCGCGACCGCTGTCAGTGCGTGGACCTCTTCGTCGGTCAACAGTGCCGCCACGTCGGATGCGCTGATGTTGTCGGCGAGGTGTCGCAGGGACTTGGTGCCGGGGATCGGGATGATCACCGGGGAGCGTCGAAGCAGCCATGCCAGGGCGACCGCCGAGGTGGATACGCCGAGCCGGCGCGCCGGTCGGGTGAGCTGGTCCGGTTCATCCAGGGCGCCGGTGGCGAGAGGGAAGTACGGAACGAACGCGATGCCGTCTCGTTCGCAAGCGCCGAGGACTTCGATGCCGCTGCGGTCGATGAGGTTGAAGCGGTTCTGGACGGCATGGAGCCTTGTGGCTCCTGAGCCCGCGGTTCCCGGCGAGGGCTGCTGGTCGTGCGGTCGGGTCGTCGTATCCGGAAGTCGAGTGCCCGATTGTGCTCGCCGGTCGGTGCAAGCCCTCGAATGAAGGGGACCTTACATCGGTAATGACCTGCGGCATAAGTCGATAGAGCAGGCATCGGAACGGCGCGATGTGAGGCGGAGCGATGCGAAGCGGACGATACCTACGGACCGCGCTGACCGTCTGCGCGGTGGCAGCGCTTGCCGCTTGTGGCGACGGGGAGGCGAATGCACCCGGACCCGATGCCTCGGTGTCGCCGACCGGTTCGTCGGCGTCGATGCCGCGGTCGACCGGCGCCCGGCCGCCGGTCGACCCGGCCGCATCCCAGCCACCGGCTGCGACGAACAGCCCGGCGCCGCCCGGAACATCAACTGCCCCGGCCGAACACGGGCTCGGCACGGTCGTGCTGCACACCGTCACCCTGCAAGGTGTCGCGGTGCCGAACGTGCCTGTGCACGTCGCTCGTTACGCCCCGTGCGATCCCGCATCCGGCGACCTGCCGGAAACCGCGGCGGAGGTCGAACGGTGGGCCGACACCACCGCCGTCAACGGTGAGATCATGCTGACGGTGCCGGTGGGCTGCTACCGCTTCGGCATGGAGCCGCCCTCCGGCACCGTCCCGGTGCCGGAGGGAATGCACACCCTGTTCCTGACGGCCGGCGGCCGTGTCGTCACCGGTTTGCTGCGTTTCGAGGATCCGGATGCGGCTCCGAGCTGCACCACCGAGACCATCGTCCGTGATCTGGACGTCGGCGGAGATCTCAGCGGCGCGCTCGCGACGGTGAGTGAGTGCCACGATTCCTGGGCGGTCATCGCGTGGGACGTGCCCGGTGACAGCCAGCGCGTCGTGCGGCTGGTGGACTCCCGCTGGACCACCTACGTGGTCTTCCCGCACGATCGGTGCTGGAGCCAGGCACGGGCCGACGGCGCGCCGAGCGCGTTGGAGGTGTACTTCTCCGCGTGCTGAGCGCGCCGGTCGGTCACGACTGCGGCAGCGGGGATTTCACCGGTCGGCGGCAGCCTCGGGCTGGGCGCTCATAAACACCGGCAGACTCTGGTGGCCCTGGGAAATGAAGCTGCTCAACGGCTTCAGTGTCTCCGGCGCGACGGCGAGCGCCAGTTCGGGGAACCGCTCGAACAGCGCGGGCAGTGCGATCTCGGCCTCCAACCGGGCCAAGGGGGCGCCGAGGCAGTAGTGCGTGCCGTAGCCGAAGGACCGGTGCTCCTTGGTCGTCCTGCTCGGGTCGAACTCGTCCGCGTCGGGGCCGTGCAGTGCGAGGCTGCGGTTGGCGGCGGCGATGCTGGTGATGATCGCTTCGCCCGCCGCGATCCGCTGGTCGTCGACATCGATGTCGGTGATCGCGTAGCGCAGCGGCAGGTTCGCGACCGGGGGCGCGTAGCGCAGGGTCTCCTCGATCAGGTGTGACCAGCTCAGGGTGCCCGCGCGGAGTTGGGGCAGCAGTTCGGGGCGGGTGAGCAGTTGGTAGATCGCCTGGCCGAGCAGGTTGACCGTGGTCTCGAAGCCCGCACTGATCACCAGGAGCAGGGTGTGGACGAGTTCTTCTTCGGTGAGCCGGTCTTCGTTCTCGTCGCGGTGGCTGATGAGCAGGCTGGTCATGTCCTCGCCGGGCTCGGCGCGGCGGCGGGCGACGAGCGTGCCCAGGATGCCGATCATCTCGGCGAAGGTTTCCTGCGGATCGCGCTGCGGGGAGGTGGAGAAGATCTCGTCGATGCACTGCCGGAGCCCGGGCTGCAGATCGGCCGGGACGCCCATCAGCGCGCTGATCACCTGCAGCGGAACCTGCGCCGCGTATTCCTCCCGCAGGTCGATCACCGCGTCGGCGGGCCGGGCGGCCAGGTCGTCGAGCAACTCGGTGCTGATCCGCTCGACCTGTGGACGCAACGCGGTGACGCGGCGAGCGGTGAACGCCGGTCCGATGAGCCTGCGCAGTCGTTGATGGTCTTCGCCGTAGGCGGTGAGCATATTGCGCACCGACACCCACGCGATCAATGGCCAGTCCGCCGAGATCTCTCCGGCGATGAAGGCGGGCCAGTGCTGTGCGGCGTCCTTGGACACCCGCGAGTCGACGAACAACTCCTCGAGCAGCGCGGGATCGGTGACCGCCCAGGCTTGCACTCCGGCGGGCAGTTCCACTCGGACCAGGCGTCCGCGCTCACGCAGGCGGATGGCCTCACCGGGGATGTCGGTGCCGGTGGGATCGAGCACGATGGGCGTGCTCGCGACGGGGGAAGGGGGAAGAACAGTCATCGAAGAGCCTTACGTTCAGCGGGTGGGCGGAGGCGGGGAGGCAATGGGGTGGAAGACGACGGGCAGTGATTCGAGTGCTCGGTGGAACGGTCCCGGTCGCCACCGCAGCTGCTCGGCGGGGACCGCCAGTGCCATCTCGGGCAGCGAGTCGAGGATCTGATCGATGGCCTCCCCGGCGATGAGATGCGCGGGCGTCTGCGCGGGGCACCGGTGCGGTCCGGCGCCCAATCCGAGATGGGACTCGTTGTGGCGGATATTGCCGCCGAGGACGGCCGGGTCGTTGTTGCAGGCGGCCAGACTGATCACGATCGGCTGATGCGCCGGCACCCAGACGGTTTCGTCGATGAGTTGTGGCTGCGGCGGATAGGACATGCAGAAGTTCGCGATCGGCGGATCGCGGAAGAGCACATGGGTGAGCGCGTCCCGGGTGGACAACGACCCGCCGACGACATCGCCCCCGAATTCCCGGTGGGTCATCATCCAGGACAGGGCGTTGGCGATGAGGTTGGTCAGTGGCTCGCTCGCCGCACCGTAGAGGGTGACCAGCTGCTGGATGATCTCCTCGTCGCTCAGGCCGATGGGGTGGGCCGACAGCGAGGACGTCATGTCGTTGCCCGGCCTGGCGCGTTTGCGGCGGACGAGTTCGCCCAGCGCCGCCACGATCAGTCGGTTTCCCTCGGCGGCGTCGGCAGTCGCGTCGAACATCATCGCCATGCCTGCGGCGGTCTGCGCGCTGACGTCGGGGTCGCACCCGATCAGCTCGCTGATCACTTCGAACACCAATGGGACCGCGTAGTCGCCGAGCAGATCGGCCCGGCCACGGTCGGCGAACGCGTCGATGAGCGTCGCCGCGATCCGCGCGACCGATGTGTGCAGGGCGGCCAGATCCACCCGGCCGAGAGCGGCCACCGTGGTCGACCGATACCGCTCGTGTTCGAGTCCTGCGCTGCGCAAGGCGTTCGGTCGCCATTGCATCATCGGCAGCACCGGGCACTCCGGTGGGATGTCGCGCTCCCACATCCGCGGATCGGCGGGGAAATGCTCGGGGTCGTTCATGATCCTCAGCGCGGTCCAATAGCCGATCACCAAGGTCGCCGGAACTCCTGGAGCGAGCCATACCGGCGCCAGGGACCCGAACTGCTCACGCAGCTGCCCGTATACGGCGTGCGGGTCGGCCGCGAACTGCTCGGTGTAGAGGGGCACCCGGGACTCGCCGTCGGTGTCCAGAGGCGAGCCGTATACCGCGGGGTGCTGACTGGCGAAGACGGTGGTGGGTAGGCCGGATCGAGCTGAGGACAAACGGGACTCCCGGTTCGAGTGAGATGCGGACGGTGCGCGCCGGGCGCCGGTCGGTCATTCGAGGCTGCCCTGAGCTCGGCGAAAATGCCAGCCCCAGAGGAAGTTACGTGTCAGTCGGCGTTCAACGGGGGGAACGGTCGGTGAAATCGGGGGGTCGGCGGTGCTCGTTCGCCGAAATCGATGTGTCCACGTAGCCTTTCGCTGTCAGATCTTGACAAGGGCTTCGGGGGCGAGGGGGTTCGAGAGCGGTGAGACGACGCCAGCGCGTGTTCAACAGCAAACTGCAACAGCTCATCCGGCAGGCGGGATGGACCCAGGATGGGGTGGCCCGGCGGGTCAATGCGCGGATCGGCGAGGTCACGGGCACCCCGGGGCGCTACACCGACGAGACGATTCGGCGGTATCTGTGTGGAGAGCGGACCTGGCCGGACCCGAAGTATCGGGAAGCGTTCCGGCATGTGCTCGGTGTGGATTCCGACCATCAGCTCGGTTTCGTCAATCAGCGGGCGTCGCACGCGCTGTCACGTGCCGGGGTCGGGGAGGATCCCCTGCGCCTCTCCGACTCGCTGCGAGCAGCCGGGGATGTGACCGCGCCGGTCACGCTCGCGGATCTGGTGGAGATCACCGAGCCGACGCCCATCCCGGCGCGTGTCGGAAAGATCGAGATCGCGCAGATATTCGACACCGCCCGGATGTTCGACACCTGGGACAATACCTACGGCGGTGTCCTGGTTCGCGAGACCGTCGCCGCCCAGTTGCGCTACGCCGTCGCCCTGCTCGACGCCCGGTGTTCGGAATCGAACCGTATCGAATTGTTCAGCGCTGTCGGCTTTCTCGCCAACACCTCGGCATGGATGGCGTTCGATTCGCACGCTCACAACGACGCTCGTCGGATGCAGCGCCTGGCCTTGCGTTGCGCCGAGGAGGCAGGCGATGTCCATCTGCGAGCCGAGGTGTTGTCCTGTATGGCCCGGCAGGAGATCTGGTGCGGTGACCCGGATGCCGCACTGACCCTCACCGAACTCGGACTGGTACGGGCCGATCGCCTCACCCCTACCGAACGCGCCAGCCTGCGGGTCATCCGGGCGCGTGCCCTTGCCCAACTGCACCGCGTCGAGGAAGCGGTGCGCGCGGTGGGCGAGGCCGACGAGAGCTTCCGCAGCCGCAGCCCCGGCGACGACGCGTTCTTCATGACCTACTACGACGATGCCCAGCTCGGCGGCGACACCGGGCACGCGCTCTACGACATGGCGTTGCACGGGCGCTTCGTCGGCGAGGCGCGGGCACGACTGCAGACCGCCGTCAGCGGTTACGGTGACATGTATGTCCGGTCCAGGGCGTTGGCGCACCTCAAATTGGCCTCGCTCGTCATGGCCACCGGCGACCCCGGCGAGGCCATCGTCATCGGCCACGCCGCCGTCGACGAAGCCGCCCGGGTCCGCTCCCGTCGCATGGGTGTCTACCTGCGTGAACTCGACTCGCTGGCGGCCTCCAACGGATCGCTGGACGAGGTCACCCGGCTCCGTCGCCGTCTCATGAGTGCGGCGATGTAAGTGATGCCTCCGGCTCTTGGCGCGTCCGCAGTGCCTGGGTCTGTCCAGTCAACGGCTCTGGCTCACTTCCGGTGGTAGCCGGTTATCCCAGCAGATTCGGATGCGTGGGCGGAGTTCGTGCCGTTCCTGGCCTTCGATGTGGAGATCCGCAAGGTGATCTGCTCGACGAACGCGATCGAGTCGGTCAACGCCCGCATCCGCAAAGCCGTCCGGGCCGCGGGCACTTCCCCAACGAGACCGCCGCGTTGAAGTGCGTCTACATGAGTCCGGCGGCGCTGATGGATTGGTCGAGGAGCCTCCCGCATCCTGGCGAGGAGTTTCTCGGCCCTTGCCAAACGAGCAATGGTACCGCCGGTGGTACCACATGGGAAGCGCAAGCGCGTCGATCCGGCCCGCAACCTGGCTGCGGCACCGGCGGCAGGGAGACCGGAATCTGCGGCCATCGGCCAGGAGCCCCTAGCTTCCGCCGCTAAGGTGTGGGAGGCCGAAGACACTCATCTCACCAAGGCACGGTTTCATGGAACTCAGCACGTTCAACGGCATGCCGATCCACCCGCTGCTGGTGCACTTCGTGGTGGCGCTGGTGCCGATCGCGGCGCTGATCCTGGTGCTGTCGCTGTGCTGGCCCGCCGCGCGACGCCGCATCGGGATCGCCTCGCCCGTCGTGGCCTTCGTCACGCTCGTCCTGGTGCCGTTGACCACCGAGGCCGGCGAGTGGCTCGAGGACCGGACGCCGAGTGATCCGCTGGTGGAGATCCACGCCGAGCTCGGCGAGGAGCTCCTCGTCTGGTCGGTGGGCGTCTTCCTGGTCGCGCTGGCGTGGTGGGCGATCGGCCAGCGTCGCGTCCAGCAGTGGTGGGCGAAGCGGACCGGATCCGCGCAGGCCCAGGCGCCCCGCGTCCTGGCGATCGGGCTGATCGTTCTGGGTATCGCCCTGGCGGTCGGATCGGTCGTCCAGGTCTATCGCATCGGTGACAGCGGTGCGGCCGCCGTCTGGAACGACCGAGTCGACACCGAGGCGACGCCAGGGCGGTGACATCGCCTCGGTAGGCAGGGAATCGGCCGGTGATCTCGGCTTCGGATAGCCTTCCATTGCTGGTAGGCCGGGCCGCGTCGCAATAGTCTTGCGGTCGTGACCTCGAGCAAGGACTTGACCGATTCGCCGATCAGCAATGCCCCCCACGCCGCGGAACCGCATGCCGGGGGGCTGTCGTCGCGGCTGAACTGGCTGCGGGCCGGGGTCCTCGGCGCCAACGACGGCATCGTCTCGGTCGCCGGTCTTGTCGTCGGTGTCGCGGCGGCCACCACCGATCGCGGCCCGATCATGACCGCCGGACTGGCCGGCCTCGCCGCAGGCGCGGTCTCCATGGCCTTGGGCGAGTACGTCTCGGTCAGCACCCAGCGCGACACCGAACGTGCCCTGTTGGCCAAGGAGCGCCACGAGCTGTCGACCATGCCCGAGGCCGAACTCGACGAGCTGACCGCGATCTACGAGGCGAAGGGCCTGTCCCCGGAGACTGCCCGCACGGTCGCCGAGGAATTGACCGCGCACGACGCGTTCGCCGCGCACGTGGAGGCCGAACTGGGGATCGACCCGGACGAGCTGACCAACCCCTGGCATGCGGCGTTCGCCTCTGCCGCCGCGTTCACCGTCGGTGCGATCCTGCCGCTGCTGGCGATCCTGTTGCCGCCGACGCAGGCGCGCATCCCGATCACGTTCGTCGCGATGCTGGTGGCATTGGCCCTCACCGGCAGCCTCAGCGCCCGCCTCGGCGGCGCGGCCCGCGGCCGGGCCATCGTGCGGGTCGTTGGCGGTGGTGCGCTCGCGATGGCCGTCACCTACGGAATCGGGCAGCTACTCGGCGTCGCCGGGGTCTGACGGCGGCGTCGAGGCGCCCCCATCCGTCGCGCCACCTGCGTCGTCGGTGGTTTCGACAATGACGAACTTCTCGATGCCGAATCGCCGGAACTGGCGCCGATGTCGAGGGGACAGCAGAGGAGCGGCGGTCGCGGCTTCGATGATCTCGGGAGCGGCGACGTCGTAGACGCGGCCTTTGTGCCGGATGGTCGCCGTTCCGGTGCGTCGTACATTGCGCAGCCAATCCACGTGCGTGCCGTAGGGAAGCGGGATGATGAACCCGCCGGTGAAGCGCTCGGCCACGACGGGTGTGTCGTAGGTTTTCCCGGTGCGTCTGCCGGTGTGCCGGATGACCGACGCGTACCAGTACTTCCGGCCGGCCAGCCGCATCATGAGTGGATTGGTCACGTATTTGTTGAACACCCGCATGATGTCTCTGAACGAGACAGTGCCGAAGGGGGCCGCGATCGGGCGGTTCGCCGCGGCGAGCATGGGTGGACAGGACATCATCTACACCGCCTCCTATCCGGCGACGTCGCGGCGTCCGAACCCGAACAACGCGACAACGACAAGCAGCACGACCGTGCCGATGGAGACCAGCACGGCGGGCACGGACAGTCCGTTACGCAGCGGATCGTGGCCGGCGTACTGGTAGAACGGCGAGAACTTCTGCCACGGCTCGAGCCAGGACACGATCGGGCCGAGCCCGTTGACGACGTAGGCGAGGACGGCGGCGACCGCGGGGACGGCACGGCTGACGCCGGGGCGTCCGGTCAACGCCCCGAAGGTGGCCGCGAGGGTGCCGTACACGAGTGCCAGCAGCGACATGTGCACCATCGTCGCGGCGACATTGCCCGCGGGCAGCGTCATGTCGGCCAGACTTCCCTCACCCACCAACGCCACTCCGGTCACGGCTCCGAGCAGTGCGATCCCGACCGCCATCGCGGCGAATTTCTCGATGAAGATGCGGCCTCGGCTGATCGGGCCGGCCAGCAGCAGGTCCAGCGTGCGGTGCTCCTCTTCGCCGGCGACCGATGCGGCTCCGGTGGTGATCGCGTAGAGCAGCAGCAACAGCGGTCCCATGAACGCCAGCAGCTCCACCTGCACGTAGCCGACCGGTGTGGACATGTCCGCGCCGGACATCGCGAACAGTGCCCGCATCGCCTCCGACATCTGCTCGATGAAGCCGCTGATCGAGGGCTGGTCGCGCACGCTCGGCCAGATCGCGACGTACATGGCGACGAGCAGCATTAGCCCCGCCACCCAGGCCGGCAGCGACCACCGCTGGTCCCACAGTGTCTTCATGAAGACGGTTCGAGTCGACACCGTCCGGGTGAGGGTACTGTTCGCCATCACGGTTCCCCCGATCCATACAATGCGAGGAAGGTCTCGTCGAGACTCGCTTCGGCGCATTCGAAGTCGACGAGGGTGTGTCGCGCGACGTGCTTGATCAGTGCGTCCAGTGCGGATTGGGGCGCGCTGCAACGAAGGGTGGTCCCTTCGATCACGATGTCGCGCAGGCCGCCGAGGTGCTGGAAATCCGTGGCATCGACCGGGTGCGCGAACTCGGCGACGACGTGATGCAGAGACTTCTCCTGGAGATCCTCGAGCCTCTCGACAGCCACCAGGCGGCCTTCCCGTAGGACGCCGACGCGGTCCGCGACCCGCTGGACTTCGCTGAGGACGTGCGAGGACAGCAGCACCGTGCCGCCCGTCGCGGTGTGCTCGCGCAGGATCGCGTAGAACTCCAGCTGGACGAGCGGGTCCAGACCCCCGGTCGGCTCGTCGAGAATCAACAGCTCGGGCCTGCTCATGACGGCGAGGACCAGGGCGAGCTTCTGCCGGTTGCCTTTCGAGAGTGCCCGCACAGGTTTGTCGAGCTGCAGGTCGAGTCGGGTCGCCAAGGTATCGGCGTACTTCCGGTCGCGGTCCCGGCGCAGATTGCGCAGGTAATCGATGTGCTGACGCCCGGTCATTCGCGGGTAGAGGGCCAGTTCGCCCGGTACATACCCGACCCGCCGATGGACGGCCACCGCAGCCGACCAGGCATCCATTCCGAACAGTTCAGCCCTCCCCGCGGTGGGGCGCAGCATCCCCATCAGCACACGCAGGGTGGTGGACTTCCCGGCCCCGTTCGGCCCGAGGTACCCGAACACCTCACCGCGCTCGATCCGCAGGTCGACCTCACGCAGCGCGACCAGTCGGCCGTACGATTTCGTCAGCCGGTCGGTCAGCACCACCACATCGGAAGCGGGAGGCATATCTCGACGGTCTCAGCTGGTGACGGGCCCTGCTAGTGCCATTCGGCTCTTGTCGCATGTGGAAATTTCCTCGCCTGCTGGACGGGTGCCCGAGTGTGCTGGCCCGGCCAGTGCAAGCCCTCGAAAGTAGGGGCTACGACACACGTAATGGCCTGTGGCATCGGCCGGTACACCTGGTACCAGAGGGGTGCGAAGCACGGGGGGACCGATGCGAACTCGACGATACTTGCAGGCCGCGCTCACCGTATGCGCGGTGGCTGTGGTCACGGCTTGCGTTGGCGGAGAGACGAATCCACCACGGACGGATGACTCGGCGGCCGCCTCGCCGACGTCGCCGGCCCGTTCGAGCGTCGCGTCGCCACGTCGCCCTCGGCGCCGCGCCGGTGGACCCGACCATCTCACAGCCACCAAGCGTGACGAACCAGCCGGAGCCTCCGGAAACATCAGCTACTTCGGCCGATCCCGTATTCGGCACGGTGGTCCTGCGTACCGTCACCCTGCGGGGTGACGCGGTGCCGAACGCTCCGGTGCATCTGGCCCGCTACGCCCCGTGCGATTCTGCCTCAGGCGATCTGCCGGAGGGCACCACGGAAATGGAGCGTTGGTCGGGTACCACGGAGCACCGGCAGCCTCAGCGCCCGCCTCGGCGCCGCCCGTAGCCGGGCTGTCGTGCGGGTCGTCAGTGGTGGGGTGCTCGCGATGGCCGTCACCGACGGAATCGGGCAGTTGCTCGGCGTTGCCAGGGTCTGACCGATCGCCCGTGACAGGATGGGCTTGTGATCTCTCCTCCAGCTGCTTCCCGATCGACGACGGCTCAGAGCATCGTGCTGGCCGGGCAAGCGCTGCGGATGTGGACGGCGCGGCAAGTGCTGGGCGCCACCCTCGCCGCGGGCGTCGTGGCCGTGGTCATCGGCACGGCCACCGTCCTCATCCCCAATCCGGTGTTCGGCCGAGAAATTCCGCCGGTGTGGTGGAACTACCCGGTCTGGTTGCTGACCTCGGTGCTGTCGGGCATGCTGGTGGCCACCTACCTGCGACCGAGCGACGCCGACGCCTCCGGCGACGATCGCTTCGTGACCCCGGAGTCCGAGATGGGCGAGCGCCGCTCGAGCCGGATGGGCGTGGCAGGCGGAATCCTGGCGTGGTTCGCCGTGGGGTGCCCGGTGTGCAACAAGATCGCGCTCCTCGCCCTGGGCTATTCCGGTGCCATCACCTGGTTCGCCCCGGTCCAGCCCTTGCTCGCTGTCGTCGCGATGATCCTGACCGCTGTGGCACTCGTCTGGCGGTTGCGAGGCCAGGTTTCCTGCCCACTGCCCGCCTCGGCCGTGGCGGGCAGTGCCGAGTGATCACCTCACGTTCCTGAGCCGGACTGAGCACCCGTCGGCAGGAGTCTGCGCGCACCGGAAAAGATTTTCCGCGGCGGGCGGGACTGCTTCCCACTGATGGACTGCTACCTGCGGGCGTCGTGTTCCGTGCGGTGGGCGAGGACTTCGTCCATGTGCGTCTCAGCCCAGATCTTGATGCCCCGCATCAGCTGGTGCAGTGACAGGCCGAGGTCGGTGAGCTCGTAGGAGACCGTGATCGGGACGGTCGGCCTGACGGTGCGGGTGAGGAGGCCGTCGCGCTCGAGGGAACGCAGGGTTTGGGTGAGCATCTTCTGACTGACGCCGGTGAGCCGGCGGGACAGCTCGGAGAAGCGCATCGGACGAGGTTGCTCCGCAGGCGAGGCGCCGCCGAGTGCGCACAGGATCAGCCCGACCCATTTGTCGGAGATCCGGTCCAGCAGTTGCCTGCTCGGGCACACCGCCAAAAAGGCGTTGTACTCGATCTTGGCCTGGGCTCTCTTGGCCGCGGCGGTGGTCGTGCTCATCGTCTGCTCCCGTTACCCGTGGGTGACCAAGGCACTTCGAAGTGCCTACTTCCTGTCGGGAAGTTACCTCGCCATTATGAAGTTGGTCGCCATTGGAAACTACGCCTCGAGCAAGACGAGAGAGACGAGAAGCATGAGCACACCTGCCCCATCACTTCCCGGCGGCACCTGGACGTTGGGCGATCTGACCCTCTCCCGGTTCGGTTACGGCGCGATGCAGCTCGCGGGCCCGTGGGTCATGGGGCCGCCCGCGGACCGGGACGGCGCGATTGCCGTGCTCCGCGAGGCCGTCGACTCCGGGATCACCCACATCGACACCAGCGACGCCTACGGGCCGCGCATCACCAACCAGCTGATCCGCGAAGCGTTGCATCCCTACCCGGAGTCTGTGCACATCGTGACGAAGGTCGGCGCGGAACGCGACGAGCAGGGCGGATGGCCGACGGCCAAGCGGCCGGACCAGTTGCGGCGTCAGGTCGAGGAGAACCTGGAATCTCTCGGACTCGGGAGGCTGGATGTGGTGAACCTCCGGCTCGGCGACGCCACGAGCCCGCGGGCGGGTTCGATCGCCGAAGCGTTCGAGACGCTCGTCGACCTCCAGGAACAGGGGATCATCCGCCATCTCGGCGTGAGCAACGCTACCGCCGAGCAGGTTGCCGAAGCGCAGGGTATCGCGCCGATCGTGTGTGTCCAGAACATGTACAACCTCGCCCATCGTCACGACGACGAGCTGATCGACCGGCTTGCCGCCGAGGGCATCGCCTACGTGCCGTTCTTCCCCCTCGGCGGGTTCAGTCCGCTGCAATCGGCCACGCTGTCCGCGGTCGCCGCCCGGCTCGACGCGACACCGATGTCGGTCGCGCTGGCATGGCTGCTGCACAGGTCGTCGAACATTCTGCTCATCCCGGGCACGTCCTCGGTGGCGCACCTGCGGGAGAACATCGCCGGCGCTCGGCTCTCGCTGTCCGAGGCGGATCTCGCCGAGCTGGACAGGCTCGGGACGTCCGCGCGACGATAGTCCGTTGCCGCTCCGAAACTGTTGCGCGACAGCCGATCCGGCATCCATGGACTCCGACGCTCGACCAGTTGCTGTTCCACTGACCGGTGGGGCCGGATCAGGTGTGAGTGGCCGAAGCTCGAGCCATTTTAGGTGGCGTCTTCTCCGCTCGAGCAGCGCGGACTGGGCTCCGTGTGGCTGGGCGCGACGAACACCGGCGCCGACTGTGTGATGGTGGTGGGCTGTGGCTGCCGAGAGCGGCACAGCCCACTCGTGAGAAGGGGAGTTCGAGGATGACAACGATGTGCCCCCGGACTCCGGAGCCAGGAGTGGAGTCGCCTCATCCAGGCAACAAGGCCAAATTGAAGGACTGGCGATCGGCCATGACTCCGTCTCGTCTTGATATCGCAGGCTGGAGGAAGTTTTTGTAGATGTCCCTGGCAGTTCCCAGTGCCGCTTGAACATCCTTGTCCTCGAGTTTCATGGAGTTCAGCTGGCGCTGGTACAGATTCAAGAAAGTATTGAATCGGATCTTCTGCAGGTCGACCGCAGATTTCACCAGCACGAAGGCACTCACCTTCTCGAGTCTATTCTGAATTCCGCTGGACTCGATCTTCAATTGCCACGCCATCAGGTCCACTCGGATGACAGAGAAGCCTTCCGTCATCACGTAGTACTTCTTCAGGGTGCTCTCTGACGCACTGGCGTCGCCGAGAAATGTTGCGAGGCCGTTGGTGATGAGGGCCCCCACTCCAGTGACGATTTCGTCCTTCGTGCCGCCACAGAAGGACCTGAGTGCCGCCACTGCTGTATCAGAGATCGCACCCGAACTCTTACTGCTATATGCGTGAGTCTCACTGGCGCTATTCAGTACGGCCTCCACAGGTACAGTCTGGTTGTCCTCGCTGCCCGCAGTTCGCAACGAAGTAGCGACCTGCAGTTCGAAAAACTCGGCTTTCGAAGCTGCCAGCCGCGCGAGCGTCTCGATATGTTGCCGCATCTCCGCCTCCGCGGGTTTGGAGGGGTCGAGATCCTGCACGAAGCTTCGTATTTGACCCATGATAGATCCTTTCCTGGAAGGAATTGATGACCCGGTACTTGCCGAAAATCGGCGCTGTTCAATTCTGGAGCAACGACTGTCGCCAATTGGCTGGACTGCGACAACTCCTGGACGAAGGCCTTCATCCATCAATGGCCGGGCGGCGCGCGTGAGATATTTCCGTACCCATGTCGGGTCGGCCGGGTGGCTGAGAACGTCATCGAAATCCTTTTGTCCGAATGTCTAGAGATTTGCATCGAAGCGGCGGCGAACCGGTCCCTGGATGCTTCCGATCTGGGAGCCGGCTGCCTCCTCCATCCGGGGCGCTGGTCAAGATGCTCACCAGACGTGCGGGTAGCCCGCTTGCCTACGGGCACCTGCCAGCACCCCGAAATCAGCGGAGCCGCACAGGCGCGGAATCAACCGTGAGCGAGCTCCGTCAAATGCGCACAGATGAGCTGCCGGAGGTGTTCTGCCCCCTCCTGCGGGCTATTCGCGCTGGGCAGCCCAATTTCGGCACGCGTCTCCGACCCCACCAAACTGTTGATCTTGGCGAACGTCCATCGTTCGCCCTCCCCTTCTGAATATCGACAACGATAGCGTTCGCCGCCCCCCAGATTCTGGCTTGTGCACAACAAGACGTTTTCATAGGGCTCCGACGCAAGGTCGAATATAACGAAGCAGGTATTATACAGGTGCTGGTCCCATCGGGGCCAGTATCTGAGATCGGTCGGATTGTTTACCCAATTGCGGATAGCTTCGCCGGAGAATTGCTTGCTGGCGTCCGGTCCCTCGCCGATAATGTCCGTAAGGGCGTATGCTGCGTGGTTTGGATCGGCTCCGTACCTACACGCAAGTTTGTTGGATTCGATGTATTCCGCGACGGCTCTTGTCAGCACTGCGACATCCCTTCGAAGCATTTCTGCTCGATATCCTCGGCGGTCGCCTGTCTGGGCGACAGATTCGAGCCGACTCTGCGGCTGCTGGACGGCACCACTCGCTGCGCTCAACGTGACCGGAGATTTCCGTGGCGTCGGTGCGGAAAAGAATAGCCACTTCCATCGGTCTTCGATGTCCTGTGGTACGTCCAGCTTTGTTCCTGCTGGTACCAGTAGATCGGTATATGACAGGCTGCGCAAGCACTGCTGGTCGTCCGTGAGGAGTGCGGCCGGTTGATTTCGTAACACGACGCTTACGAAAGGCGGTGGCTTCTTTGTTCTGCAGGCAATGTGGCGCCCTTCTGGAGTCGGTAGACATCGGCCGTCCACGGCTGTACTGCTCGGGATCCTGTAGGCAGCGTGCGTACCGTCGTCGATCCGGTGATGGGCAGACGCGAGGACAGGTCGGCATCGTCGGATTGGCTGCGCAGCTCAGGGACACTGCCGATCGGCTGTGGCTGCATTCGCTGGGGTGGCATCCTCCGGCGGAAGCCTCAAAGGATGCCGCTCTTTGGGAGTTGATCGCAGACTTGGCCGAGATAGCCAGCCGGTTCGCTGAGCTCAACCACGGCCCTCGGCGAGAAATGCGGTGACGAAATGCGTGCATCAACTCGCCTGGTTTCAATTCGATACAGACCATCACCGGACGCCGGCCGCAGCTCGCGCTGCTTCTACGGGTCTTCCGCCTCCGCACTGTGCGGAGCGCGATCACCGGGTCGGCGATCCGCGGCGGTCGGTTCAGTTGCCTCGCGCGCGAAGTGCGCGCACCACCACTGGTCCGTTTCGATGTCCTCGCCAATGATGGCCTCGACCAGCAGCCGAGTACCTCGGCCGCCTGCGTTCGCTTGTTCGCAGATGACGCAAGCGCCGAAGCCATGTGATCGCGTCGGCAATCTCCTTGATCACCAACCGCTGCTGCGGCGTCATCTCCGGCAGCAGGTCCAGATACTCGACCGCGGCATCCTTGGCGGTGCCGTTCCACGAGCATTGACCGTTGCACGGGCAGTAGTCGGCCCGTTGCCGTCATTGCCCCCATCCGACCTCGACGGTGGGCCTGTTCCCGCGACCGCGCCCACGCTTACGGCAACGTCACCGCACGGCCGATGAATGCCATCAGGCGATCCACCGGATCGTCGCTGTCGGTCCGAGTCGGCGGTCCGTAGTGACCTGACTCTCGCATGGCCGACTCGATGGGCCGCATCCCCTCGAGGAGATCCTGGGCGTATTGCGCGTCGAGCGCGACATCGATCCCGCCGGCCCGCGCCAGGTCCCACGTGTGCATGTATACGTCCGCGGTGTAGATGCGATCGATCAGACGGGCGATCGAATCCCCGGCGAACGGCCCCTCCGAGACGACCGTGGCGGCGCGGTCCGGTGAGTCCAGCAGGGCTTGCACGGCAGTCGCGCGGTCGGCCCACCTGGCGGCCGGTGTCTCTCCGGTCGCGGGCGGAAGGGCGATATCCGACCACCTCCGGAGCAGTGGCGGCAGCCAGTCGAGAAGGTGGTCAACGATATCGCGGGCCTGCCACTCTTCGACGGGCGTGGGTGCGCTCCAGTCGACGGTGGCGTCCGCGACGGACAGAAATGTCGCGGCGAAGGCGCGATGGCGTTCAGCTTCCGGGGTGGTCACAGGTCGTCTCCGATCATCGAACGGTGTTCTGGCGCCGAGCAACACAGTCGTCGCGGACGCGATCCGCTCTAGTGGTTACAGATCGCTACTACTTCTCGTAGCGTAGCGGCGACTAGTATCAAAGCGCAATCACTTGGAAGGAGTAGCGGCGTTGATGCCACGTTCGAACTGCCCCATCAACCGCGGCGTCGAACTGCTCGGTGACCACTGGAGCCTGGTGATCTTGCGGGATGTGACCTTCTGCGATCACCGCACCTTTCGTGACCTGCTGACCGGATCACGCGAGGGCATCAGCCCGCCGACGCTGTCGCGGCGACTGGCTCACCTCGTCGAGACAGGTCTCCTGCACAAGGCGCCCGCCCCCCGAGGCTCCCAAGGGCGGTATTCGCTCACCGAGAAGGGGATCGAGCTCGTCCCACTACTCTTCGAACTGGCCCGAGTCGGCCACCTGCTCGACCCGTCGACGGCATCGACCGAGCCGCGGTTCGAGGGGTGGTATGGCGACGGGAAGCGAATCCATGGATTCATGGACGAACTACGATCCGGCCACCTGTAGGGCGGCGACATCCGGCATGAGTCGCCGACGACCACATGGCTCGATTTCGCGGAGAGACTTCTCCAGCGTGTTCGCTGCGCTGTCGGCTTGTGCCCGGCTCCAGCGCAAGATCACGTACGGCTCAACGAGTTCCAGGCCATAGGGAATGATCTGCGGGGCGTAGACGGGTCCGGAGCCGGATGCTGGAAGCGGCGTCCGTGTCAGCTGCCGAGTTGCCCCACCTGCTGGGCGAACTCCTCATCCACCTGCGGCAGTGCCGTCGCGACGGTCGCGAACAGCGCCCGCAGCTCCTCCGCGCTCGCCAGGTATTCACCGAGTACGGAATGCGCGTTGCGCGGCCCACCGGACGCCTTCTCTCGGAAGATGCTCACCAGGGCCTGCGCCGTGCGTAGTGCCGGGTCGTTCTCTCCGAGTCCCCAGGTGGTGAGCGCGCCGAGCGCGGCGGCTCGATCCTGCGCATCGGTGAGCGCGGCGGCCAGTTCGCCGCAGGCTCGATCAAGCTCGGCCAACGCGTGCGGGTCGACGTTCAGCACAAGTGCGCTGGGATCGGATTCGCTCACAACGGTTGCCTCTCCTCGGTTCTGCATGAATCAGACGCGCTCGGGAGCCGATCGGTTCCGTGATGTGTGCTGCTGCACCGAGCTGTCGTCGTAGGTTGGCTCGTGCCCACTCGGAGTCGGGGTACAGATCGGCTGATCTTCTCGATGCCCCTCATTCGGCCACTCCTGCCATTCGACGCCGACCGAACCGACGGTGCGACCGCAGCGGGACAGAGCTCGACTGGATGTCAACGGTATCGAGACCACGTGCGGCCGACCTCAGGGATGGTCGACGTCGGGGACGATGGTCTCGGGTTTGAAGATCACCTTGTAGTGGTAGGGACTCACGGTGGCGCCTTCCACCTGTTCCACGAAATAGCTGACGTTGTCCGAGAGGCCGAGGAAGTGCTTCTTGTATTCGTCGTCACCGGTCTTGCAGGTGACCTCGAGCTGGTTGTTCTCGTCCTTGATCGAGCACTTGCCTTCGATGACCAGCAGGTACTTGTCGGTGATTCCGTTGAAGAACACCACGCGACGGTCGATCTTGAACTGGTCCGACTCCTTGGACAGGTTCTTGGACACCACGTCGGCATCACTCGAGCATCCGGTCAGTGCGGTGACCCCTGCGAACAGAGCCGCGGTAGCGGCGACAAACTTGGTCTTCATTCCCTAGCCCTACCGACCTCCGCCGAGGCGGAATCAGAATCCGATATCCGGATGAACTGTGCCCGAAACCGGTCTGGTGCGCCAGCCACTGCTGCGTCGCTGTTCGGCCCGAGGTCGCCATGGCGACCAGGTTCCTCGCGGGACGCTCACATCTCCCGGCTCTGCCTGTCCGCGACCCAGAACATCCCTCGGCCCGTCTCTGCCGGCGCGCGCACCTCGCAGCGCTCGACCCGATCGAGCCGGTATCCGAGTCGACGGG
This sequence comes from Nocardia higoensis, assembly GCF_015477835.1. Classification (NCBI taxonomy): domain Bacteria; kingdom Bacillati; phylum Actinomycetota; class Actinomycetes; order Mycobacteriales; family Nocardiaceae; genus Nocardia; species Nocardia higoensis. The sequence goes on along the minus strand of NZ_JADLQN010000001.1, from coordinate 1,491,368 downwards.
GACTGCGGCGCTGCGAATGTTGGATTCGTCGCAGTGGATTTCGATGCGGTCGATGCCGGTGAGTGTCAACGCGATTCGGGTGAGCGCGTCGGCCGCACGGGTGATCACTCCTCGGCCGGTATGGGACACGTGGCACCAGTAGCCGAGTTCGAGCATGCGCGGGCCGACGCGATCGTGGAGCCCGATCGCGCCGAGCAGGGTTCCCTCGGCGTCGAAGATGCCGTAGTGGCAGCTGCCGTCGGGGCTCGGCCAGCTCGCAGCCGCCGCATCGCCGAAGTCGTGTTGCCGCTCGAGTGTCATGGGCTCGGCCAGCCAGTCCATCCATGGATGGAGGTGGTCGAAGGAGGCCGCGATCGCTTCGAATCGGGGGATCAGGTCCTCGGATCGCCAACGGCGCACCAGAAGGTCGCCCAAGTCGATCCGCTGAGGCGGCGCGATGCCCGGTGCGAGCGCTGCGGTGTCCATGAGGGGATGGTGGCAGCTCGTGCTGACACGGGCAACGCGATTACTCGGCGGGTGCGGATCGAGAAGGCGCGGCCGGTCCGATGTGCGGCAGAATCGTCGGTGTGAGCGTCCAGTGGCACCGCCTCGTGTTGCTTCGACACGGCGCGACGGAATGGTCGGACGGTGGCAGGCATACCGGTCGCACGGACATCGATCTGACCTCTGCCGGCCGTGAGCAGGCCGAGTCCGCCGCCGGGGCCCTCGCCGGACTGGAGTTGCGGGACCCGCTGATCATCAGCAGCCCGCGTAGCCGGGCGGTGGACACCGCGGAGCTGGCGGGACTGGACGTCGACGAGGTGCTGTCGCTGGTGGCCGAGTGGGATTACGGCGACTACGAGGGCCTCACCGCCGCGCAGATCCGGCGGGCGGTGCCGGACTGGCTGGTCTGGACGCACGGTTGCCCGGGCGGTGAGAGCGTGCCCGCGGTCAGTGCTCGCGCCGACCGGGCCGTGGCGCTGGCCCTGCAATACATGCGGAGCCGCGATGTGGTGTTCGTCGGGCACGGCCATTTCTCCCGCGCGATGCTGGCGCGGTGGGTGGAACTGCCGGTGGCGCATGGTATTCGGATGTCGATGGCGCCCGCGTCGATCGCCGTGTGCGGTTTCGAGCACGGGGTGCGGCAGATCGCCGCACTCGGCCTCACCGGCCACGCCGACGGCAGCCACAGCGGTTGAAACGCGCTCCCGACTCGGACGGCCGGTGGTCGTCTCGGCCGAATCATCGGCCTTCGGAGACGAGCCGTTCTGGTTCACGAGTTGATCGAGCGAGACCTTCGCCTCCGGGATTCCTGAGCGAGCCGTGCCTGCGGTTCGGAACCGATCCGCCCGGATGTGCCTGTCAGCCGCATTGCCGCGGGGGTGTAGTCGGCGGACACTGGAGGAATGGTCGACAAGGAGCAGTACACACCCTTCTACGGGGTGGTGATGATTCTCGCGGCTCTCGGTGCGTCGATGGCTGCCGCCTACTACGGCCCGACGTGGCTTCGCGTCGTGGTCTTCACCCTCACGGTGGTGGTTGTCATGGTCGGTGGCGTCATGACGTTCCGGGACTACTCGCACTGACGTCGCGAACGCGAACGCGCGCCGCCCCGATCGTGTGAGGGGCGGCGTAGTACGGATGCGGACATAGTGCAGGTGCGTCGGTAGCTCCGGGCGAAGGTTCCTCAGGCTCCGAGCAGCCGGATCTTGTCGGCGAGGAGCGCGGCCTCGGTGGTGAGTGCGGCCTCGTCGGGGCGATCGCCGAGGTGAGCGACGAGGTCGTTGCGCGTGACGACGACGAGCACGCTGTCGTCGTCCGCGGGGCCGTTGTGGACCTGGACTCGACCTTCGGACAGCACGAGGCAACTGCTGGGTACGGCGTCGAGGAGTCGGCGCAGATCGCTCGGGTCGACATGCGCCGGGTTGTCGGTGTGTGCGGAAGTGTTGTCGGTAGCCATGCTCACCGGTTGCCCCGCGCCTTCTCGAGGAAACGCTCGTGACGGAGGGCGGGATGAGCCCCCCGGGTGGAGCGCTACGGAGCGTCGGGTGCGGCGCTGTCGATATCGGAGGAGCGCACTGTGGCGATGCTGGTGAGCAGTCGCACCGCGTGGTGGTCGAAGCGTTCGCGCGAGACCTCGAAGGTGCCGTCCAGCCACGGGCGATACAGGTAGGCCAGCGCGCCGAAGATGGCGTTGGCGTTGAGGGTGGCGTCGAGGTGGTCGGGGAGGGGTTCGCGGTAGTCGCCGCTGCCGATGGTGAAGGCGATGGGGGCGGTGAACAGGGCGATGAGTTCGTCGCCGCGGGCGCTGAGGACGGGGTTGGCCTGCGACTCGATGAACATGATCGGGCCACGGCGGCGGTCTTCGAGCAGGAAGTCGGTGAAGGCGGACACGACGTGGTGGAACATCGCCTCGCGTTCGGCGGGGGCTTCGGCGAGGGCCTCGAGCAGGCGGTCGCGGGCGGCGATGACGACGGTTTCGAGGACCGTGGTCATCAGGGCGTCGAGGTTGGGGAAGTTCTCGTAGAAGTAGCGCTCGGTGAGCCCGGCCTTCCGGCACACTCCGCGCATGGACAGCTCCGCGGAGCCGGAGGTCGCCATCATGTCGGTCGCGGTCTCGATGAGCTGGGCGCGGCGGGCGGCGATGCGGTCGGCGGGGGCCAGGCCGCGCCACGTGCGCATACCGGCGAGTGCGTCGGAATCGGCCACCATGTTTCCCATCCTCTCACATCGGGATGTTGACATCGAGCGCTGTTGACATTGACTGATGTCAACAAATATCGTCAAGTCCTCCCCGTTCAACGCCGAGCCGTGAGGATCCACAATGGGTACTGCCTCCTACACCGAGCAGGCGCACGCGATTCATGCCCGCGACGTCGCCTTCGACTTCTCCTCGGTGCCGCTGCACTACATTCCCGGCGAAGTGATGGCCACGCACATCATCAACGTCATGCACCTGCTGCTGCCCGAGGGCGAGCGCGCGATGGCCCAGGCGCTGTCGGAGGCGCTGCCGCTGATCGACGACGAGCGGCTCGCCGAAGAGGTGCGCGGTTTCATCGGCCAAGAGGCCATGCACGCCACCTCGCACGAGCAGGCGCGCATCCAGCTGGAGAAGCTGGGCCTCGAGGTCGGGCCGCTGGTCGAGCTGGTCGGCTGGCTGGTGGACCGGATGCTGGGCGATCACGGGCTCACCGGTCGCGCCAAGCACGAATGGCTGTGTGAGCGGCTGGCGCTGTTCGCGGGCATGGAGCACTACACCGCTGTGATCGGCGAGTGGCTGCTGACCAACGACGTGCTCGAGGAGAAGGGCATGCACCCGGCCATGCTCGATCTGATCCGCTGGCACGGCGCCGAGGAAGTCGAGCACCGCAGCGTGGTCTACGACGCCTACATGCACGTCGACGGCAGTTACGCGCGCAAGGCCAGGCACGCGGTGATCTCCAGCATGGGGCTGTTGGCACTGTTCGCCGCCACCGGCGGCTACCTGTTCGCGAAGGATCCCTCGCCGCGCAAGGGCCGGTGGTGGCCGGTGCAGCTGGCGAGCGCCACCATGCGTGGCGTGGTGCCGAGCTTCACCACGTTCTTCACCGAGATCCCGCGCTACCTGAAGCCCGACTTCCATCCCTCGCAGCTCGGCCCGATGGACAACGCGCTGCGTTACCTGGCGAGCTCGCCCGCGGCCCGAGGCGGTCAGGCATGAGCGGCCAGGGCTCCGAGGGGGATCGCGGCGGCGCTGTCGTCCTCGACGGTCGGGGCGCGGCGACCGCCGGGCGTCCGCACTACGACGCCGGGCCGGCGCTGCGGCTGCTGGTCGGCGCGTTCGACGCCTACAAGGAGCTGTTCACGAACAGTCCCGCGGCACCGCTGCTTTCGCGTCCGCAGCCGGTCCGGCGCACCGGTTTCGACCTGCCGATGCTGGTCGATCGCATCGACGACGAAGCCGAGGACGTGCGCAGCCTGATCTTGCGTCACCCCAACGGCAGCGAGCTGCCCGCCTGGGTGCCCGGTGCGCATCTGGACCTGTTCCTGCCGTCGGGCAGGCAGCGTCAGTACTCGCTCAACGGTGACCCGGCCGACCGCCGCCACTATCGGATCTCGGTGCGCCGCATCGCCGACGGCGGTGGGGGATCGGTGGAGGTGCACGAGCTGAAGGTCGGCGATCGGGTGCGAATCCGTGGTCCGCGCAACGCCTTCGACTATGTGGCCGCGCCAAGGTACCTGTTCGTCGCTGGCGGCATCGGCATCACGCCGATCCTGCCGATGCTGCGCGCCGCACGCGCCGAACACCGCTTCGCGCGTCTGGTCTACACCGGCCGGTCCCGCGCCACCATGCCGTTTCTCGACGAGCTGGCGGCCATCGAGGGCGTGGAGGTCGAGATCCGCCCCGACGACGAATTCGGTCAGCCCGACGTGGCGTCCCTCGTCGCCTCGGCCCCGCCCGGAACCGCGATCTACGTCTGCGGCCCGCCGCCGATGCTGGCCGCCGCTGCCCGTGCCGTCGGCGACGACCTGCGGGTCTCGCTGCACACCGAACGTTTCTCACCACCACCGGTGCTCGGCGGCTCGGAGTTCACCCTCACCCTGGCCCGCAGCGGCGCCACGGTGCGGGTGGGGGCCGAGGAGTCGGCGCTGGCCGCAATCCGGCGCGTGCAGCCCGGCGTCGCCTACTCCTGCCAGCAGGGTTTCTGCGGCAGCTGCAAGGTGGGCGTGCTGTCCGGCCGGGTGGAGCACCGGGACCGGACCCTCTCGCCGGTCGAACGTGACAAGGCCATGCTGACCTGCGTCTCACGGGCCGCCGAGGGTGACCTCGTGCTGGACCTGTGAATCGACCCGACCTTTCTCGGAAAGGAATCGCCGGTATGGCGACCAAGAAGACCTCCGTCCCGGACAACGCCGTCCCGGGCAACGTCGTCCCGGACGACGTTGCCCCGGAGAACGTTGCTCTGGGAAACACTGCCTCGCCGAACGCCGCCCAGCACTTCCCGGTGGTCGTCATCGGCGCGGGCTTCGCGGGCATCGCGCTGGGCGTCGAATTGCGCGCCAAGGGGATCACCGACTTCGTGATCCTGGAACGCTCCTCGGGCCTCGGCGGCACCTGGCGCGCCAACACCTACCCGGGCTGCGCTTGCGACGTGCCCTCGCAGCTGTACTCGTACTCCTTCGCGCCCAACCCCGACTGGTCGCGCACCTACGGCACCCAGCCGGAGATCCTCGCCTACCTGGAGAAGGTCGCCGCCGACTTCGAGATCGTGCCGCACATGCGCTTCGACGTCGAGGTCGCCGACGCGCGCTTCGACGAGGACGCCGAGCAGTGGCGGATCGCGACCGGCAAGGGCGATTACACCGCCGATGTCCTGATCTCGGCGGTCGGCCCGTTCAGCGAGGCCAATATCCCGAACCTGCCCGGCAAGGAGAAATTCGCGGGCACCCAATTCCATTCGCTGCACTGGGATCACGATCACGATCTGACCGGCGAGCGGGTCGCGGTGATCGGCACCGGTGCCTCGGCGGTGCAGTTCATCCCGGAGATCCAGCCGAAGGTGGGCAAGCTGACGGTGTTCCAGCGGTCCGCGCCGTGGATCGTCTCCCGGCTCGACCGTCGTACCACCGGTGTGGAGCGCGCGCTGCTGCGCATACTGCCGGTGCTCGGGAAGGCGGTGCGCGGCGCGTTCTACACCGGCATCGAGAGCTTCGGCCTGGTCGGCTTCGTGGACAAGCGTTTCCGTCACCCGTATGAGGCGCTGGCCAAGCTGCAGCTGTTGCGACAGGTGCGCGACCCGAAGCTGCGCAAGATCCTGACTCCGGACTACGTAATCGGCTGCAAGCGGGCGATTTTCTCCGACGCCTACTTCCCGGCGCTGACCCAGCCCAATGTCGAGGTCGTCACCGCCGGGATCGAGCAGATCAAGGAGCACTCCGTGGTCACCGCCGACGGTGTGGAGCATCCGGTGGACACGCTCATCTGGGGGACCGGATTCGGCATGCCCGCCAAGGTGTTCGAACGCATCCACGCCGTCGACGGCCGCTCGGCCGCCGATATCTATCGCGAAGCGCCGAGCAGCTACCTCGGCACCTCGATGGCCGGGTTCCCGAACTTTTTCACCACCCTCGGCCCGTTCGGCGTGGTGGGCAACCAGTCGGCGGTCTTCATGATCGAGTCGCAGGCCCGCTACATCGTCGACGCGTTGACGACGATGCGGGACAAGGGGATCGCGCGGGTCGTGGTCCGGCCGGAGGTGCAGGAAGCGTTCCTCGCCGACGTCAACGCGCGCAGCACCGACACCGCCTGGCTGACCGGCGGCTGCAACAGCTACTACACCACCGCCGACGGCGCCAACTCCGGCCTGTACCCGAGTTGGAGCTTCGAATATGCTCGCCGCACACGACGTTTCGACGCGGAATCGTATGAGATGAGGACCCGATGAAACTGCCGGATCTGCGTGGCCTGCTCGCCGCGGTGCCGTTCACCGGCGTCTCCGATCAGCCGCTGTTCGACCTGCAGGACCGGGTTGCCGTCGTCACCGGCGCGGGCACCGGCATCGGCCGGGAACTGGCCCGGTTGCTCGCCGCGCGCGGCGCGCACGTCGCGGTGATCGACATCGACGCCGCCGCCGCCGAATCCGTGGCCCGCGATCTGCGCGTGCGCGGCTTCGCGCTCACCGCCGACGTGACCGACCGGGAGGGCATGCGCGCGGCCATCGCCCGGGTGCGCGAAGAACTCGGCCGCATCGACGTGGTGGTCGCGAACGCGGGCATCGTGCCGCCGCCCGCCACCATCCGGCTGATGGATCCGGCCGATTTCGACCGGGTGATCGCGGTGAACCTCACCGGCGTCTTCAACACCGTGCAGCCCGCCCTGGACAGCGTCATCGAGGCAGGCGGGCATGTCGTGGTCGTCTCCTCGGCGGCCGCCTTCGCCCCGGGCATGGCGGGTTCGCCGTACATGACCAGCAAGGCCGCCGTCGAGCAGTTCGGCCGCGCGCTGCGCGTGGAGTTGTCCGCGCACGGCGCGACCGCCGGTGTCGCCTACCTTGGCGTGGTCGAGACCGCTATGACCAAGAACACGCTGGACGACGACGAACTGGGTCGCGAGGTGGGCGAGATGCTGCCCTGGCCGCTGAACCAGCGCATCACCGCCCGCGAGGCCGCCGTCTCGATCGCCGACGGCATCATCCGGCGCTCCCCGCGCACGATGGCGCCCAAGCAATGGGAGGCCTACGCCCTGCTGCGCGGCACCATCAATGTGGTGCTCGACGACCGCCTCACCCGCGACGCGAACCTGCACTCGCTGCTCGACCGGCTCGAGCAGCGCCTGACCCCGGTGCGTGACCGGGTGGTGCGCCCGCTGCTCCGGGAGAGCAACGGGCGCTGACCGTTCACTTGCGCGGCAGCCCCATCACCAGGGCGGCGATCGTGTTGAGCTGGATCTCCAGGGTCCCGCCGCCGATCACCCAGGTGGGGATGTCGAGTTCGTGATGCACGACCTCGGAGACGGTTTCGCTGAACGCGGCCGCCGGGCCGATCAATTCCAGCGCGGCCGCCGCGGCGTCGGTGTGCAGCATCGCCGCCGCGGCCTTGGCGATACTCGTGCCGGGCCCCACCGGCTGGCCGTCGAGCCTGCGGATCGTCTCACGCAGGTTCATCGCCGAGATCGCCGCGCCGCGGGCGCTGATCCGGCCGAGGGTGCGCAGCGCCTCGTCCCGGCTGCCCGCGAACTCCTCGCGCTCGATGATGCCCACGATGCGCTGGTTGTGTCCGGGGTCGCGGACGCCGCCGATGAAAAGCCGTTCCTGGGCCAGGGTTTCCAGCGTGAGGGCCCAGCCCTGACCCGGCTCGCCGAGCACCATCTCGTCGGGGACGAAGGCGTCGTCGAAGAACACCTCGTTGAACTCCGCGTCACCGCTGGACTGGGTGATCGGCCGGACGGTGACGCCCTCGCCGTGCATGTCCACCAGGAACACCGTCAGCCCGCGATGGCGCTCGGCCTCCGGATCGGTGCGGGCCAGCAGCAGACCCCAGTGCGAGCGATGCGCCAGCGTGGTCCAGATCTTCTGGCCGTTGAGCCGCCAGCCGCCGTCGGCCCTGGTGGCGCGCAGGCTCAGTGACGCCACGTCCGAGCCCGCTTCCGGCTCGCTGAACAGCTGGCACCAGATCTCCTCGCCGCGCAGTGCGGGCGCGGCGAGGCGGGCGAGCTGTTCGGGGGTGCCGCGCTGCAACACGATCGGCACCACCCACTGCCCGATGCCCATCGACGGCTGGGCGATGCCGTGCTTGTCGAACTCGTCCTGCAGGATCAGTTGCTCGAGCGGCCCGGCCTCGATGCCGTAGGGCTTGGGCATGGGCGGACAGACCAGACCGTGGTCGGCGAGCAGGGTGCGGCGCGGGCCGATGGCGACCATGTCCATGTCGCCGAGCGTGCTCGGGGTCGGATTGTTTAGCGCCGCAGCCTGATCCAGGATGCCGGACACCCAGTTGCGGAACGTCGGATCGGTTTCCGGCAGCGGCACGGTGAAGTTGCGCGGACCCCCCATCGCGACCTCGCCCAGCCTGCGCTCCCAGAGTTCGCCCGGCCCGGCCAGTCCGGCCAGCGTCATGGCCCGCCGCCAGTACAGGTGAAGATCGTGCTCCCAGGTGAAGCCGATCGCGCCGTGCAGGGCGAGGCATTCCACCGCGGCGTGGACCGCGTTGCCCAATGTGGTCAGCGCCGCCGCCGCGACGGCGTGCACGCGCTGACCCGCTTCGTCGTCCAGGCCGCGCACGGCGTCCCACGCGGCGGCGGTCGCCAGTTCGCTGGTGATGAGCAGTTGCGCGGCCCGGTGCTGGACGGACTGGAACGCGCCGACCGGGCGGCCGAACTGCTTGCGCGCTTTGATGTATTCGGTGGCGGTGTCCGAGCACCAGCGGATCACGCCCGCGGCCTCGACCGCCAGGAAGGTGACCACGAGATCGGCCGCGCGGTCGCCGTCGACACCGGTCAGCTCGGCGCTCGGCGTGACGTTCTCGAAGGTGATCCGGCCCAGATCGCGGCCGAGGTCCGCGCCGCTCTCGGCGGTCACCGTCACGCCCGCGGCGTCGGCGTCGACCAGGAACCAGCGTCCGCTCGCCGCCACCACGAACACCTGCGCCGCGACCGCGCCGAGCACCAGCCCGCTCGTCCCGGTCAGACCCGGCGAACCCTCGGTGACGGCGATCCCGTGTTCCGGGGTGACGACAGCGCCGGTGCCGCCCTCGGCGAAGCGGCGCAGCGCGGCGTCGGTGTGCGAGTCGGCGCTCGCGCCCGAGACCACCATGCTGGCGATCACGCTGGGCAGCAGGGCGCCCGGCAGCAGCGCCTTTCCGAATTCGGCGATCACCACCGCGATCTCCTCGAGCGAACCGCCCTGCCCGCCGACGTTCTCGGGCAGGTGCACGCCGGTCAGCCCGGTCGCGACGAGTTCCGCCCAGAACGAGGGCAGCTCGCCGCGTCGCAGGTGTTCGGTGTTCTTCCGGGTGTACTCGCGCGTGGCGTGGCGCGCGGCGAATCCGCCGACGCTCTCCGCCAACGCCGCTTGATCGGCGGTCAGGGCAACAGGCACGTTCACTCACTCCCGGTCGGGGGACCGGTTTGCGGTCCCGGCTCATCCATCACCCAGATTAGAACAGGTTCTAGAATTGCGGTGTCGTGTCGCACCGGGACGCCGGGGTCGGTGCCTCATGCCGATGCCGCGGACCTGCCGCTTCCGAGCGACGGCGGCTGCGTCGATCGGGGAAAGTCCAGTGCGTGCCCGGCTGGTAGAGGATCCGTGCCGGGCCGTCGGACCTGGGGCTCACCACCCCGCGATGACCCGTTCGCGGCGGCGGTGCCGACTCTTGAACACTGCCAGCAGAATCTTCAGCATCACACCGCCGGTCTCGGTGATGTGCAGCCACTCCTCCGGCGTGCACTCGGCGGCCATCCGGGGCAGCTCGAAGCTCATCTTCGCCCCCTTCTGAGCGGCGGCCTCGACCTGCGCCCACTGCTCGCCGGTCAGGTGGCCTTCGATCACCGGGAAGACGGCGCTCTCCTCGTCGGCGATGTGCTCGGCGAGCGAATCGCGCAGTTGCCCGAGTTGTTCAGCGAGCGCGGCGGCCGAGCCGGCCGCGCTACGCGTGAACTCCGCGCAGGTGGCCCGGAGGCGGTCGAGCGCGGGGTCCAGTTGCGCGTGATCGTCCTCCAGGCCGGCCAGGTCGACCGACGCGTCGGGGAGCGAGGCGAGCAAGGGCCACAGCACGTCGTCCTCGACGGTGTGATGGTGGTGGATCGAGTCACACAGCAGGAGAAGATATTCGGTGATCGCCCGGGCGCGGCGGGGCGGGCAGTCGCTCTCACCCGCGGTGATGGAGCGGGTCACCTCGGCCAAGCGGTCGAGGTCCGCGATCATCGCGCGATGAGCGAGGCGGATGCCGAGCAGGTCGGGAGCGGGGGAAGTGAGGGTGGACATGGCCATGAGAGTGGCTGTCCCGGCTTGGGATGACCTTGCGAACGCCTTGTCATCCGGCCATTCCTCCGATGCCATCGCAGCCTACGAAGCGTCACGACGAGGGGATCCACGCGGGAGGTACGCCACGGTGGGCACAGCGGCGACCATCGGTGTGAAGCCGGTGAAGGCGGGCCCGCCTTCACCGACCTCGGAAACACGGGGTGCGACCGTGTGCCGGCTCGAGCCGGGGACGGGTCAGTGCCCCATGCCGATGCCGCCGTCGACGTTGATGACGGTGCCGGTGATGTAGGCGGCGCCGGGCGTGAGCAGGAACGCGGTGGTCGCCGCGACCTCTTCCGGCTTGCCGAAACGGCCGAGCGGAATGGCCTGCAGGGCGATCTCGGCGACGCGCTCGTTCACACCCGCGGCCATATCGGTCTCGGTGAAACCGGGGGCGATGACATTGGCGGTGATATTGCGCGAGCCGAGCTCACGGGCCAGCGACCGCGCGATGCCGACGACACCGGCCTTGGCGGCGGTGTAGTTCACCTGGCCGGGCATACCGGCCAGACCCGAGGCCGAGCCGATGATGACGATCCGGCCGAGCCGGTTGCGCACCATATTGCGGGTCGCGCGCTTGACGACGCGGAACACGCCGGTCAGGTTGGTGTCGATCACCCGGGTGAACTGGTCGGTGTTCATCCGCATGATCAGGGTGTCGTCGGTGATGCCCGCGTTGGCGATGACGGCCTCGACCGGTCCGTCGGTCTTCTCGATGTGGGTGAACGCGGCGTCGACCGAGGCATCGTCGGTGACGTCGCACTCCACGCCGTGCACCCCGTCGGGCACCGTCGACCCCCGGTGCGTACCCCAGACGGTATGCCCTTCGGTGACCAGGTGGGCGGCGATCGCGGCGCCGATTCCGCGATTGGCGCCGGTGACGAGGACGCGCATGAAGTTGCCTCCGAAAATCTGTCGTTCGAGTAAGGATGCGTACCGGCGATCCGGCCCGGTTGCGCCGTCGACCGCCGCGGACAGCATAGGGGTGCGGGTCACATCGGTTCCCGGCGGCGCAGGTGCCGGGCTCGTTCGCCGCGCGCGATCACCCGCCGGGGCGGCTGGTCCGATCCCGCAAGCGTGGTTGTCGACGAACCGCAGCCCTGAGCGTGGGCTCGGTCTGCCTGTGATTCAATCCGGCTCCGGGAAGATGTCGGGCAGACCGAGCGCGAACTCGAGATCGGCGCGCGTGCCCAGGATGGGAAGCAGGAAGCGGATCATGGTCAGCCGGGCGGCGTCGACGACTTCCGGGTCGGGTTCGCCGTCGGCTGCGGTGGAGATGCGGAAGACCACGTATTCGCACAGGTGGAGCGCGGCGTCCAAGTCGAGGGGCACGGGGGCCTGCCTGCCGAGGTCGGTGAACTTCGCGCGCACGGCGGCGCGGATGTCGTCGAGGGCGCGTTCCCGATAGGCCGAGACAGGGGAGGCCGGGTCGTGGAGTTCGGTGAACAGCGGGCCCAGCATGCGGCCGTGTCCGCGCGCCCAGTCGAGGTAGGCGTCGATGAGACCGATGCCCAGCGGCACCGGATCCATCCAGGCGCGCAGGGCGGCGCGGATGCCGCCGGTGAGGCGGTCGTTGGATTCGGTGAGCAGGACGTGCAGTGGCTCCTCGGCGTTGCCGAAATAGCGGTAGAAGGTCGGCCTGGCCAGCTCGGCCTGTTCGACGATCCGCGCGACCGTCGTGCCGCGGGAACCGTTGCGGCTGAACACTTCCGCGGTGGCGCGCACGATCCGGTCGCGCACCTGCTCGGCCTGCAGTCTGCTCTGTGGCGGTCTGCCCCGCCGGACGGTGGCTCCCGCCGTCCCGGACGCGGGCGCGGTGGGCGTGGCGGCCTCGGGCGGGCTGGTCTCGGATGGCATGGTGCGACCTCACAGGACGGCGGCAGCGGCCACGGTGTGCCGCCACCAGAAGCTTGACACCAGGCCGGGCCGCGTCATTAATCTAACACTGGTGTTCAGTTAAAGCTGAGACGCCATGAAGACGCCATGAACTTGCCCCTCACGACGGAGAGAGCGCCGATGACGACCCTCCCCACGCCCGCCGCACTGTCCGCCGATCTGGTGAAACCGCTGCTGGACCGCGCCGTCGCGGGCGGCGCGGGCACCGTCGAGACCTTCGCTCCGGCCACCGGCGCCAAGATCGCCGACCTGCCGCAGTCCAGCGTCGCCGACATCGACCGCGCCTTCGCCACCGCCCGGGCGGCGCAGCGGGAATGGGCGCGACGACCGGTGCGTGAGCGGGTGGCCGTGCTGCGGCGGCTGCACAAGATCGTGCTCGCCGAACAGAACACCATCCTCGACATCGTGCAGACCGAGACGGGCAAGTCCCGCGCGCACGCCTTCGATGAAGTCGCCGACGTCGCGGTGAACGCCAGATACTATGCGGCGCAGGCGAATCGATTGCTGGGATCACGCACGCCGCGCGGTGTGCTGCCGGTATTGACCAAGGTCGAGGTCCTGCACCGCCCCAAGGGCGTGGTCGCGGTGATCTCGCCGTGGAATTATCCGCTGGCGCTCGCGGTCTCCGACGCGCTGCCCGCCCTCGCCGCCGGTAATGCCGTGGTCGCGCGCCCGGACAACCAGACCGCGCTCACCGCGCTGTGGGCGATCGACGCCGCCGAACGGGCCGGCCTGCCGAAAGGGCTGTGGCAGGCGGTCCTCGGCCGCGGATCGGTGATCGGCGGCGAGGTGATCGACCGCGCCGACTATGTCGACTACACCGGCTCCAGCGCGACCGGTCGCACCATCGCCCAACAGGCCGGGCAGCGGCTGATCGGCTACTCGCTGGAACTCGGCGGCAAGAACCCGCTGCTGGTACTCGAGGACGCGGACGTGAGCCGCGCGGCCAGGATCGCGGTGCGCGCCTGCTTCGCCTCGGCCGGGCAGCTGTGCGAATCCATCGAACGCATCTACGTCCACGAGGCCGTCCACGATCGGTTCGTGCGCGAGTTCGTGGCGGCTGTCGAGGGCATCGAACTCGGTGCCGGTCTGGACTATCGCGCCGACATGGGGTCGCTGACCTTCCAGCGTCAGCTCGACAGCGTGCGCGCCCACATCGACGACGCCGTCGCGAAGGGGGCGACCGTGCTCGCGGGTGGCCGACACCGCCCTGACCTGGGCCCGTTCTTCCACGAACCCACCGTGCTGACCGGCGTGACCCCGGAGATGGCCGTGTACGGCGAGGAGACGTTCGGCCCGGTCGTCTCGATCTACAAGGTGGCGAGTGAGGACGAGGCCGTGGCGGCCGCCAACGACACCCCGTACGGTCTGAACGCGTCGGTCTGGACGAAGGACGCCGAACGTGGCAGGCGGGTCGCCGCCCGCATCCAGGCCGGGTCGGTCAATGTCAACGAAGGCTTCATCGCCGCGTGGGGCAGCGCGGACGCGCCGTCGGGCGGTCTGGGCATCTCCGGCACCGGTCGCAGGCACGGCCCGGAAGGTCTGCTCAAGTACGTCGACACCCAGACGGTCGCGACGCAGCGGGTACTGCCGATCGCGCCGCTGCCCGGGATGTCCGAGCAGCTGTGGGCCAGGACCATGACGTTGTACCTGCGCGTCATGAACGCGTTGCGCCAGAGGTAGCGGCGCGCACCGCGATTCGACGACAGGACGGCGCGGGGACGAACAGCAGTGAGTGGTGCTGCCGTGGACCTCGCGGCCGGCTCCGGGGCCGCACGCGGTGTGACAGCGCGACCGTCCCTCGATGACAGCAGCGCCTACCACCGGATCGACCGGCCACCGCTACGAGGTCTGGCGGCGCCCGATCACGGCCGTGGCGAACAACGGCTCGGACTCGATGCGCCGGGCCGACAGACCGTGCTCGGCGAACGCCGCCACCGCGTGGGGAGTCTGATCCCGGCTGGTCTCGCACAGCACGGCACCGCCCGGCGCGAGCCAGGGCGGCGCACCTTCGGCGACCCGGCGCAGCACGGTCAGACCGTCGGGCCCGCCGTCGAGCGCGACGTGCGGTTCGTGGTCGCGTGCCTCGCTGGGCATGTCGGCGATGGCTCCGGTGGGCACATAGGGGACATTGGCCAGCAGGATGTCGATCCGCCCGCGCCACTCCCGCGGCAGCGCGTCGAACAGGTCACCCGCCACCACCGTGCCGTGATCGGCGAGATTTCCTCGCGCGCATCGCACCGCCGTCGCGTCGACGTCGGCGGCCAGCAGTTCCACCTCCCGGCCCAGTGCGCGCATCCGGACCGCGAACGCCAGCCCCAGCGCCCCGCAGCCGCAACACAGATCGACCACCCGCACCACGCCGGGCCGGTCCACGGCGGCGGCCACCGCTGTCTCGACCAGCAGCACGGTGCGCTGCCGCGGTACGAACACCCCCGGCTCGACCGCGATCCGCAGCCCGTCGAACTCGACCCAGCCGAGCACATGCTCCAGCGGTGATCCGGCGACCCGGCGCTCGACCAGTTCGTCCAGCGACACACCGGAGGCCGCCGCCGCTCGGGCGAGCAGGGCGGCCTCCTCCTCGGCGAAGACACAGCCGGCCGCGCGCAGCCGCACTGTCAGGTCGGCGAGAACTCGGTGCATCCGTCCATATTCGACGCACCACCGGCGCCGAGGCCAGCGTTTTCATGATCACGGGCTCCGTCGCCTCGGATGGCTGCGAGCGGATATCCGCCCGCGGCCATCGAGCTACGGGACGTGGGCTGGTGCGCCGCTCGCCCGAGCAGTGGTGACGCGGGAGGGCCGTTCAGGGCCCGAACGTGTCGTGGACGGAACCGTCGTGCCGGTCGCCTGCACGGTCCACGGCGATCCGGTGGTGCTCGGCCGCGCGGTCAGCGGGCGGTGCTCAGCTGGAAGGTGCGGGTGGCGTCGAGGTAGATCCCGCGCTGCGCGGACCGTGCGGGCGGCGGCAACTGGGAGACCAGTTGTTCCAGTGAGGTCATCGCGCCGACCACATGGGTGCCCGCCACGATGAAATCGGCGACCGCCCGGCGGATGTGGTTGGGGGAGGTGACCACGACCGCGCTGTGTGCGCCGATATCCCGCAGCAACCGAGAGCTGAACAGGGCGTTCTGCACGGTCGAACCGGCGCGGTTCTCCACGTGGATGCGGGAGGCCGGGATGCCGCGGCCGACCAGCCAGTGGCGCATGGCCTCGGCCTCGGTGATGCCGTTCTGCGGATTGCCTCCGGTCAGCACGATGGGGGAGAAGGGCGCGGCGACGGCTTGGATCCAGGCGGCGGTCAGCCGGTTGACCAACTCGGGGCGCAGCGCGCCGTCGGGCAGCAGACCGTAGCCGAGGACCACGATGCCGGTCTGCGGCCCGATCAAGGCGGGCAGCGGATTCGGCAGGGTGCCCACCGCGGCGCCGATCGCGCGGAATACGTTGTCGGTGCCCGCGGCGAGTCCGGGATCGACGGCGCGGAGGCGGTGCATCGCGTCGTGCATGGCGAGGAGGTCGTTGTCGAAGTGCGACCAGATGGCCTGCAGGGCGAGCGCTTCGGCGTCGGTGGGGTCGATGCCGATCAGTGCCCGCAGGTCCGCCCGGCCCGCACCGGGGTCGCCGGAGGTGAAATGCCGCTGTGCGGAGTTGTAGAGGGCATCGGTTTCGGGGGACGCCTGGGCGGGAGTGCCCGCCAGACCGGAAAGTGCGACGGCGACGCAACCTGCCGCCAGAAGGGTCCTGCATTGCCGGGGGAATCTCACTTCGGTCGACACCTTTCCACGAGTGAACGGGTCCACGGTCCGATCGATCGGCAGAGCGGGAGGGCCTACTCACCATAAGGCCGGTTGTGCCGAATCCCGGGTAATTCGTGACCGATCACGGCGACACGCCGGACGCGCTGGGACACCGTGCGGGGCGGCTCCGGGGGCCGTGCGGGCGGCGAGCACTAGGCTGTCCCGACGTGGATACCGTTTCGCTGACCGGCAAGGAACTCGCCGCCGCCATCAATGCCGACACCAAGCAGCGCGCGCAGGCGCTGACCGCCGCGGGCTCCGGACCACGGCTGGCCCTTGTCGTCGCCAACGACGACCCGGCCAGCGCCTGGTACGTCAACTCGCTGCGCAAGGCCGCCGAGCGTCTCGGAATCGACTGCGACCGCATCGATCTCGGCGCCGACGCGTCCGCCGATCGCATCCGCGCCGAACTCACCGAGCGCAGCGCCGACCCCGCCTTCGACGCCATCATGCTGCAGACCCCGCTGCCCGCGGGCGTCACTCTCGACGACGTGAGTCCTGCCATCGCCGCGGACAAGGATGTCGATGGAGTCAGCCCGCTGTCGCTGGGCCTGCTCGCCGCGGGCCTCGACGGCTTCGTGCCCGCGACTTCGCAGGCCGTGGTGGAACTGCTGAAGCATCACCGGATCGCACTGTCCGGGCGGCATGTCGCGGTCGTCGGCCGCTCCAATGTCGTCGGAAAGCCGCTGGCCCAGCTGCTGCTCGCCGAGAACGCCACGGTCACCGTCTGTCATTCGCGCACCACCGACCTGCCGTCGATCACCTCGGCCGCCGACATCGTGGTCGCCGCGGTCGGCCGGGCGGGCCTGATCACCGGCGAGCATGTCCGGGACGGGGCGGTCGTCGTCGATGTCGGCACCAACGAGTCCCCGGACGGTGGCATCGTCGGCGACGTCGACGCGGCCTCGGTGCAGGGCAAGGCCGCGAGCCTCAGCCCGGTCCCCGGCGGCGTGGGGCCGGTCACTACGGCCCTGCTCATGCGTCACGTCGTCGAAGCGGCCGAAAAGCATCGCGGCTGAGGACCGATCGGCCGGGCGAGCGTTCGCGGCCGAGACGGCGTCCTGAGCGCGAGGGCCCGGCCGGGTCCACGCAGCGTGACGAAGAATCGGCGCGGCGCGGTCGCCGCGTGCGCCCGGCTCAGGCGGCCGAGATGCTCGTGATGAGCGTGCGGCCGCCCGATTCCGCGACGCTGACCAGTTGCGGGTTGTAGCTGACCGGCGTCCGGCCCGGCCGATGCTCGGTCACCACGACCCGGTACTGACCGGTGAAGGCGCCGGGATTGATCGCCACGCAGTGCGTGGTCCCCACCGGCACCGAATCGATGCCCTGCTGGATTTCCTCGTCGGTGGGCACCGAGGCGTCCGGCGCGACGGTGGCGCGGGCGAGTTCGGCCGAACGCTGGACGTAATAGGCGTACTGGAACGCGAAGATCACCGCGGGCCCGGAGTCGGTGCCGCCCACCCCGTTACCCTGGATCCGATCGCCCACGCGTTCGGCCGGACACTGGGCGGCGGGGGCGGCGTCACCGGCCTCGGTCGGCACGGCCTCGGTGGTGGATGCCTGACGCGGGGCGCCGTCGTCACGCAGGAAGATCGTCGCCGCCGCGACCAGCGCCACCGCGGCCAGGCAACCGAGCACGACCGGCGCCCAGCGCAGCAGCGGCCCGCGTTTCGGGGAGCGGTCGATCATCTGCGCGAAGACGTCCTCCTCGGGAAAGAGATCGGTGGCTCCGGCCCCCGACCTGTCGACGATCTCGGGAGTCTTGCGCCGCGCGGTCCCCGGTAGCCAGTCCTGCCCGTCGAAGCGGTCGCCCCCCGGCGATTGCGCGTCCGGCGCAGCGGACTCCGGCGCATGCGGCCGCGCGCCCGGATCCCATCGATTCATGTCCCCGCCCTTCATCCGATGCGCCACCACGGCACGGCCCCGAAACAACTCCCCGGGCACGATACCGCCGCGTAATGCGGATCGGCCAAATACGGGCCTTGACGCGCGGATCGCCACGAAGCTCCGGTCCTCGCGGTCGGTGCGCCCCGCTCAGCTCATGCGCAAGGACGCGGAGACCGGGGCTCGGGGCCCTGTCGCCGATGGAGAACGTCCTCGGCCCGGCTGTGCATCGGTGCGGGTACCAATGCCCTCGGAACCCGCGGGCGAGCCACGCGCAGCCCGGACCCGAACCGTCCCGGAGCCGAAGCGTCGGGCCGCGGGGACGCGTGTCATCAGATCGGCGTCGTCATCCGATCACCAGTGGATGTAGACCGGGTCGCCGATGCCGACGGTGTTGTAGTACCAGGCGGCGTCCTCGGGAGAGAGGTTGATGCAGCCGTGGCTGACATTGGCGTAGCCCTGGGAATCCACCGACCACGGCGCGGAGTGGACGAAAACTCCACCCCAGGTGAGCCGTTCGGCGTACTCGCCGTCGATGAGGTAACCCTCGGACGACTCGAGCGGGATGCCGATGGTGCGTGAGTCGAACACGATCGAGCGGAACTTCTCGAGTACCGGGAAGGTACCGGTCGGGGTCTCCCAGCCCGGTTTACCCATCGAGGCGGGCATGGTGCGCGCCACCTGGCCGCCGATGCTCACGGTGAAGGTGTGTGCCGACATGTCGGCCTCGGCGTAGACGCCCGCGTTGGTGCGGAATTCGGTGCGTGCGGCACCCGCCCGCACGCTGATCAGCGAGTCGGTGGGCAGCATTCCGGTAGGCGTCCACGTGAGCGTGCTCTCGCCCGTCCAGGAGAACGTGCCGGGCAGCGGGCCGTCGGCGGTGACGTGGACGGAACGCTCGGCGCGCACCCGATCGGTGACCGCTTCGGCGAACTCGACGGTCACGGGCTGGGCGATGCCGACCATCCGGCCGTCGGAGGGGAAGATCGCAGCGCGCAGGCCGCTGGATGTGGTGGGTGTGGATATCGCGGACGCGCCGCCGGAACCGAGAACTGCCAGCGCGATGACCATGACCGCGAGTAGGACAGGCCGGATGCTCCGCATGGGCGGCCACCCCTTTCGAACCTGGTGGACCGGGGACAGCCCAGTCTACGCGTGCATGATCAACTGGGCCCGACGTGTCCGAAACCCGCCGATCACCGCCCCGTGAGCGTGGTCAGGCCGGGTTTCCCGGCTCCCGGGTGATCCGGCCGCCCACCCGCTCCTGCACTGTGAACCCATGCCTGCGCAACCATGCCGCCAGCGTCGGGACCGCGGAGTCGTCGTCGTAGGTGGGCACCAACCGGCCGGTGATGCGCATCCTGTGCTCGTCGGCGGCCCGGCACAGATAGCGCAGCTCCGCACTGCCCAGCCCCATGCCACGCAAGCCCGGCGTGATCGTGATCGTCTCCAGTTCGATCGTGCTCGTGCGCACCTCGAAGGCGACGGTCACCGGCTGCCCCGAGCGCCGCAGGGCCGCCACCTCCGCGGGAATCGGCCGCAGTTCGCCGGGAAGATGGCGGATCAGCGGCTCCCCGGCCGCCTCGTCGGGAGCCAGCCGCACCGCGGTCAGCAGCCGCTGGATCAGCGTGTGCACCTGCACGCGGTCCCCGTCGGCCGCGGCCTCCCGGATCTGCGGACCCGATCGCGCGATCGCCGCGAGCTCCGCGGCCCAGGCCGGTGCGGTCGGGCGATAGCGGCGGACGAGTCCGGCGATGGTCGATTCCAGAGTCACCACGCCTTGCGTGCCGGGCAGCTCCCCGCCGGACAAGGGACCCCAGTGTCGTTCCTCGGCGCCGACGCCGTGCCGGGACAACTTCCCGCGAAGCCTGATGAGCCTGCGCTCGGCACGCTCGAGCTTGCCGCCGGGCAGCATGTGCACCCAGGTCGGCCAGCCGTCGAGATTGGCGCGGATGCGCAGCTCGGTCAGTTCGATCCGAGCGACGCGGTAGTTGCTCCAGGCTTGCTCTCTGCTCTCACGGACATGTGACGCAGGATCGTCGCTGTCCCCCTGCGAGGCACTGATCTCCTCACTCATGTCCATCAACGGTAGCTGGCGCGCTCCGGCTTCGCCGAAAGTTTCTGTGACCGTCGGTGCCGACTCCGTCGACGGAGAGTCGTCGACCTCGCGTGCCGGAGAGTTGCCGGAGCTGGATCCGGCATCGGGAGCCGCGCCGGATCCCGCGCCGCGGAATCTCGTATCAGCGGCCCGCGAGCGGGCCGGGTCATGTGATCAGCGCGTGCGCACCGCGTGCAGGACCTCGGCGTGCAGGCTGTCTGCGCGCGCGGCGATCTCCTCGATACGCAGCAGCACCGGCGCGAACACGTCACCCTCGGCGGCGGGCAGCGAGGCCACGTTGATCTCGATATTGAGCTGTGAGCTGGTCGCCGCGGCGCGGGCGGCATCGGCGGCGGCGCCGATATCGGTCACCACGTTGGGGTTGCCGATCGGCAGCAGTTCCGCGGCCAGCGAGAGCACCTCGTCGGCTTCGTCCACCACCGCGGCGGGCACCCGGGCCGCCTCGACGAGCGCGGCGTCGACGGCCGCCTTGCGGGCCGCGACCTCGTCCTCGGTGCTCTTGGGCAGCTTGTAGGCGTCGCCGACGGCGGTGAACGCGGCGGCATCGGCGTCGGCCAGCGCCAGCGCCCGCCCGCGCGCGGCATCGGCGGCGTCGATGATCCGGTCGATCACCGGGCGGTGCTCGGCGTCCTTGGCGCGGGTGGTGTAGCGCGCCACCATGGCGACCAGCGCCGCCCCCTGGGCGGCGTGCAGCGCGGCGACGGCGCCGCCACCGGGGGCGGGGACCTTCGCGGCCAGCTCGGACAGGTAGCCGGCGAGCGTGGCCGTACCGAAAGACCCCGCCGATGCGGGCGAGGTGCTGTCCGGGGACGAGGTGGTCGGCTGCGACACGGAGTTTCGGCCTTTCGGTGACGGCGAACAACTACCGCCTCACGCTACTCGGCACGATCACTTCCGCCGCACGCGACACCGCGCGCCAGCCGGTGCGTGGCTCAACGATTGCCAGGGTTATGTTGGGCACTATGCGGATCGGATTGGGCATCAACTACTCGGGCGGCTTCAAGGAAGTCGCGGCCGAAGTGGCCGACCTGGAGAAGGCCGGCCTCGACATCGTCTTCGTGCCCGAGGCGTACTCCTTCGACGCGGTCAGCGCGCTGGGCTACCTGGCGGCCAAGACCGAGCGGGTCGAGCTGGCCTCCGGCATCATGCAGATCTACACCCGGACGCCGAGCCTCACCGCGATGACCGCGGCGGGCCTGGACTTCGTCTCCGACGGACGTTTCCTGCTCGGTCTCGGCGCCTCCGGCCCGCAGGTCGTCGAAGGCTTCCACGGCGTGCCCTACGACGCGCCCATCGGCCGCACCAGGGAACTGGTGGAGATCTGCCGGAAGGTGTGGCGACGTGAGCGGCTGGAATACCACGGCAAGTACTACCAGATCCCGCTGCCCGCCGAGCGCGGCACCGGCCTGGGCAAGCCGCTCAAGCTGATCAATCACCCGGTGCGTGAGAACATTCCGATCCTGCTGGCCGCGCTCGGCCCGAAGAACGTGGAACTGGCCGCCGAAGTCGCCGAGGGCTGGCAGCCCATCTTCTTCCTGCCGGAGAAGGCGAAGGAGGTCTGGGGCGACGCGCTGGCCGCGGGCAAGGCCAAGCGTGACCCCGCGCTCGGCGATCTCGAGGTGTTCGCCGGGCCCGCGCTGGCCATCGGCGACAATGTGACCCCACTGCTCGAGTTCGTCAAGCCGCACCTGGCGCTCTACATCGGCGGTATGGGCGCCAAGGGCAAGAACTTCTACCACACCCTGGCCACCAACTACGGCTACGGCGCCGAAGCCGACCGCATCCAGGAGCTCTACCTCGCGGGTAAGAAGGACGAGGCCACCAAGGTCGTCCCCGACGATCTGGTCCGCGACATCTCCCTGATCGGCCCCGCCGGCTTCGTCAAGGAACGCGTCGCCGCCTTCAAGGAAGCCGGCGCGACCGTACTCAACGTCGTCCCGCTGGCCGCCACCCCCGCCGAGCGCGTCGGCCTGATCGAGCAGCTGCGCGAGCTGGTCTGAGCCACCCGAGACGCGCCGACGGCGTCCCGGCTCCGCGCCGGGGCGCCGTCGACGTACGGGGAGATCAGTTGCCGCTGATCGCGGCCAGCGCCGCCTCCAAGGTGGCATACAGCGCGAAGACCTGGTCCAGGCTGGTCATCTTCAACTGTCTGCTGGTGGCGGGCCCGTCGGCGACGACAGCTATGGCAGTGGTGTCGCCCGCCCGCTGGTGCGCCCCGACCAGGGCGGCCATTCCGGCCGAAGCCAGGAAGCTGACCTGCGTGAGGTCGATGATGAGGTGCGCGGGCTTGTCCGCGAGCGCCCCGTCGATCGCATTCTCCAATGCGGGGGCGGTCGCCAGGTCCACCTCGCCCTCCACCGTCAACACGGTCGCCGCGTCGTGCAGCGCGACAGAGGTGGTCATCGTGTCGGCCAAGGGGTACGCGTCTCCGGAAGTGTTGGTCACCTATCAACAACACACAAAAAGTGCGAGATTTGCAAGGCGACTGCGTTCATACGCCGACACAATACACCGGGCTAGAACCGACATCGGGTGCCCGAAGGGTTGGTGCGGCGGGCTGTCATGGTTGCCGGTGCGTCCGCGCCGCCTCCGTCGGGGCCTGCGGGGAGGGCCGGGCCAGGCGCGCCAGAGGGTGGGGTTCCCCGGTCCGGACAGAGACCGCTTCCGCGAGTTCAGCGCGTAGTCGATCGCGTTCGGCCCGCAGGCGGGCCACGGTGTCTTCGAGTTCGAGGATGCGGGCCACCGCAGCCAGATCGACGCCCTCGCCGGTGAGGGTGGTGATGCGGGCCAGGCGGGTGATGTCGTGGGTCGATTCGGTGTTTCCGGCTCGGCCATCATGGCTCCCGTCGACGATGGTTGCGTGACGTCCGGCGGGCGGCCGGCACAACCATGCGGCCCGTGCCGGACCTCACAGCCCTCCAGCGGCGAAGAAGGCCTCGAGCGCCGGCACCGGGTCCGCTGCAGTGCCAGCGTTCGCCACCGCGACGACTACCAGCGAGAGCGACGCCACCGTCGTGAACACGCCGATCCACCCAAGCACATGCCGGGTGGGCCGATCGGATGCGCCGACACGCACGAACAGTGCCCACGACAGCGCACTCAGACCGAGTAGGCCGGCGCCGGCGAACCCGGCGATCACGGCCATCGCGGCGTGATAGTCGGCGAAGTCGCCGATCATCGTCTCGAGTGCTGGCGTCCGTTGGCCGTCGGCCAGGTGTAGTGCGATCTCGTCGACCGCGTCGGCGAGCGCCCCCTCGGGTTCGCCGACCGGCAGCATCGACAACAGCGACGAGAACGGCGCGATCGCGCCCTGGATGTTGGCCATGACCGCGGCCGCCGAGACCACCGCGAGCATCGTGGCGAACACGGCGGTTGTGACAAGGACCGCCCGGCGTCCCGCCCCGAGGTCACCGGACGACACATACCTCCTTCCCAGCAGAATGCCGAACGCGACGACCGTGACCAGCACGAGCGTGGCAATGACGGCCTTGGCCACGTGGTAGCGCACCCAGTAGTCCTCGATGGCCTGAAACCCAGGGGAGAGGTCCGAATCGCCGGACGCCCAGTAGTCGACGAATGCCTCCCGGACGCCGGCGACGAGGTCGTCCTGGTTGCCGAAACTGCGACCCGGCCATGCCGATGCCAGGACGCGCGGGGCCACGACGAAAGCGGCGACGAGAGCCGCGGCGACAGCGGCGAGCGTGACGAGCGCGCGACCGGAACCGCCGAAGGACTTCGATAAGACGTTGCTGGGCAAGAGATTCACTCCGTTGCGACGGTGCCTGCGGGCGGCATGTGGAGGCTGTGGATAGTCAGCGTATGAACCGGCGTACCGAGATTCGTCGGGAAGCGGGAGGATCTTTCACCGACCCACTCCTCCTACTCCGGACGGAGATCTCCCCCCCCCTCGGATGAGGACGTCCGCGCCCTCCAGGAGGTTGCGAAGGGAGATCCCTTTCTGACGAATCGCCATCCACGCTGGCCGTTGCTGCTGCGCCCGCGACCGCCGCCCGCGTATGTTGTAGCCGATGCACGCGTCGGACGAGCGACAACCGTTGATCTCGCGGTGGTCTGGTATAGGGCGCTTGCGTCCCGGTGTGCTCGAGATCGAGGGTCCGCTGGGAAGTCTGCCGGGACATTCTCACCACTCCGTGCAGGTGGCCGTCGCCCACCAGGGGACGTTCGTCATCGAGGATCTCCAGGGCCGTCAGCGACGTACGAACGCGGCGATCGTTCCGGCCGATCAGCCGCACGCGTTCAGCGCGGTCGGTGCCTGGGGCGTCGTGGCGCACGTCGAGCCCGAGTCTTCGCTGGGTGCCGAGCTGATCGCGCTGGTCGACGATCCGTCCCACGCTCGCGCCTGGCATCACGCAGGACAGACCCTGACCAAGGGGCACAGCGCGTACGTGGAAGGGCGCCTGCGCTCTCCTGGAAGCACCTCGCACTCGCTTCATCCGGGAGTCGCCGCCGCGCGCACCCGCCTTCAGGCCGAGCTGGACTCACGGCCCATCCGGCTTCGCGACCTCGCCGCGGCCGTTCATCTGTCGGAGAGCCGGCTGTCCCACCTCTTCGCCCAGGACCTCGGAATCACCTTCCGGGCGTACGTCAGATGGCTGCGGCTGCTCCGGGCGACCGCGGCGGTCGCGCAGGGCCGGTCGCTCACCGATGCGGCTCACCTGGCGGGGTTCACCGACAGCTCCCATCTCACGAGGACATGTCGCCGAACCTTCGGCGGCCCGCCCACCGCGTTCAGCACGATCCGTTGGGAGATCCTGCCGATCTAGCAGGTTGGTCCAATCCCGGACAAGGAGGAAGGGGCGAGGCTCGAGCAGACCGGAAAGGAACTGCTCGTGACCAATTCACCCATCGTCAACTCCTTCACACTCGACAGCGGCGGCCCCCGACTCACCTCACTTCACTGGGCTCCGTGCGGGCCTGCCCGGGCCAGTGTCGTCATCGTGCACGGTCTCGGCGAGCACGCCGCCCGCTACGACAGCACGGCTCGGTTGTTCACCGCGGCTGGTTTCTCCGTGCTTGCCATGGACTACGAAGGATTCGGGCGATCCGAAGGACGCCGCGGTGACGTCCGATACCAGTCGACGGCGCGGGCCGTGGACCATCTCATCGCACACGAGCGTGCGCGAACGGGCGGCGCACCGGTCGTGCTGTACGGCCACAGCCTGGGCGGGCTCTACGCGTTCCTCTACGCAGCGGACCGGCCGAGGGCGGACGTGGCCGCGGTAGTGGTGACCGGACCCGCTTTCGACTCCGAGCTGCGGAACCAGCGTCTCACAATGGCCGTGGTCAGGACCCTCGGCCGCACCTTCCCCACCCTGACGTTGCCGAACGGGCTGCGCTTCGAGCGTGTCAATCGCGACCCCGACGTCGTCGCCGAACGCTACGCCGATCCCTTGGTCCATGGGCGAGCGACCGCACGCTTCGCGATCGACGTCTTGGCGCAGATGGATCGCGTGGCATCGGCTGCCACCCGCGTCGCCGTACCACTGCTCGTGGTTCACGGAGACGCCGATCTGATCAATCCGGTCTCCGCCAGCCGCCGGGTGGTCGACCTCGTGCCGTCGGCGACACTGCGGATCTGTCCGGGCGTTTTCCACGGGTTGGAGGATGAAGCCGAGGGGCCGGTCATCCTGGCCGAGGTCATCGCATGGATCGACCGGACGCTTCGCGGCGAGAAGCCCGACACCAAGGAGTCCTCCCCTCGATGAGTATCCGGGTTGTGTTGGTCGACGACCAGGCGCTCATCCGGACGGGATTCCGAATGATCCTCGAGGAAAGCGACGACATCGACATCGTCGGAGAGGCGGAGAACGGGTTCGACGCAGTCCGGTTGGCCGCCGAACTCGACCCGGACGTCACCCTGATGG
This sequence comes from Nocardia higoensis, assembly GCF_015477835.1. Taxonomy (NCBI): domain Bacteria; kingdom Bacillati; phylum Actinomycetota; class Actinomycetes; order Mycobacteriales; family Nocardiaceae; genus Nocardia; species Nocardia higoensis. The sequence goes on along the minus strand of NZ_JADLQN010000001.1, from coordinate 1,465,309 downwards.
ATGTCCGCATGCCCGGGCTCGACGGCATCGAAGCCACCGGGCGGATCGTGGGCCGCGATGCCGCGGCACGGGTGCTCATCCTGACCACCTTCAACCTCGACGAGTATGCCTTCTCTGCCCTGCGGGCCGGCGCCAGCGGATTCGTGCTGAAGGACATTCCCGCCGACGACCTGGCACGCGCCATCCGTTCGGTGGCCAGTGGCGACGCCGTCCTGTCGCCGCGAGTGACGCGCCTGCTCCTCGACATTCATGCCACCCGGCTGCCGGACATCCGCGAGGGCCCCGTCGCGGTGTCGACCACCCTCGACCGGCTCACCCGACGGGAAACCGAAGTGCTGCAGGAGATGGCGCAGGGCCTGTCCAATACCGAGATCGCGGAGAAGCTGGTGGTCTCGGAGGCCACCGTGAAGACCCACGTACGCAGCATCCTGGCCAAGCTGAACCTGCGCAACAGAGTCCACGCCGTCATCTACGCCTACGAGGCCGGCCTCGTTCCTTGACCGCTGCCGCCCCCGCATTCAGCCGTTGGGGATGCAGAGTGACGCTCCGGCGCTGGGGAGATGAGCGAGAAAGAGTGGCTGCGGCGGTGCCGCCGCAGCCAGGACCCTCGTCAGTTCACCCCGTGCTGCGTGTGCCTACGGCTGGCCGGTGAAGTAGTCGAAAGCGGCCTGCAGCATCGGCTGCCCGCCAGTGTTGACCAGGCCGATCACTCCACCCGCGGCCGCGCCGATCAGCACGCCCGGGATGCAGCCGACGAAGACGCCGACGACGCACCCGACAAGCAGACCGATGCCGGCCCCTACCCCGGCGCCGACCATGCCGCCGAACGATGCCTTGTTCAGCTCGTCCATAAACCGTTGCTGGGAATTGATGTCGCGCATTGGAAGCTGGGAGACCTGGGTCGCGTGCAGCGGGTTGGTATCCGGCGTGAGGGTTAGCTTCCGACCGTTGTCCACGATGGCGGCGGTGATCGGGAACTGCTTGTCGGCGGAACTCTAACGGGCCATCCACTGCGAGGTTGCCGCCGAACGGAAAGTTCAGCCCACGGGCCCAGACCAGATACGACCTCGGGCTGATGTCTGCAATGCGGTGCACAGGAAAGGATCGTGCATACCACCGAGGCCGCACACCGCTCAGGAGCTGATGAATGGACTTGCACACCAGTGACTTCCTGCCGGTTGCGACCGCTGCGAGCGTCGTACTGTTGGCCGTGGCCGCGTGGACACCCCGCCCGGTCCGTGCCGCGTGGACTACGGCTGCGGTCCTGTTGACGGTGCTGTGTGGAGCGACAGCGGTGATAGCGCAGGGCTGGCGTTGGCAGTACTGGCCAGTGTCCATTGCTGCCGTCGTGACGGGTGCGATTGCGTGGTATCGACTGAGAGTGGTGCCTGCCCCACGTTCGAGCGGCCGATGTCGTGGGAAACGCATGGTCGCCGGGATGGTAGCCACCTTGTGCGTCGTTCTGAGTGGCCTCAGCGCCGTGTCCGCTTGGGCTTTCCCGGTCGTGGTCGTTCCTGCACCCTCTGGACCCGCGGCGGTCGGGACGACGGTTGTCGAGTTGGTGGACGAGCGGCGCGAGGAAACCGCGACGCCGGCACCGGACGACCGGAGATTCGTGACGGTGCAGCTGTGGTATCCCGCCGCCCGAGGCGGCGGGCCGGATGTACCCCTGTTCGGGCGTGACGACAGCGAGGCGCGAACGGTCGCCGACGAAATGGCGCAGATGTACGGCATGCCGTCGTTCGTGCTGGACGACGCGGTGAAGGCCCGGAGCAGGTCAGCTCTGGACGCGTCCCCCGCGCCCGATGGATTACGTTGGCCAGTCGTGCTGTTCTCCCCGGGGCTGGGCGGGGTGCGGACCCAGAGCACGGTGTGGGCACAAGAACTCGCGAGTCACGGCTACGTCGTGGCCGCCGTCGACCACCCGTACGACTCCGGAGTCGTGGTCCGACGTGACGGGACAGTGGTGCGCAGCACCGTGACCGCAACGGGCAACGATTCCGAAGACGAGCGCAGGGCAGCGGTGTGGACGGAGGTACGCGCGGCGGACCTCCGGTTCGTGCTCGACGCACTGGAGAACATCGATTGTGGTCAGCTATCCGACGTCGGCGCTGCAGGGCTACTTGCCGGTCGGCTCGATGTGGATCGCGTGGCGGTGGCCGGTCACTCGCTGGGTGGCGCCGCTGCGCTACTCGCCGCCGCGCAGGACAACCGATTCGCCGCCGCGATCAACGTGGACGGCCTTCCTCGCGTTGCTTTCAAAGGGCGGTCCCCCGTCCTTGCTCTCGTGTCGGGGCAGGGAACCGGCAGTAGTGATGGGGATGAGCGCTATGCGGATGCGCTCGGGCGGGTGTTGGACACTGCTGCCGAACCCAGCTACCGGCTCACTGTCGCTGGCGCGGGGCACCTCGGGTTCACCGACGCACCGCTGTATCTCCCGCCTATTCCTGCGCTGCTCGGGACGCTGAAACGTGAAGAGAGCCTGCGGATCCCAGCCGAGGCATCGCGCGCGTACCTGGACGCCGTGCTCCGCGGACAGGGCAATGGGCTCACGACCACGCTCGCCGAGCTCGGAGCGCTGGATCAGCCGTCATAGGTGCGGCGCTGTCGGCCAACCCAGGAAGGGAATCTATGAAAACGATCGACACAGGTCTGCGGACGGACTTCTCGCGAAGGCCGGCGCTCGAATCCATCCGCGCCACGCTGCGGCGGATCGTCGGGCACGTCATCTCACCGGGCCGTATCGCTGCCCCGGTCGCCCTGGCAGTGCTGGTAGGTCTGGGCGCCCTGAGCGGCCCGGAGGCACATGCGTCCGAGGTCACCCAGCGCAGCTACACCAATGCGGCGGGCACCCGCGACTACTACCTACACGTCCCGCCCGGCGACCCGGCGGGCAAGCCCCTGATGATCTACCTGCACGGCTGCACCGATCCGCAGGCGCAGTTGGCCGGCAACGGATTCGCTCTGACGCGGGTCGCCGACGAACTGGGCTTCGTTCTCGCATACCCGATCCAGACCCGAGCGGCCAACGAGCGCCACTGCTGGAACTGGTTCGATCCGGCCAACCAGCAGCGCGAGGCCGGTGAGCCGTCGATTGTGGCGGGCATCACCAACACCCTGATCGAGGAGTTCGGCATCGATCGCGACCGGGTCTATGTCGGCGGATACTCTGCGGGCGGCGGCATGAGCACGGTCATGGCCGCCACCTACCCGGACCTGTATGCCGCGATCGCGCCGATGGCCGGAGGGCCGTACGGGATCAACCCGCGGCCGCCACACGCGGACCTCACCGGCGCCGGCATCGTCGCGGCCATGGGCACGCGCGCCCGTCCGGTCCCCGCCTTCTTCCTACAGGACCTGGCTGACCAGACCAGCCTCTACCCGATCGGGCGCGCCAACATCCTGCAGTGGCTCGGAGCCGACCGGCGTGCGGGCAACCTCACCCTCGCGGACACCCCTACCGCTGTTGCCACCACCACCGACCCGGTGCCCGCGACCATCGAGCACTACTCGAACCAGGGCTGCGAGCTGGCCCAATTCCTCACACCGATCGGACCGGATCACATCGGCGGCGGGCTACTGATGCAATCGACCAACGGTCTGGCCCTGCAGCGCAGAATGATGGACTTCCTCCTGGCGCACCGACTTCCCGGCCCGCAACGAGCCTGCTGAACCCGGCCGTCCGACAACCAGTTGATCGCTACATCGGTAGCCGCCAACGGCGCGCCGTCGGTCCATGCCCTGCGATTGCGGACAAAGGATGACGACTCGGCGCAAGCCGAGCTGCTCGCACCACTGGACGCGATGAAAACGATTCTGTTCCGGATCCGCCAGAGCGTGCACGACTACCTCATGGGTCGCCGAGGACGAGTTGATGGCGGGCCAGACCGAATAAACTCTGCCGTTCGGGCACCAGGTCCGTGTGGTCGTCGAGGCTCATCATGGTGACGCCGATCAGTTCCGCGTCACCGTCGTCCTGGGCTGCGATAGAACTCCCGCATTCACCGCAGAAGTCTCGTCGGGAGTCGGGGAAGGTGTTGTACCAGACCGGTTCTCCGCCGGGTCCGGTCCATTTGAACCCGTCGCGGGGGAAATCGACCCACGACATCACCGGGCCACTGGATAGACGCTGACAGTGGGGGCAGCTACAGCTCGCCACGCTGCGGCAGAAGGGCAGCGACCCGGGCCCAGACCGCACAGGCGAAGCAGGATCGCGAACTGCTGGCGATCGTGAAACGGTGCCACCCGCAGACGCTGCGCCGGATGCGCTGGGCGAACGCGGAGTAGCAGGCCGAACCCCGCACAGGTCACGACATCGCGGTGATCCGACGCGAAGTCGTCGCGGCGCTTCCGTCAAGAGCCGTGTCGCTCGGCCTCTTCCACGATCCAAGCCGCGATCTGGACGCGGGAGGTGAATCCGAGTTTGGTGAGAATGTGCTCCACGTGTCCCTGGGCCGTACGTTGCGAGATCACGAGTTTCGCCGCGATCTGTTTGTTGGTGAGCCCTTGGGCGATGAGTTCGGCGACCTGCCGCTCCCGCTTGGTCAGCTCCACCGGCGAACCCGTTGTGGGTGTCGTGCCGGTGGGCCGCTCCCCGAGGGCGTAGTTCACCGCGGCGTCCATTCCCATGCCCTGACCGCGCCGCGAGGCTGCCGCGTATTTCCTGGGGCCGATAGCGGCGCGCGTGCCCCTGTCGCATTCGTCGTGATAGTGCTCCAGTCCTGGCATACCGTGGGTGACGCTGCCTCCGTACGGCCACAGCGCCTGCGCGGCTCCCATCAGAACAGCGGCCCGCTCGGCGTCACCGTCGGTCTCCGCGATCCAGGCCATCGCTTCGAGAGCGGACGCGACGATCAATGGACTGTTCACCCGTTGGTTGACGCGCAGCGCTTCCATGAGCAGCTGTTGTGCCCGGTGCCGTTCGCCTTGGCGCCATGCCGCGATGGCGATGCCCCACAGCGCGGATGACCGGAAGAGCCAGTCGCCGCGTGCTTCGGTGATGGACAGCACTTGCTCGTGATACCCGATCGCGCGTCGCGGGTCGCCGTGCAGGGCGTTCGTCCAACCAAGCATCATCAACGTGGCAGCGTGCCAGGACTCCTCTCGATCGGCGGCGAAGAGCTCGAGGGCATGGGTGAAAAAGGAGTTGGCCTCGGCGCAGTCACCGCGGTAGAACGCCAGCATGCCGTCGGCGTAGGCGACCAGGGCTTCGGTCATCGGGGTGGCGTCCCGTTCGGCAAGTGTGTGCGCTTCCGCGACCAGTACGGCGACCGACTCGGGGTCGTCACCCAGATACAAGGCCATCAGAGTCTCGGCATGCAGGGCCTTGACCCGGTCGGGTATCGAGCGGGCGCGCGGATGGGCGAGTACGCGGTCGAGCCAGCGTCGACCTTCGCTGGTGACTCCCCGGAAGGTCCAGAAGAACACGAGCGCGCTGGCGATGTGCAATCCGGCTTCGGCCGCCTCTTCGGTGTCCTCGGCCAGGCTGTATTCGAGCGCGGTGCGCAGATTCGGCAGTTCGCGGTCGAGTCTGGCGAACCAGTCGAGCTGCTGGTCGCTGATCCACTCGGCTTCCGCGTCGAGCGCCAGACGTTGGTACCAGTCGCGGTGCCGCAGGCGCACCACCTGCTCCTCACCGGACTCCTGGAGCTTCTGCCAGCCGTAGTCCCGCAGTGTCTCGAGCATCCGGAACCGCACCACGGCATCGGTGTCGTCCGGGAGCAGGATCGACTTGTCCACCAACGAGGACAGCACATCGAGCACGCTGTCGGTCGCCGCATCGACTCCACACACTTGTTCGGCGGCGTCGAGTTCGAAACCGCCGGCGAACACCGACAACCGGGCCCACATCCGCTGCTCGGCCGGGGTGCACAGCTCGTAGCTCCAGTCGATGCACCACCGCAGTGTCTGCTGCCGCGTCGGCGCGGTGCGACTGGCTCGGGTCAGCAGCGCGTACCGATCGGTGAGCCGGTCCAGGATCTGCTCGGGCGACATCATCCGCATCCGCGCGGCCGCGAGCTCGATCGCCAGCGGCAGTCCGTCCAGGCGAGCGCAGATGCGGGCAACGGTGTCCATGTTGTCCTCGTCGAGTTCGAAGCCCGGTGCCGCGGCGGCGGCACGGTCGGCGAACAACGTGACCGCGTCGTATCTGGGCAATCCGCGCAACGACGGCTGCCTGCTCACATCCGGGACCGTCAGCGGCGACACCCGCAGCACAGCCTCGCCCGGGATGTTCAAGGGTTCGCGGGTGGTGACGAGGATCCGGAGGTCCGGACATGCCCGCAACCACGCTTCGACCAGTTCTGCCGCGGCCTCCACCACCTGCTCGCAGTTGTCCACGACGACCAGCGACTTCCGTCCGGACAGGAACTCGAGCACGACCTCGTGCAGTGGCCGTGCCGGTTCGTCGCGCAGGCCGAGGGCGTCCGCCGCCACCTCGACCAGCAGCGCGGGGTCCGCGACGTCGGCCAGCTCGATCAACCACACCCCGTCGGCGAAGTCGCGTCGCGCATTCGACGCGGCCCGCAGCGCCAGCCGCGTCTTGCCGACCCCTCCGATCCCGGTCAATGTCACCAGCCGCGAGGAGGCCAGCAGGTTCTTCACCTCCGCCACCTCGGTGCGGCGGTTGACGAAACTGGTCAACTCCAGGGGCAGAGTGCCGGTGTCCAGGCGTCCTACGTTCGCTGTCGGGCGCCATCCCTGCGCGGGCGGTCGCCCGTTGCGGTGTTCCGGTGCCGGTTCGACCGACAACGCCATCTCGTCGACCGGGAATCCGTGCCGGCGCTGCGTCTGCTGGATCGCCTCCCCGAGAGCACTCGCGGAGGGCCGTTGACGGGGATCGCGGTGCATCGCCGTCGCCACGACCTCCGACACGTCGGCGGATATACCGCTGTCCCGAAGTTCCGGCACGGGTTGGGTGGTGATCCGCGAGAACTGGGTCACCACATTCTCCCCGCTGCGCCGCTCGAACGCCGCATGCCCGGTCAACGCGCTGAACATGGTGGCACCCAGGCTGTAGACATCCGAGGCCGGGGTGGGGGGCTGTCCCTCGAGCACTTCCGGAGCGGTGAATGCCGGAGAGCCGGTCAGGGTTCCCGTCGCGGTCCGGAAACCGCCGGCGATACGCGCGATACCGAAATCGGTCAACGCGGGCTCGCCGTAATCGCTGAGCAGGATGTTTCCGGGCTTCACGTCCCGATGCACGACATCCAGCCGATGCGCGCTCGCCAATGCCCCCGCGATCTTCACTCCGATCCGCAACACCAGCTCCACCGGCAGCGGGCCTTCTTCCCGGATACGAGCATCCAGCGACCCCCACGAGTGATACGGCATGACGAGAAAAGGTCGCCCGCTCGCGGTGGCACCCACCTGCAATACCGTGACGATGTTCGGGTGCCCGGTCAGCCGCCCCATCGCCCGCTGCTCCCGGAAGAAACGCGCCCGATTCTCCTCGTCGAGCTCGGTGGTCAGAACCTTCACCGCCACCGTCCGGTCCAGCGCGGACTGGGTGCAGCGGTACACCACACCGAAACCACCCCGACCCACCTCTTCGGCGTCCTCGAAGCCGGCCGCGCTCAGTTCCTCGGCAATCGGCACAGGCACCTCACGCACTGTGCGAAACGCATCGTCCTCGCTCATCAGCGCACACCATCCGCCGGCGTGTCCCCGGCAACCAGGAACACGCGTTCACTGTTGGACAATGCACAGGGTATCCCAGGTGTCAGCGACCCCAGGTGATCATGGACGCCACCTGGTCCGGTGTTTCAGGGATTGGCGATGATGCCGAAAACCGGAAATCCGTCCGTCCAGGGACGCGGCTGAAATCGCACACGCGTCGGCCGATCCAGGGTCGACGGGGAGTCGCCCTCGATGGCGGTGTAGACCCACGGTCCCTCGTCGAGTTCGACGATCGCGATCGTCAACGGCACCGGTTCGTGGTCTCCCGCTTTCCCCCAGCGCTCGACTGTCCGCCAGGACAAGATCGAACCCACGCCGGACGACGCGACCGCCTCGAGATCCGACGATCCGCACGCCGAGCAGGCAGGGGTATGCGGCGCGAACAGTGCGGCGCAGGCCGCGCATCGCTGGATGATCAGTGTGTTCTTCGCGGTTCCCCCTCGGGGATCGCCGATGCCGTCGGTGTGGTGCGGCTCGTGTCGGTACATGAAACCTCGCGATATCGGTGCTCACAGGTTCCCTACCAACATCGCCTTTCCGGGGCTTTTCCATAAGGGTCGGATGACCGCCGACATACCTGTTTTCGGTGCGATCCCCAGGTCCGGATCACAGTCGAATGCCCAACCGGCGCCGACCGTGGAGCAGAAACAGGTATGCCCCCGGCGAATCGACCCTCGCGGCGACGCCCGAAGCGGACGACACTTTCGGCAGACGCGCTAATGCGATCCCGTGAACCACAGCCACACCGGAGGGTGCGCAATCCAACAGCGATATCGCTGTGCGGGAACTGTGAACCACAAAGGCGATACGCGAGGTAACCGAGAAGTGTCAGAATCGCTTTCCGCTCGACCCGGACGGCCCCAGCCGTCACAGCTCGTCGTGCACGGTGTCTGGGAGCCGGGCTATGACGACGCGATCACCGCTTTCGGGCGGCTGTTCGCCACCGGACGTGGCGGCGGGGCGCTGTCCGTCTATCACCAGGGCCGTCCCGTCGTCGATGTCTGGACCGGCACCGCCGATCCACGCCGGGGCGTCGCCTGGCAACGTGACACCGCCGCCCTGTCGTATTCGACGTCCAAAGGCATCACGGCCACCGTGCTGCACCGGCTCGCCGAGCAAGGGCTGATCGACTACCACGCGCCCGTCGCGGAATACTGGCCCGAATTCGGCGCCAACGGCAAGAAGGACATCACTGTCGCCGACGTGCTCACCCACCGCGCGGGCCTGTCGCACGTCACCCCGTTGGCGCGCAACCTCGACGAACTGGTCGACCATCAGCTGATGGAGGAGCGGATCGCCGCGGCCGCGCCCGACCGGTGGCGCGGGATACCGGCCTACCACGCCATCTCCTTCGGTTGGCTCGCGGCCGGAATCGCCCGCGCGGTGACCGGCAAGGGGATGGGCGAGCTGTATCGCACCGAACTCGCCGAACCGCTGGGACTCGACGGTCTGCACCTCGGTTCCCCTCCGCCGTCGGCGAACATCACCCTCGCCGCCTCGCAGGGATCGCCGGTCCCGTTCGGCATCCCCCACACGGCGAACGTCCTGCGGATCGCCAGACGCCTCCCGGCCCCGGGCGCCGGGTTCGTCCGCGCCATCTACACCCACGGCATCGAGGGACTCACCTCCGGAGCCGAACCGGCCATCCTGCTCGGTGAGAGTCCCGCCGCCAACGGTGTGTTCACCGCCCGCGCCGTCGCCGCGGTGTACGACGTCATCGGCACCGACAACGCGTTGCTGTCGCGATCGCGGGTGCGGCAGATCTCGCGCGTGCGGACCTGGCTGCCGGACCGGAACCTGCTGTTGCCGATGGGCTGGCGACTCGGCTACCACGCCATTCCCGCCCCCGGCGCACCGCGCGGCTTCGGGCACATCGGGCTGGCCGGCTCGGGTGGCTGGACCGATCCCGACAGCGGCCTGGCCGTCGGCCTGGTGCACAACTGGCTCCCGGAAGCGGGCCGCCTGCCGCGCGACCAGTTCATCCTGCCGCGCCTGCTCGCGCCCATCGTGCGGGGCGCCGCCGACGCCGCGTACGGCGACGTGCCCGACCTCAGGAAGATCTCCTGAGGCCGACCTGTGCAGTGGCGTGTCAGGCCAGTGCGGTCAGCAGGTCGCGGCATGCCCGCACGCAGCGGTGACACGCTTCGGCGCAGATCCGGCAGTGCTCGTGGTGACCGGCGTGCCGATCGCATTCGCGACCGCACCTGTCGCAGGCCACGGCGCAGGCCTCGAGCAGGGCCCGGGTGGTCTCCACGCCCCCGCCGCGCCGGGACAGCACCGCGGCGGTGGCGGCGCAGATGTCGGCGCAGTTCAGGTCGGCGCGGATGCAGGCGATCAGATCGGCGACCGTCTTCTCGCTCAGGCAGGCGTCGGCGCAGAGGGTGCACGTCTGCGCGCAGACGCGGCACGCCTCGAGGCAGGCGACCAGTTCGGCTGGTGCCGACTGCTCGGTGGTGGCGGGGTGGCTGTCCATCATCTCGGCGAGAGTGCTCATTCGATCATCGCCCTTCTACCGCGTCGTGTGCCCCACGTCGCGGTGCCGGTGAGGACGGCGGGGCGCATCGGTGTCGCTCCACATCCGTCGATTCTCTCGATTCGCGCTACCCGGACCGGGGGATCTCACACCTGGTTCGGTCCGGTCCGGTCTGTCGGCGAGTCGGCGACGCGGCGCGGTCGCTCGAGGTGCGCGTCGCCGACCTGGCCGCGCATCGCGCCGCCGGGAGTGTCCGGTCAGGGAGTCGGCCCGCCGCGCCGCGCCAGAATCGAGGCCATCGCGGCCGCTGCCGCCCGCACCGACACGGCATGGGCTTCGGGCCGGAACCGGGTGGTGGGCCCGGTGAGCGAGATCGCCGCGAGCGGGTGGTCCTCGGCATCGAGAATCGCCGCCGCGACGCAGACGATGCCCGTCGTGGATTCCTCGTATTCGTAGGAGACGCCCTGCTCGAGGATTCTGTGGAGCTGGGCCCGCAGCAGTCCCGGCCCGGTGACGGTGCGCGGGGTGTACCGAGGCAGCGGTCCGGCGAGGACGCGGTCGATCGTCCTGGGGTCGGCGTGGGCCAGCAGCGCTTTGCCGATGGCGGTGCAGTACAACGGCATGCGGCCGCCGACCCGGGACGGCGCGCGCGCCTGGCGGTGTCCGCCGATCTTGCTGATGTAGACGACCTCGTCCCCGTCCAGCACGCCCAGATGCACGGTCTCCTGGGTTCGGGTGTACAGGTCCTGCATGAAGGGAACCGCCACCTCGAGCAGGGTCCGCTCGGCGGCGGCGCGCATGCCCAGCTCGAACAGGCCGCGGCCGAGCCGGTAGCCCTGCGGTGAGGTGGCGAGCCAGCGTGCCGTCACCAGGTCGCGGCAGACCCGGTGCACGGTGGCCTTGGGCAGGCCGGTACGGCGGGCGAGTTCCGACAGCCCGACCGCCTTGTCGTCGGGGGCGAAGGCTTCGAGAATGCGCACGACCCGGCCCAGAACGGAACGGTCGTCCAGCTCCGATGCGTTCATGTCGGCGATTCCTCGATTGTGGTCCATTCAGTGGACCACACTACTGGTCGTCCGAGCTGTGGCGTAGTGCACTGAAAGACATCCGATGCGAGTTCGAGAGGAAGGCCCGGATGTCAACCAGTGCCGATACGGTCGGCGCCGCGCGCGTCGACGATTCCGTCGTCGCCGCCGCCGCGGACCGATTGATCACGGCGGCCACCACGGGACGGCCGTGTGCGCCCCTGCGGGAACTGATCGGCCCCGACGACGTCGGCACCGCCTACCGCATCCAGGAACGCTTCAACGCGGCGCGGCGCGCCCAGGGCGTGACGGTCGTCGGCCGCAAGATCGGCGCGACCTCGCAAGCCGTGCAGCAGCAGTTGGGCGTGGACCAGCCGGACTTCGGCGTGCTGTTCTCCGACATGGCCTACAGCGACGGCGACGAGATCGACATCGCGCGGCTCCTGCAGCCGAAGGCCGAGGCCGAGGTCGCGTTCTTCCTCGCCGAGGATCTCGCCGAGGGCCCGCTGGACCTCGCGCAGTGCCGGGCCGCGGTCGGCTGGGCCACCGCGGCGCTCGAGATCGTCGACAGCCGGATCACCGACTGGGACATCTCCTTCGCCGACACCGTGGCCGACAACGCGTCCAGTGGCGTGTACGTCCTGGGCGCCGCGCGCGTGACACTCGACGAGTTCGAACCGGTCGAGGTCACCATGAGCATGAGCATCGACGGAGAGGTCGTCTCCACCGGCAACGGGGCGGCCTGCCTGGGCGATCCGTTGAACGCGCTGGCCTGGCTGGCGCAGAAGGCACGGGAGTTCGGCGAACCCCTGCGCAAGGGGCAGGTGATCCTGTCCGGGGCGCTGGGCCCGATGCGTCCGCTGCACCCGGGGGCGACGGTCGTCGCCACCATCGACGGCGTCGGCGCGGTGTCGGCGTCCTTCTCCACCACCTCGGAGGTTCCCAGTGAGTGAGCAGGCCGATCGCACGAAGGTCGCGATCATCGGTTCAGGCAATATCGGCACCGACCTGATGATCAAGGTCATCCGTCATTCGCGCTTCCTGGAGATGGGCGCCATGGTCGGTATCGACCCCGAGTCCGACGGCCTGGCCCGGGCCGCGCGGCTGGGCGTGCCCGTGACCCACGAAGGCGTGCACGGACTGATCGCCATGCCGGGCTTCGACGAGATCGAGATCGTGTTCGACGCGACCTCGGCCAAGGCCCACAAGGTCAATCACGACCTGCTGGCGCCGTTGGGCAAGCGACTGGTCGATCTGACACCCGCCGCGATCGGCCCGTTCGTCGTGCCCGCGGTCAACCTGGAGGACCACCTCGACGCGGTGAACGTGAACATGGTGACCTGCGGCGGTCAGGCCACCATCCCGATCGTGGCCGCCGTCTCGCGCGTCGCGCCCGTCGCCTATGCCGAGATCGTGGCCTCGATCGCTTCCAAGTCCGCCGGGCCGGGCACCCGCGCCAATATCGACGAGTTCACCGAGACGACCTCGCATGCCATCGAGGCGGTCGGCGGGGCCGAGCGCGGCAAGGCGGTGATCATCCTCAACCCGGCCGAACCGCCGCTGATCATGCGTGACACGGTGTTCTGCCTGGTGGACGCGCCCGACGCCGACGCCCACGACCGTATCCGCGCTTCGGTGACGAAGATGGTCGGCGAGGTGGCCGCGTATGTGCCCGGCTACCGGCTCAAGCAGGAAGTGCAGATCGATCCGATCCCGTCCGACCAGCCCGTGCACACGCTGCTGGCCGACGGCTCCGCCACGGTGCCGACCCACCGGGTGTCGGTGTTCCTGGAAGTCGAGGGCGCCGCACACTACCTGCCCGCCTACGCGGGCAATCTCGACATCATGACCTCGGCCGGCCTGCAGGTCGCCGAACGGATCGCACAGAACACCCAGCAGAAGGAGACCCACCGATGAGCACGACCCCGACGGTGTTCGTCCAGGACGTCACCCTGCGCGACGGCATGCACGCGATCCGCCACCGCATCACGCCCGAGAACGTCGGCAAGATCGTCGCGGCGCTGGACGCCGCCGGTGTCGATGCCATCGAGGTCGCCCACGGTGACGGCCTGGCGGGCGGCTCGGTCAACTACGGCCCCGGCTCGCACAGCGACTGGGCCTGGATCGAAGCCGCCGCCGCCAATCTGAGCCGGGCCCGGCTGACCACCCTGCTGCTGCCGGGCGTCGGAACCGTCGAAGACCTCCGGCGCGCCTACGACCTGGGTGTGCGGTCGGTGCGGATCGCGACGCACTGCACCGAAGCCGACGTCTCCGCCCAGCACATCGCCACTGCCCGCGAGATCGGCATGGACGTCTCCGGCTTCCTGATGATGAGCCACATGGCTCCGCCCGCCGAACTCGCCGCCCAGGCCAAGCTGATGGAAAGCTACGGCGCGCACTGCGTCTACGTCACCGATTCCGGCGGACGGCTCACCATGAACGGCGTGCGTGATCGGGTCCGCGCCTACCGGGACATCCTCGACGAGGGCACCGAGATCGGCATCCACGCGCACGAGAACCTGTCGCTGTCGGTGGCGAATTCGGTGGTGGCCGTCGAGAACGGCGTCTACCGGGTCGACGCCTCGCTGGCCGGTCACGGCGCGGGCGCGGGCAACACCCCGATCGAGGCGTTCGTCGCCGTCGCCGACGTGCTGGAGTGGAAGCACGGCTGCGACGTCTTCGCCCTGCAGGACGCCGCCGACGATCTGGTCCGCCCGTTGCAGGACCGGCCGGTGCGCGTCGACCGCGAGACCCTCACCCTCGGCTACGCCGGCGTCTATTCCAGCTTCCTGCGCCACGCCGAGGCCGCCAGCGAGCGCTACGGCATCGACGTGCGGACGCTGCTCATGGAAGCCGGTCGGCGACGTCTCGTCGGCGGCCAGGAGGACATGATCGTCGACATCGCGCTGACGATGGTCGCCGAACGACAGTCCGCCTGAGGCGTCGCGAACGGCGCCGGGTCAGCCTTCCCGAGCCTGGTCGTCGAGTGATTTTCGAAGTTCTGTGTTCACCCGTCGCGCGTCGGCGAGCTGGTCCTCGAGGGTGACGATGCGGCAGGCCGCCTCGAGGGTGTTGCCGTTGTCGACCAGTTCGCGGACGCGGGCCGCGATGCGCAGTTGATGGCGGGAGTAGCGACGGTGCCCGCCCGGCGAGCGTTGCGGCGTGAGCAGCTCGCCGGCGTCGAGGCCACGCAGGAACGATGGGGTGACTCCGAGTATCTCCGCGGCGCGACCCATGCTGTAGGCGGGGTAGTGATCGTCGTCCAGTCGGTCGGAGGCATCGCCACCGAAGTGGGTCATGCCGTCGCTGGGATGGGTGTTCGGTTGCTGCACTGCACCTCTCGGAATCAACGCCCGCAGGCCCCGGCGCGCTGAGCGCCGGGGCCTGGGATATACGGATGGGAAATCAATCTTGCACACCGGCCGAGGGGGCCGGCGTCCAGTGCCGTTCGAAGCACTGGCTGGAACACGAAACTGGTAGGCGACTACTCAGTGACCACCACCTCCTGCACTGCCGGACTTTCGCGGACGACTTGCTCCCGCTACCCCCTCCGGCGGTCCGGCCTACTGCACCGGATTCTTGCCTCCGCCGGAGGGGAGGGGATTTCGTTGCTCCGGGCAGCTCGCCTGCCCGGCCACTGGACTTCTCATTCGGACGTGAGCGACTGTAGTACGACGAATCGAGAATGTCTACACTCGCCACGACAGATTTTTTGCCTCGTCGGAGGCAGAGCCTGTGGGTGCATCCGGAGGCCCGATCGTGCCCGAACTCGCCAGCTCCGCGGTGTCCACGCAGGTCTGCTACCTTGAACGCCGTTCAAGTTCGTAGTGCGGAAGGTCATCGATGGACGGCGTCGAGAACTCGCGGCGGGTCGGGTTCACCGGCCGGGACATGGCGCAGGTCGCCGTCTTCGCGGCACTGATCGCCGCGCTCGGTCTGCCGGGTGCGATCACGGTGGGGTTCAGTGGTGTCCCCATCACGCTGCAAACTCTCGGCGTCCTGCTGGCCGGGGCGGTGCTCGGCGCTCGTAAGGGAACCGCGGCGGTGCTGGTCTTCATCGCTCTGACCATCATCGGCCTGCCGTTGTTGTCGGGCGGGCGCACCGGGCTGACCGCGCTGGCCGGGCCCAGCGCGGGGTATCTGATCGGCTGGATTCCGGCCGCGCTGGTGATCGGCCTGCTCACCGAGCGGATCCTGCCGAAATACCCCGCGCCGCTCGCCCTGCTGATCAACGCCTTCGGCGGGCTCGTGGTGATCTACCTGTTCGGCACGGTCGGTCTGCTGCTGCGCACGGATCTGGGTGCGGTCGAGGCGATCACCACCAACGGCGCGTTCATCCCCGGCGATCTGGCGAAGGTCGTGGTGGCGACGGTGGTGGCCAAAGGCGTGCACCGGGCGTATCCCGGTGTGGCCGGTGCTTGACCCACTGTCGGGCCGGGTCGACGACCGGGCCGCCCTCGATCTCGACGGCCGGACGCTCACGTACCGGGAACTCGATCGGGCGATCGAGGAGTACAACCGCGCCCACTCCGGTGTGCCGGTCTACGACGCGTCCCCGCTGTCGACGCCACAGGCGCTGATCTGCGTCTGCGCGGCCGCCCGGCGCGGCATCGCCGTGCACGTGGAGAACCCCGAGGTGCGCCCCGCCCGGCAGAGCATCCCCGCCGGGGCGCTGCTGCTGGTGGCGACCTCCGGCTCCACGGGTGCGCCGCGCCCGCTGGCCCGCACCGCGCGGTCCTGGTACGACAGCTTTCCCACGTTCACCGCGATCACCGGCGTGCGCGCCACCGACCGGGTGCTGCTGACCGGCCCGCCGCACGCGACGATGCACCTTTTCGGCGCCTTGCACGCGCTGTGGAGCGGGGCCTGCGTCACCGACGACGTCCGCACCGCGACGGTCGTGCACGCGGTGCCCGCCGTCCTGCGAGAGGTCGTCGCGAGCGCCCCGTGCCTGCGCACGGCGATCGTCGCGGGGATCGCCTTGGACGCCGGAGCCGTCGCCGCGGCGCAGGGGCTGGAGATCGTCGAGTACTACGGGTCGGCGGAGGTCTCGCTGGTGGCAGCGCGTCGCGTGCCCGAGCCGCTACGGGTGATCGACGGCGTACAGGTGGAGGTCAGGGACGGGCTGCTGTATGTTCGTTCGCCCTACACGGTGCTCGGTGCGCCCGACTGGTTCCCGGTGGGGGACCTGGCCGAACTGCGCGCCGACGGCGAGCTGGTCGTGCGCGGACGCGGCGACGGCGTGGTCAATGTCGGTGGCACCACAGTGGTGGCCGAGGACGTGGAGCGGATTCTGCGCGGGGTGGACGGGGTGACGGCGGTCGCGGTGATCGGCGCTCCGCACGAGGTCTTCGGCGAAATCGTCACCGCGATCCTGGAACTCGACGCATCGGCGACGCTGCCCACGGTGCGCTCGCGGGCGCGCACCCTGCTGAGCAGAGAAGCCGTGCCGCGTCGCTGGATCACCCTGCCCGCGCTGCCGAGGACAGCCTCCGGCAAGGTGGCGCGCGGTGATCTGAAGAATATGGTCCTATGAGCCGCACCCCTGTCCTGATCGCCGCGCGCCGCACTCCCATCGGCAATGCCGGACACGGCTTCGCCGATCTGAGCGTGACGGACCTGGCCGCGCCGGTGCTGCGATCGGTGCACGAGGCGGTCCGCGCATCCGGCATCGACGCGGAAGTCGACGACGTCGTGCTCGGCAACTGCCTCGGCCCCGGCGGCGACCCGGCCCGGGTGGCGGCCCTGCGCGCCGGGCTCGGCATCGAGGTGCCCGGCGTGACCGTCGACCGGCAGTGCGGTTCCGGCCTGGACGCGGTGATGCAGGCGGTGACCAGGGTGCGCGCGGACGACGGCGATCTGCTGCTGGCAGGCGGCGTGGAGTCGGCGAGCACCGCGCCGTGGCGTTTCTGGCCGCCGGTCGGCGACGCCGAGCCGGTCCGCTACACCCGCGCGCCGTTCGCGCCGCCGGAATTCCCCGACCCCGACATGGGAGTGGCCGCCGACGACCTCGCCCGCAAACTCGGGATCGGCCGCGAACGTCAGGATGCCTACGCGGCCCGCTCCCACGCGCTGGCCGCGGCGAGCGACTTCTCCGCCGAGATCGTCCCGATCGGCGGGATCGAACGCGATCAGCGCATCCGTGCCGGGATGACGATCGAACGGCTGGCCCGGCTGCGCCCGAGCTTCACCACCGACGGCACCGCGACGGCGGGCAATTCGTGCGGCATCTCCGACGGCGCGGCGGCGCTGGCGGTCACCACCGAGGAACAGGCCTCCGGTCTGCCCGCGCTGCGGGTGCTCGGCTGCGCGGTCGCGGGGGCCGACCCGGCGCTGCCCGGACTCGCCCCGGCTCCGGCGATCGCGAAGCTGCTGCGCCGCACCGGATTCGCGATCTCGGACATCGGCGTCGTGGAGATCACCGAGGCGTTCGCCGCCGTGGTGCTCGCGGTCGCCGACGAACTCGGCATCGACGAAGCGCGGATCTGTCCGCAAGGCGGCGCGATCGCCATGGGCCATCCCTGGGGCGCGTCCGGCGCGATTCTGCTCGTGCGCCTGGCGAGCCGGATGCTGGCCCCGGACGGCCCGGAGCTGGGACTCGCGGCCTGCGCCATCGGCGGGGGACAGGGGATCGCGATGCTGGTGGAGAAGGTGGCGTGAGCGAGATCATCTTCGACGCGGTCGGGCACCGCTACGGCGAGCGGCATGTGCTGCGCGCGATCGACCTGCGCCTGACCGAACGACGCGTCGGCATCATCGGCGCCAACGGGTCCGGGAAATCGACGCTCGCCAGAATGATCAACGGCCTGCTCAAACCCACCTCCGGCACCGTCACCGTCGACGGGATCGACGCCGCGCGCAAGGGCGCGCAGGTGCGCCGCAAGGTCGGCTTCGTCTTCACCGACCCCGACACCCAGATCGTCATGCCCACCGTCGCCGAAGACCTGGCCTTCTCCCTGCGCCGAAGCGGGCTGGACAAGGCACAGATCGCCGCGCGGGTCCGCGAGATGCTGGAACGGTTCGGTCTCGAACACCACGCCGACCATCCCGCGCACCTGCTCTCCGGCGGGCAGAAACAGTTGCTCGCCATCGGCGCGGTACTCATCCGCAGGCCGTCGGTGATCGTCGCCGACGAGCCGACCACCCTGCTCGACCTGCGCAACGCCCGCACCGTCGCGGCGGCGCTGGACGCGGTGGATCAGCAGGTCATCGTGGTGACCCATCAACTCACCCTGCTCGACACCTTCGACCGGGTGGTGGTGATCGACGACGGCGCGGTGGCCTTCGACGGCGCCCCGGCCGATGCCGTGCCCGCCTACCGCGAGCTGGTCGGATGATCGGTCTCTACCAGCCGGGGAATTCCCTGGTGCACCGGTTGCCCGCCGGGGTGAAGCTGTGGTTGCTGTTCGCCTCGATCGCCGCGGTGACCGCCGGCGTGCGCGAACCCCTCGCCGTCGCGATCGCCGCGTCGGTGGTCGCCGCGATGTTCGCGGTCGCCGGGATCGGTTGGCGGGTGGCGCTGGCCCAGTTGCGTCCGGTCGTGTGGATGCTGGCCGTGATCGCGATTTTCCAGGTGGTGCTGACCTCGCCGGAGCGAGCCGTGGTGGTGTGCGGGGTGCTGTTGCTGTCGGTGGCGCTGGCCGCCCTGGTCACCTTGACCACGCGGGTCGGCGACATGCTGGACGCGGTGACCCGCGCGCTGGGACCGTTGCGCCGCTTCGGCGTCGACCCCGACCGGATCGGCCTGCTACTCGCGCTGGCGATCCGCTGCGTGCCGCTGCTGACCGGCATCGTGCGGGAGGTGGCCGAGGCCCGGCGTGCGCGCGGCCTGGAGTGGTCGATGACCGCCCTGGTGACTCCCGCGCTGGTGCGCGCGCTGCGCACGGCGGATGCGATGGGCGAGGCACTGGCGGCACGCGGAGCCGACGATGACTGATCTGCTGACCGACCGCATCGCGCGCCGCGCGGCACGCGATCCGGACGCGCGGGCGGTGATCACCGATCACGACCACATCGGCTACGAAGAATTCTGGTCGCGGGTGCTGCGCACCGCGTCGGGATTGCACGGGATGAGCCGGGTGGCGGTGCTGCCCACGTCGGACATCGAGTCGCTGATCGTGGTCACCGCGGCCATGCGGGCGGGCGTCAGCGTGGTCCTGCTGCACCGCCACCTGACCGCCGCCCACCTGCACCGGGTACTCGACCTGTCCCGGCCGGGCGCCGTGGTCGCCGCATCCCGTCAGCACCGCAGGCTCCGGCGATGGGGGTGCGCGTCCGTGCTGACCGCCGCGCAACTCGAATCCGAAGGAGCGCACCGCCCGGCCGCGCCCACCGATGAACTCCTGGTCGGCATCACCTCGGGCACCACCGGCGAGCCGAAGCTCTTCGTCCGCGACCAGCGGTCGTGGGCCGCGACCCTGGACCGCTCCGACCGTACCTTCGACATCGACGCGGGTGATCGGGTCGCGGTGCCCGGCGTCCTGGACCACACCCACTTCCTGTACGGCGCGCTGCACACGCTGACCCGCGGCGCGACGGTGGATCTGCGCCCGGTCGACCGGGCGCTGGACGAGCACACCACCCACCTGTACTCCGTGCCCGCCATCGCCTGGGACGTAGCGCGGTCCGGTCTCGGCCCGCTGCCCGGTGTGCGTGAGGTGCTCTCCTCGGCGGCACGGTGGCCGCGACCCGGCCGCGAAGCGCTGCGGCGGGTGTTGCCCGCCGCAGCGCTGGTGCACTTCTACGGCGCCTCCGAACTCAGCTTCGTCTCCTACGACCGAGGTCTCGGCGACGGTGACGAACCCAGCGCGGGGGAGCTGTTCGACGGCGTCGACGCCGAGATCCGCGGCGGACTGGTCCACGTGCGCAGCGACATGCTCTTCGATGGTTACCTCACCGAACACGGCATCACCGGCGGTCCGGTGGACGGCTGGATGAGCGTCGGCGACCGCGGGCGGCTCGACGGACGGCGGCTCACTCTGCTGGGCCGGGCCGGTGAGATGCTCATCCGGGGCGGTTTGAACGTCGAACCGGCTGCCGTGGAATCCGCCCTGACCGGTCTACCCGGCATCAGCGAGGCCGCGTGCATCGGCATTCCCGACCCGCGCATGGGACAGATCCCGGTGGCGGCAGTGGTGGCAGGTCACGGCGCACCGACCATCGCGGAGATCAGACGCCGCCTGCGCGAGGTGTTGCCGAGCCCGAGTATGCCGGTGCGGATACTGCGTCTCGAGAGTCTGCCGCGCACCCCGCGCGGCAAGCTCGACCAGCGTGAGCTGGCGAAACTGTTCGTCGCTCAGAATGGTTCGAGCGCCAAGTCTTCGAGCGCCAAGTCTTCGAGCGCCAAGTCTTCGGGCACCAGGTCATAGCCCCGGCCGGGACGCAACCCTGCGGTCAGCTGCCCCGGTTCACACCGAGTTCCTGCACGATCGGGTTCACCGGCACCGGCCGTTCCCGCTCGGTCACCGTCGGATGCCTCTTCTGGCGATGCTGGGCTGCGCGTTCGGCGGCGGAGCGGCCGTCGTCGAGAGATACCGATTGGATCACTTCGGCGAGGTTGGCGTACTCGGCCGGCGGGATCGCTCGCAATGCGCGAATGGTGTCCCGATCGGACCCCGCATCGATCGCATGCTGCACCAGCTCTTCCTTGGCTGCCGGAAAGTGGAATTCCTTCAGTGCCCGATGCAGCCGGTCGGCGTCGGTCGTCGCCATCATGTTCCTTCCCGAACCGTCGTAACGGCCCTTGTCCGTCCCGTGCCTGCGATCGGGCGGTACCCGTTGCGGGGGTGCGGAAACAGCCGGGCCGCCGTGGCCCCCACGGGCGGGATCGACGCGGTGCCGGAGCCGCTCACTCGGATGCTGTTGCTTCGCGGAGCTTTCGGAACTCGGAGGCCAAGGCCTCGGCTGTGTAGTGGGCGTTGAGTCCGCTCGGGTTGGGGAGCACCCAGATCTCGGTGTCGCCGAGCGTCTCGGATTGACGTCCGACCACGGTTTTCGGCCGGCCGAACGCGGTGCGGTAGGCGCCGAGCCCGAGGACGGCCAGCACCCGCGGGCGATAGCGCTCGACCCTCTCGACGAGCGCCCGGCCGCCGTCCCGCAATTCCTGCGGCGTGAGTTCGTCCGCCTTCGCCGTCGTACGCGCGGCGACATTGGTGATGCCCAATCCGAGCGCGAGCAGTTCCCGTTGCTCGTCGGGACGGAACAACCGGGGGGTGAAGCCCGACCGGAACAGCGCGGACCAGAAGCGATTTCCCGGCCGGGCGAAGTGGTGGCCGGTGGCCCCCGACCACAATCCCGGATTGATGCCGCAGAACAGCACTCGCAGATCCGGCGCCACCAGATCGGGAATGGTCTTGCCCGCCGCCGCGGCCAGATCGGTCGGTGTCGGGCGATACCCAGCGGAACGTGTCATCCGCCCAGTCTGCTCCGCCGGTTCGCGACCGGGCCGCGGGTGCGCGCTCATGGCTTGATACCGCGCCGGCCCGCGTCGCGGGTTCGTATCGCCGTGCGGCGCCGTGCCACGGCCGAACCGACGCCGGTTCAGCGTGCGATGTCGGTGTCCATCCGTTCCGCGCCGATCCGGGCGATGCGTTCCCGCCCCCACTCGCCCAGCGGGCCGAGCGCAGCGTTCAAGCTGCGACCGTGATCGGTGAGCGAGTACTCCACTCGCGGCGGCACCTCGCGATACACCTCGCGATGCACCAGGCCGTCCTCTTCCATCTCCCGCAGGTGCTGGACGAGCATCTTCTCGCTGACTCCGGGCAGGCCGCGCCGGAGCTCGCCGAACCGCCGCGTGCCGTTGTCGAGCTCCCACAGGATCAGCGACTTCCACTTGCCGGACACCACGTCCATGGCGGCGTCGATTCCGCAGATGTACGGGCCTGTTCTCGGTGTTCCGGTCACCGCGTACTCCTTTGACACTTACCGAAAGGTGGGTATCGAAGAAAATAGTGGGTACTTGTCGCATTTGCAGCATGTGGGCAGCATGGAACTCGTCGATCGGCACCGAAATCACTTGATCATTCGAGTCGTGAGGAAATCACCCACCATGAATTCACCTGCCACCGTGAGCGTGCTCGGACTGGGCGAGATGGGACGCGCCCTGGCCGCCGCGCTGCTGCGCAGCGATGCCCGGGTGACGGTCTGGAACCGCACGCCGGGCAGAGCCGACGCACTGGTCGACGCCGGTGCCGTGGAGGTTCCCGCCGTCGGTGACGCGATCGCGGCCGCCGAGTTGACCGTCGTCTGTCTGCTCGACCATGCCTCGGTGCGTGAGACCCTGGATCCGGTCGCCGAGCGGCTGCGCGGGCGCACGTTGGTCAACCTGACCACCACCTCGCCGGAAGAGGCCAGGGAACTCGACCGCTGGGCCGCTGCCCACGGAATCGCCTGTGTGGACGGCGGAATCATGGCGGTTCCGGCCATGATTGCCGCCCCCGGCTCGGAGATCCTCTACAGCGGCGACGCGACGGCCTTCGACCACCACCGGGACATCCTGGATGTCTGGGGGACCAGCACCTACCTCGGCAGCGATCCCGGATTGGCCTCGCTGTACGACCTCGCGCTGTTGTCGGCGATGTACGTGATGTTCGCCGGGTACGTGCAAGGGGCGGCGCTGGTCCGCACCGCAGGTGTCACCGCCACCGACTTCGCGGACCGTGCGGCCGCGTGGATCTCCGCGATGACCGGCGGCCTGGCGGGTTTCGGTCGCGTGATCGACGGCGGCGACTACACCGTCGCGGGCCAGCAGAGCCTGGACTTCTCCGACCTGTCCACGATCCTCGCCGCGACGAACGAGGCGGGCGTGGGGAACGATCCGATCGCGATGGTGCAGAAGCTGATCGACGCCCAGCGCGCCGCGGGTCACGGCAGCGAAGGTTTCGCCCGCATCTTCGAGTCGGTCGCCCGGCCCGTCGCGGCCGGGCGGTCCTAGCTCTCACCTTTCCGCACGCGGGACCCCACGGCCTCGGACCGGGTTCAGCGCCGGGCTGCTTCCGCCGGTTCTCGGCCGGGGCGGTCCGGGCCATCGGCCGCGCCGCCGATCGCCGTCGTTTCCGGCTGCGATCGGTCGAGTCGATGCAGTGCGAAGGCGGACAGCGTTCCGATCAGACACAGCCCGGCCCACACTGCCCAGTCCGCGTCGGCGGCTCGTGCGGCGCCGACGACGGCGCCGGTGGCGAGATTGCCCGCCAGGATGCCGACGCCGACGATCGTGTTGTAGAAGCCGTAGTGCGTGGCCACGAGTCTTCCACCCGCCAGTGAGACGACGGTGTCCATCTCGAAGGGGAACACCGCGGCGGTGCCCACCGCGAGCACTGCGGTGGCGACCAGCAAGGCGAGGACCGCGGTGGCGACGCCGAATGTCCCGGGGCTCGGCACGGCGAGCAACGGCAGGAACGCCGCGGCCAGTATCGCCATGCCCACGGCGAGACTGCGCCCGGTGCCCCAGCGTGCTCGGAACCATCCGGTGATCCGTAGCTGCCCGGCGACGGCGACCAGGCCGGAGACCACGAACAGCGCCGAGACCAGGACCTGTGCGTGCTCGCCCGCGAGGTACTCGGCCTGCAACGGCAGGGCCAGGTACACCTGGAAGGACAACACGTAGGAGCCGATCATCGTCAGCGAGAACAACAGGAATCGGCGGTTCGCCGCCACCGTGCGCCAGTCGTGTAGCACCGAGGTCTGTTCAGCGGCCCGCTGCTCACGGCGGGCGGGCAGGGCGAGGAGTTGCGCGACGGTCAGGACGGCGAACACGATCGCCGCGGCGGCCGCGGTGACGCGGAAGTCGAGGAACATCAACGCCAAGCCCACGAGCGGCCCGGCGAGGATGCCGGCCTGATAGAAGATATTGAACACCGCGAACGCTTCGACACGGCGCTCCCCGGTGTCGGCGGCCAGATAAGCGCGCACGGCAGGGTTGAACAGTGCACCGGCGAAGCCGGTGGCGGCGGAGGCGATCAGCAGCCCGGGCAGGGAGGTCGCGAACACCAGCAACGCGAAGCCACCGGTGCGCAGCAGACAGCCTGCGACGATCAGCGGCTTGTAGCCGAGCCGGTCGGCCAGTGTGCCGCCGATGAGGAACATGCCCTGCTGAGAGAAGTTGCGGACGCCGAGCACCAGCCCGACAGCCCAGGCCGCCAGCCCGAGCGGTCCGGCGAGGTAGCCGGCCAGGTACGGCATCAGCATGTAGAACCCGAGGTTGATGCCGAACTGGTTGACCATCAGCAGCCGCGCGGCGAGGTCGAAAGTGCGGAAGCTCCTCAGTGCGGTCACGATTCGCCTTCTCCTGTCCGGTCGGTGGTGCGGGGGTCGACGACCGTGGTGCAGCGGGTCCACGAGCGCACCACTGCCTGCGTGGGATGCGCGATGACGTCCGGTTCGATCGGCGGGTCGGTGTCGAGCAGGCCGTGCTCCCGGCAGTACTCGTCGTTGTAGACGGTGTCGAAATAACGCTGCGGCCCGTCGGGGAACACCGCCGCGATCCGGGTGTGGGCCGGGAACGTGCGCGCGGCCCATCCGGCGACCAGCGCCACGGCCCCCACGCTCCAGCCACCGGTCGCGTAATGGGTGCCTGCCAGTGCGCGGCATGCCCACACGGCTTCGGGTGGGGCCACCCAGTGAACTTCGTGGAACGCGGGATAGTCGACATTGCGCGGGAAGATGCTCGAACCGAGCCCGCGCATGATCCGGGGACCGGCGGGCTGGCCGAAGATCGTGGAGGCGACCGTGTCCACGCCGATCAGTTGCAGAGCCGGGTTGAATCGGCGCAGCACCCGCGCCACGCCTGCCGAGTGACCGCCGGTGCCGACCGCGCACACCAGAACGTCGACCCGGCCCAACTGTTGCGTCAGCTCGAGTCCGAGGGATTCGTATCCGTCGACGTTGTCGGGGTTGCTGTACTGGTCGGGGCACCACGCGCTGGGCTCGGCCGCCAGGAGCTCGGCCACCCGCTCGCGGCGGGCCTGCTGCCAGCCGCCGGTGGGGTGGGGTTCGGCAACCATGTCGACGCGTGCGCCGTAGGAGGCGAGCATGCGTTCCACGATCGGTTCCAGTCCCGGATCGGTGACCACGGTGACCGGATGGTGGAACACCGCGCCTGCCAGCGCCAATCCCAGGCCGAGGGTGCCGCTGGTCGATTCGACGATGCGCGCCCCCGACGCCAGGTCGCCGCGCTGTTTCGCGCACCTGACCATGTGCAGGGCGGGCCGATCTTTCATCCCGCCGGGGTTGAATCCCTCCAATTTCGCCCAGAAGCCCCGATCGGGAGGCGCCAGCGGCGCACCGACCCACAGCACAGGAGTATTGCCGACCAGCGAACTCGATTCCCGCACCGGAGCAGGTGGGGTGAGCACAGCCCCCGCCATCTCGGCGGACGTGCCGGGCACGACGTTGTTCATATTGTCGCTTTCTGTATCCGAACCGCCACGCAGGCGGTGACGACAGTGAGCAGGCAGCGAACACCGGCCGACGGCACAATGGCTCGGCCTGGCGCTGACCGATCAGCGTCGGGAGATACAGAGGTTCACGAGAACGGCTTGCCCGCTGACCACGGGTAAGCCGGCAGCCGGCGGGCCCCGGATCCCGCGGGCGTCGGCAAAGAACAAGGCGAACACGGCCACGGTGGCCATGCCGATCAGTGCCATCCACAGCAACGGCAGCATGCCCGTGCTCCGAGAGGGCAGTGCCGATTTCTCGACGCAGCGGATCATGTGCTGATCGCAGTGAGCGCCGGGGCGATCGCCCGACCCGTGCAGATGGACCGCGTGCGAAATACTCGCGACCGGCGCGGCCACCACACCGGCGGAGTGGGCATGATCCTCGGCGGGGTGCAGGGCGCAGTCGAGGATCGGGGCGACGAGCAGCACCGCCATCAGCAGGGCCACGGCTGTGCGTCGCAGACGAGCGACCAGGTCCGCCGGGGACCACTCGGACGCAGGCAACGGAGTGGGCCGCGTGACCGTCCCCCGGTCACCGGAGACGAGGCGCAGGTATCGCCGAAGCGAAAACGCTTCTCCGCGTTCGCAGTGTCCGTCGACACGCTCGAACGATCGGCTCACCCGCACCTCCTCCTTCTCAGCACACAACCTACTCGCCTCGACCCGTTCCCTCGCCATCCGGTGACGCGATTTCCCGGTGTCGGCGCCGAGCGCCTCACCGCGCGAACTGCCCCACCGCGGAGGCAGGCGATGCCCTGGACCAGGGCGCTCGAGGGATGCCGAAGGGCCTTCGTAGAACACCGTTCGTCCCTACCGGCGGGGGTACCCGCCGTGGCAGCATCGACTACGTCGCACGACCGATATCTGCGGGCCGATCACGGCCGCCGGTTCGCTCGATGACAAGGAGTTCGACGCCATGAACCACATGCACATGTTGTGTCACTGGATGTGCGGAATGATGGGCGGTTGCCCGATGATGGGGCAGCCGATGTGACACCGAGCCCCACTCCTCGATTCTTCTTCGCCGAGATCAGGAGCTCCGATGATGTTCTGGTATGACGGTCACGGCATGAGCGGATGGGGTTACGGGCTCATGGCGGTCGGCATGGCGGTGTTCTGGGCGCTGCTGATCGCCGCGCTGATCCTCACCATCCGATATCTGGATCGGCCGTCCACGCCTGCCGGTGGCCCGCCGATCGTCCGCCCGACCGCCGAGCAGGTGCTGGCCGAGCGATTCGCTCGCGGCGAGATCGATGCCGATGAATACCACCATCGCCTGGCCACGCTGCGCGGCGACGCCGGAGGCCCGGGAGCGAATCGCCGGTGATAGCGGGTGGTATCCCTCCCGAGCGGCGAACACACCCGCCGAAGGAGCGTGCCACCGCGGTGCTCGATGTGCGCGGCCTGCTGTTCGCCTCGCAGCAGAACGTTGTCGCCGCCCGCCTCGTTCACCGTCCCGGCGTGGAGGAGGTGGAGGTCAACGCGGTGGCACAAACCGCCACCGTGGTTTACGACCAGAGGCAGACCACGATTGCCGCGCTACGGGACTGGGTGGTCGAATGCGGCTACCACTGCGCCGGACAGTCGGTGCCCGCCCACATCTGCGACCCGCTGACCGAGCCTGACCCGGCCGCTCACGACAGCGGCGACGGACATCCCGGCTCGTCGGCGACGGCGGTATCCACCGACCAGGCCGGACACCCGAAGGCGGCCCTCTCTCCCGGGGAGCGCCCGGCCGACCTGCGTTCCCCCCACGAAGCGATGGGCCACGGTGGACACGCCGGGATGTCGATGGCATCCATGGTGGCCGACATGCGCAAGCGGTTCGTGGTGGCACTGCTGTTCTCCATCCCGATCGTGATCTGGTCGCCGATCGGCCGTGAGGTGCTCGGGCTGGATGTGCCGGTACCGTTCGGGCTCCGCGAGGACGTCTGGTCACTGCTGCTGAGTCTGCCGGTCGTCTTCTACTCGTCGTGGATCTTCTTCGACGGCGCCGTGCGCGCCTTGCGGGCCCGCACGCTGGACATGATGGTGCTGGTCGCGGTCGCGATCGGGTCGGGCTGGCTGTACTCGCTGGTGATCACGCTGACTGGCGGCGGTGAGGTGTTCTACGAGGCCGCGACCGTGCTGGCCGCCTTCGTGCTGTTGGGGCACTGGTTCGAGATGCGCGCCAGGGGCGGGGCCAACGACGCCATCCGCACCCTGCTCGACCTCGCCCCGCCGAAGGCGGTGGTACTGCGCGACGGCGAGCCCGTCGAGATCCCCACCTCCGAGGTCGCGGTAGGTGATCTGCTGCTCGTGCGCCCGGGCGCGAAGATCGCCGTCGACGGTGTCGTCGAGGACGGCGACAGCGAGGTCGACGAATCGATGGTCACCGGTGAGAGCCTGCCGGTGCACAAAGCCCCCGGCTCGGCGGTCATCGGCGCCACCATCAACGCCAACGGCACCTTGCGAATCCGCGCGACCAAGGTCGGTTCGGACACCGCGCTGGCGCAGATCGTGAAACTCGTCCAGGAAGCGCAGAATTCGAAGGCCCCCGGTCAGCGTCTGGCCGACAAGGCAGCGTTCTGGCTGGTCTTCGTCGCGTTGATCGGCGGCGGCGGCACGCTGGCGGCCTGGCTACTGTTGTCCGATCGCCCGTTCTCGGCGGCGATCCTGTTCGCGATCACCGTGGTGGTCATCACCTGCCCCGACGCTCTCGGCCTGGCCACTCCTACCGCGATCATGGTCGGCACGGGGCTCGGCGCCGAACGCGGTGTGTTGTTCAAGAACGCGATGGCGCTGGAGACTTCGGCGCGAATCCAGGTCGTGGTGATGGACAAGACCGGCACTCTGACCAAGGGCGAGCCCGAAGTCACCGACGTCCTCACCGACGGCCTCGGCGAAGCCGACGTGCTGCGTTTGGTCGCCGCCGTGGAGCGCGAATCCGAACACCCCCTCGCCCGAGCCGTCGTCCGCTACACCGAGGACGCAGGGGTCGACGGATTCGGGCCGAAGCGTTCGAAAATGTTCCCGGCCACGGTGCGATCGCGGAGGTCGATAGGCGCAGGGTCGTCGTCGGCAACCGGCGGCTGGCCGAACGAGAGGGCATCGACCTCGGCGCGCTGGCCGCCCGCCGCGACGAGCTGGCCGCCACCGGACGCACCGCGGTGATCGCCGCCGTGGACGGCAAGGCCGCCGCGGTCATCGGCATCGCCGACGCGCCCCGCGAAACCTCCACCGCGGCCGTCGCCGCGTTGCACGATCTCGGCGTCGAGGTGGTCATGCTCACCGGCGACAACCACGCCACCGCCGAACGCATCGCCGAACGCCTCGG
Organism: Nocardia higoensis; assembly: GCF_015477835.1. Taxonomy (NCBI): domain Bacteria; kingdom Bacillati; phylum Actinomycetota; class Actinomycetes; order Mycobacteriales; family Nocardiaceae; genus Nocardia; species Nocardia higoensis. Next base: position 1,436,383 of record NZ_JADLQN010000001.1, on the reverse strand, counting down.
CATCGACACCGTCATCGCCGAAGTGCTGCCCGGCGACAAGGCCGCCCGGATCGCCGAACTCCAACGCGGCGGCCGCCAGGTCGCCATGGTCGGCGACGGCGTCAACGACGCCCCCGCCCTCGCCCAGGCAGACCTCGGCATCGCCATCGGCGCGGGCACCGACGTGGCCATCGAAACCGCCGACGTCGTTCTGATGCGCTCGGACCCGCTCGACGTGCCCACCGCCCTGCGCATCGGCCGCGGCACATTACGCAAGATGCGGCAGAACCTGGCCTGGGCCATCGGCTACAACACCATCGCCCTGCCCATCGCCGCCGGCGTCTTCGAACCCGCCTTCGGCCTGATGCTGCGCCCCGAGATCGCCGCACTGTCGATGTCGGGTTCGAGCCTCATCGTGGCCGTCAACGCGCTCGCCCTCAAACGACTCCGGTTGCCCACGCCGAAGTCGTCGGACGCTTCGGTATCCGCAGCGGCGGAGTGATCGGCGTGGGGCGGCCGCCCGACGGTTCAGGCGAAACCGGATTCCTCGGGGTGGGTGACGGGGGCGGTGAGCATGCCCGCGCAGGCGTCGGTGAGGAAGGGGCGCCGTCTCACTGGTGTACGTCTTCATCGTCGACCTTCTGCGTCCGATGCCCGACCTCGAGGTGACCGGCGGCGGGCAGCCCATCGCGGACAAGCCCGATGACCGCACCGAGGAACCTGTGCGGGCGCCCGCCTGATCGGCCCCTCGGACACAATTGCACAACGTTCCGCCGACCCCGCCCGTGTGCGGCGAGGTCGCCGGAACGTTCGCGTTCGCGCGACTCAACCGTTCGGAAGCGACAGGATCGCCTGCTTCGGCCGAAGAATTCCGCCACGTTCACCGTGCCGGAACCTTTTTGTCTCGAAATGGTTTCGGATTCGCCTCCGGGGGTGAGCAAGGCCCATTGCGGTGTACTCGCACCGTAGTTACGATGGCGATTCCAACCCAGTCGTCGAGAACGCGCGAACGCTCGGCGGCGGCCGGTCCGAATGATTGTCGTAGACCGGCACCACATGGATTCTCCCAATTGTCGGGGTTGCGGAGCGAATCCACAGCACACGTTCGGCGACAATGGCGTCGCCGGGCTGGTGCGCTGACCTGTACCAAAGCATGCCAGTCCAGAAGGCGATCGGTGCAACCGATGAACTCCAACGACGTTCGATTCGAGCGCGTCGCACCCGACCTCGGTCCTCCCCATGTCGGGCGCCTGCGCGCACGCTGCCCGGAGGGCGGCTCCTTTCCGGGCCGCGGTGGTCTCTCCGACCGCGGCTTTCACCGGATACAACACCTGCGGTGACATTCCGTGACAACTCGTGCCTCCGATCGGGGCCGAGTCGAGCGACGGGGGTCGCGCCCGCGGTGGTCCAGGAGCGTCGGAAAATAACATCGGCGTAATTCCAGCCGCGTATCGCCGCGGTCGGCGGACGATGCCGTCCGCAACCATACAGCTGAAGATTTTGTTCGATTGTTATTCGGCGCCGTCGCCGCTTCATTTTCGGGGCGTATTACCGGCGAACGGCAGCCGGACTTTCGGGAGCGGACGGTCAGGGAGGAACCCGCTGCTTTCGGAAAACGAAATCAACGGGAGGTCCAGTGAGCCAGCTCGAGCGCAATCCCGGCGGTAATCGGAAGCGTGCCGTTTCCTCGGTATTCGGAACGGCGGATCGCCTCACCGGGACCGGCGATCCGGGGACGGGCAACACCTCGGGTGCGGAATACGCCGGCGCCGAAACGGCGGGACCGGCCGGGCCCGCACCGTTCCGCCTCACCGCCGCGCAACGCGGCATCTGGTTCGCTCAGCACCTCACCGGGTCGTCGCCGATCTCGGTGGCGCAGTATGTCGAGATCACCGGCGAGCTGTTCCCGGAGCTGCTCATCGAGGCATGCCTCACCGTCGGCCGTGAGTTCGGATCCGGGCACCTGCGGCTGATCGAGGTCGACGGGGAGCCGCTGCAGTACGTCGACTACGACTTCGATTCACCGGTGATCGAGGTGGATCTGCGCGGGCACGCCGACCCGGTCGCGGCGGCGCATCGGCTGATGGTGCAGGACTATTCGACCCCGCTGGACCTGCGCAACGACCGCCTGATGACCAGCGTGATCTATCAGGTCGGCGTCGACCACTATCTCTGGTACCAGCGTGCCCATCACATCGCGCTCGACGGCTACGCCGCGGTCACCATGCTGCGCCGGATCACCGAGCTCTACAACGCCTGGTTGCGGGGCCTGGAGGAGCCGAAGTCGACAGCCCAGGACCTGCGGGAGATCACCGCGCAGGATATGGCCTACCGGGAATCGGAGCGCTTCGCCAACGATCGCCGGTACTGGATCGAACATCTGGCAGGCGCACCACCGGTGGTGAGCCTGGCCGGCCGGGTGGGCAAGCCGACGATCCACCCGCTGCTGATCAGCCAGGAGTTGCCGGAACAGACGGCCCGCCTGATGGATGCGCTGGTGCTGGCGCGCGGCAGCAGTGTGACCCCCGTGGTGGTCGCGGCCTTCGCCGCGTACCTGGGCCGGATGACCGGCAGCGACGAAGTGCTGCTGAGTCTGCCGGTCTCGGGCAGGCATTCGGCGGTGCTGCGCCGTTCGGGCGGCATGGTCGCCAATGTCGTTCCGCTGCGGCTTCGGGTCACCCCGCGCACCGTCGGCGAGCTGATCGACGCCACCCAGAGCGAGCTGACCAGCGCCCTGCGCAGGCAGCGCTACCGCCAGGAGGACATCTTCCACGACATGGGAATCGCCCGTGACGAGGCGGCGTCCTTCGGTCCGGCGGTGAACCTCATGATGATCGAGAACGAAGTGGTCTTCGGTGAGACGACCGGCCGGCTCAATGTGCTGACCTCGGGGCCCACCGCCGATCTGTTCGTCAATCTCTATCCCGGTGCGGGCAAGGAGAACACCCACATCGATTTCCAGGGCAACCCGGAGATCTACAGTGCCGACGAGCTGGCCGCCCACCATCGCCGATTCCTGCTGTTCCTGCACGAGTTCCTGGCGGGCGGGGCCGACTGCCAGGTCGGCCGATTGCCGCTGCTCACCGGCGAGGAACGGGCCGAACTGGTTCCGGTGCGCGGGGGAGCCGACGTCGAAGCCCGGTTGCTGCCCGACATCCTGACCGAGGGCGCGCGCCACGACCCGTCGGCCACCGCGATCGTCTCCGCGGGCCACACGGTCACCTACGCCGAACTCGACGCGCGCTCATCCCGGCTGGCCCGGCACCTGATCGCGCTGGGCTGCGGCCCGGACGACGCGGTGGCGATCCTGATCCGGCGGTCGGTCGAGTCGATCATCGCGGCGTGGGCGATCGCCAAGTGCGGCGCGGCCATCGTGCAGGTGGACCCGGAGTATCCGCCGAAGCGGATCGAGCACATGATGACCGACAGCGGCGCGCGTGTGGCCTTCACCCTCGAGGAATACCTGCCGCGACTGCCGGAGCAGGTGCGTGCGGTGGCCATCGACGATCCGGCGACATCGCATGCCTGCGACACCCTTTCGGGCGAGCCGGTCACCGACGCCGAGCGCGTCCGTCCGCTGCGCCCGGCGAACCTCGCCTACATGACCTACACCTCGGGTTCCACGGGCGTTCCGAAGGGGGTCTACGTCCCCCACACCGGCCTGGCGAACCTCATCGCCGACCGCACCGAGACATACGGTATCGAGCCGAATGCGCGCATCTCGTACGCGCTTTCGCCGAGTTTCGACGCATCGATGGAACAGTTCCTCACCTGCTTCGCCAACGGGGCGACGCTGGTGGTGGTGCCGCCGGAGGTGATCGGCGGGGAGACGCTCACCGACCTGCTCGCCGCGACGCGAGTGACCCATCTGACCCTGACACCTGCGATGTTGGCGACGGTGGATCCGAACCCGCTGACCGCTTTGCGGGTCGTGGTGGTCGGCGGCGACGTGTGCCCGCCGCACGTCATGGACCGGTGGTCGCGCGCGGCGACGATGTTCAACGAATACGGACCGACGGAGACCACGGTGACCGCGGCGGGCGCGCACATCCGCCCCGACGGTGCCCGCACTGTCGGTGGTCCGATCCGCGGGGTGGCGGCCATGGTGCTGGGACGGACCCTGCAGCCCGTGCCGAAAGGCACGGCGGGTGAGTTGTACCTCGCGGGTCCGGGGATGGCCCGCGGGTACAGCCACTTGCTCGCCGAGTCGGCGGCCAGGTTCGTCGCCAACCCCTACGGTGCGCCGGGGGAGCGGATGTACCGCACCGGCGACCTCGCGCGCTGGGTCGGCGAGGGAGCGGAGCCGGCGCTGGAACTGATGGGGCGCAGCGATTTCCAGGTCAAGATCCGTGGCTACCGGATCGAGCCGGGCGAGATCGACGCCGCACTGACCGGGCACGAGGACATCGGCATGTCGGTCACTGTCCCCGCGCGCAACAAGGCGGGCGTCACCGTGCTGGTGTCCTATGTGGTGCCGGTGCGCGATCGGCAGCTCGATGCGGTGGAGCTGCAGCGCTACGCGCGCGAATCCCTGCCACCGCACATGGTCCCCGCGGTGATCATGCCCCTGGAAGCCATGCCCACCAACGCCTTCGGGAAGGTCGATCGCGCCGCGTTGCCCGAACCGGAGTTCGGCAACGCCCCGGAAGGCCGCCCTCCGGCCACGCCGAAGGAGAATCTGATCGCGGGACTGTTCCGCGAGGTGCTCGGGGCACGTCAGGTCAGCGCCGACGACAGCTTCTTCGCCCTCGGCGGCGACAGCATTCTGTCGATCCAGCTGGTGGCGCGGGCCAAGGCCGTCGGCGTGAACTTCTCCACCCAGGACGTGTTCGACCAGAAGACCGTGGCGGCGCTGGCCGCGACCGCCACCGAATCCGGCAGCGGTCCCCGGCTGCCCGAACTGCCCGGCGGCGGCGTCGGAGCGATGCCGCTGTCGCCGATCATGCACGCCATGCTCGAGCGCGGTCATTTCGACCGCTTCGCGCAGGCCGCGCTGGTGACGCTGCCCGACGGGGTCCGGCACGGCGATCTGGTGCGGGCGCTGCAGGCGGTGCTGGATCACCACGACATGCTGCGCGCGGTGCTGCGCGGCGCGAAGTCGGTGGACCGGTTCGTCGATGTGCTGGAGCCGGGTTCCGTTGCCGCCGAGAAGGTTCTGACCGATGCCCGGCTCGAGCGTCGCGACGCCGCCGAGGTGGACGCGTATCTGCAGGCCGCGGCCGATCGGCTCGATCCCGCCCGCGGCGTGCTGGTGCAGGCGGTCCGACTCTGCGACGACCCCGATCGCGGCCCCGACCTGCTGTGGCTGGTGATCCACCACCTGGCTGTCGACGCGGTGTCGTGGCGCAACCTGCTCGCCGACCTCGGACACGCGTGGTGCCAGGCAGAGGAAGGCGGTGAACCGCAGGTGGGTGCGCCCGCCACCTCGATGCGCCGCTGGGTGCACGGTCTGGTCGAGCAGGCGCCGCACCGACGCGAGGCCGAGCTCGATTGGTGGAAAGACGTGCTGGCGCCGGGGGATCGGCTGCTCGGCTCGCGACGCCTCGATCCGCGCCGCGACGTCGGGGCGACAGCGGGCATGGTCCGCACACGGGTGCCCGCCGACGTCACCGAGGCCGTGCTCACCACTGTCGCGGCCCGCTACCACGGCGGCGCCAACGATCCGTTGCTGACGGCCTTGGTGCTGGCACTGAGCGAGTGGCGGCGAGAACGCGGCACCGCCGTGGCCGGTGAGCTGATCTCGCTCGAAGGCCACGGCCGCGAGGAACAGGCCGTGCCCGGTGCCGATCTCAGCGGTACGGTGGGCTGGTTCACCACGCGCTTCCCGGTCCGGCTCGACCTGCGCGGCATCGATCTCGACGAGGCGTTCGCGGGTGGCCCGGCGGCGGGACTGGCCATCAAGCGGGTGAAGGAACAGTTGCGCGCCGTACCGGACAACGGCATCGGGTTCGACATGGTGCGCCGGCTCGATGCCCTCGGCGCCGCCGAACTCGCGGGGGCGCCGGAACCCCAGATCAGTTTCAACTATCTGGGCCGGGTGGGTGTCCGCGACCGGTCGGGGGCGTGGGCACCCACCTCGGAGTTCGACGCTCTGACCTCGACCACCGATCCACGGATGGCCTTGCCCGCCGTGGTGGACGTCAACGCGATCGCCGAAGAAGGCCCCGACGGCCTCGAACTCGAGGCGACGTGGGAGTTCGCCGCGCAGATCCTCGGCGTCGCCGACATCGAGGAACTCGCGGACCTGTGGGTTCAGGCCCTGCGGGCGGTCGCCGAGCACGTGCGTTCGGAATCCGCGGGCGGCTACACCCCGTCGGACTTCTCGCTCGTCGAGGTGACCGCCGAGGATATCGACGGCTGGCAGCGCGAGTACCCGTCGATGACCGACGTGTGGCCGCTGACGGCCCTGCAGTCCGGGCTGCTGTTCCACGCTGTCTACGACGCCGACGGCGCGGACGGCTACACCGTGCAGGCGGCGCTCAGCTTCGCGGGCGAGGTCGACGCCGACCGGATGCGCCGTGCCGCGCAACTACTCCTGGACCGCCACGACAGCCTGCGCGCCGCCTTCGTCGAAAGCCCCTCGGGGCCACGTCAGATCGTGCTGCGTGATGTCGAGGTGGACTGGAACTTCTACGACGTCACCGGCATCGACGACCCCCGCGCCCGCGAAGAGGAACTGCGCAGGCTGGCCGCCGTGGCCGCCGAGCCGTTCGATCCCGCGCACCCGCCGCTGCTGCGATTCCATCTGGTGCGCACCGGCGCCGAGGAATACCAGCTGTTGGTGACCAACCACCACATCGTGCTCGACGGCTGGTCCATGCCGCTGATCGTCCACGAACTGCTCACCGCCTACCGCACCGGCGGCGATCCGGCCGCACTCGGCCCGGCCCGCTCCTATCGGGACTATCTGCAGTGGGTGGCGGCGCAGGACCACGACGCCGCGATGGCGGCGTGGCGACGGATGCTCGACGGCATCGAGAGCCCGACCAGGGTCACCGGCCACACGGACCGCGTCGTCACCGCGCACAACGGTGACGTGGGGCTGCGCCTGGATCCCGCGACCAGCGCCGCGGTGCTCGCGCTGGGCCGCTCCCACGGCGTCACGGCGAATACCGCGGTCCAGACCGCGTGGGCGTTGCTGCTGACCGTGCTGACCGGTCGCTCGGATGTGGTGTTCGGCAACACGGTCTCCCATCGCCCGCCGCAGCTGGCCGGTGTGGAGCGCATGGTCGGTCTGTTCATCAACACCCTGCCGGTGCGGGTCCGCCTCGATCCTGGCGAGACGATCGGCGACCTGCTGGCCCGTGTGCAGTCCGAGCAGGCCGCCATGCTCGACCACCGCCATATCGGTCTGGCCGAACTCCAGCGCGAAACCGGTGTGGCCGACATGTTCGACACCGTGACGGTGCTCGAGTCCTATCCGCTCGACCAGCGGGAACTGTCCGGGGATCTCAGCGGCGCGGGACTGCGTCTGGTCGATGTCGACGCCCACGACGCGACACCGTATCCGCTGAGCCTGCAGGTCACCCCGCCACGGCCGATGCGCGAGGGCAGTGCAACGCTGGGCGAGCCGGACAGCCACACGGTGACACTGCGCTTCTCCACCGACCGGTTCGACGTGGACGAGGCCCGCACACTGCTGGAACGCTTCGAGTCGATCCTGACCCAGCTGGTCACCGACCCCACCGCGAAGGTCGCCGCCGTGCGTACCTGCTGGGACGATGAACGCGCGCAGCTGCTTTCGGTGGGATCCCAGCCGCTGGTCACCGAACGCACCCTGCGTGAGATCCTCGCCGACAGCGCGCGCGCCCATCCCGACAACGAGGCCGTCCGCTTCGGCGACACCTCGCTGACCTACCGCGAACTCGATCGGCGCGCGTCCCGGCTCGCCGCGGAGCTGGCGGCGCGCGGCGCACGTCCGGAGATGTTCGTCGCCCTCGCCCTTCCACGTTCGCCCGAACTGATCGTCGCGTTGTGGGCGGTGGCGAAGACCGGCGCGGCCTTCGTCCCGATCGACCCGAGCCACCCGGCCGATCGCATCGACGGGCTGCTGAAGGACTCCCGCAGTTCGCTGGGCATCACGGTTCCGACGGTGGCGCGCGGACTCCGGGGCACCGTCGATTGGGTCGTCCTCGGCGACAACGCCGAAGCGGACGCCGGTGAGCCGATCGCGGTCGGGCCTGCGCCTGCCCTGCGTACCGACCACACGGCCTACGTGATCTACACCTCCGGTTCGACCGGCACGCCGAAGGCGGTACAGGTGACGCATCGCGGCCTGGCCGGTCTGGTCGCCGCGCAGGCCGAGTCCTTCCAGGTGCACCCGGGGTCGAAGGTGTTGAACGTGGCCTCACCGGGATTCGACGCGTACGTCTCGGAACTGCTGCTCGCGCACAGCGTGGGAGCCTGCCTGGTGGTGGCGCCGTCGGAGGCCTACGCGGGCCCCGACCTGGAGGCGCTGCTGAGCGAGCGGCGTGTCTCGCACGCCATCATCACCCCGTCGGTGCTCAGCACTCTGGACCCGGCGCGGCTGCCCGATCTCGCCACGATCGCCGTCGTCGGGGAAGCCACCGGTCCGGAGACGGTCGATCGCTGGGCGCCCGGTCGACGGTTGATGAACCACTACGGCCCGACCGAGACCACCATCTGGGCCACGGGCGCGGACTCGCTGCGGCCGGGGGAGCCGGTGACCATCGGTGGCCCGATCCCCGGCGTGTCGGTGGCCGTGCTCGATCACTGGCTGCGCCCGGTCCCGGTCGGCGTGACCGGTGAGCTCTACCTGGGCGGTCCGGGGCTGGCCCGCGACTACTTCGGTCGCCCCGACCTGACCGCATCCCGGTTCGTGGCCGACCCCGCCTCGGGTGACGGCGCGCGCCTGTACCGGACCGGTGACGCGGTGCGCTGGGTGCGCGGCCCCGCCGGCCCCGAGCTCGAGTACCTGGGCCGCAACGACCAGCAGGTCAAGATCCACGGCCTGCGGATCGAGCCGGAGGAGATCGACGCGCACCTGGTCGGCCACGAATGCGTCGCGAGCGCCGCGACCATCGCCCGTCCCGGACCGGCGGGCGAGCCCGTCCTGGTGTCCTATGTCGTGCCGGTTCCCGGTGCGGCACTGGACATCCGGGCGCTGCACGACGATCTCGCCGCGGCGCTGCCGCACTACATGAACCCGGCCGCCATCGTGGCGCTGGAGGCCATGCCGCTGTCCACCTCGGGCAAGATCGCCCGCAATGTGCTGCGCCGGCGCGAGTTCCAGGTCGATGCGGTGCCGGGTCGCGCGCCCGCCACACCCGCCGAGCAGATCATGGCGCGGTTGTTCGCCGAGGTTCTGCAGCTCGACCCCGACAGCGTGAGCGCGGAGAGCAACTTCTTCACCCTCGGCGGCGACAGCATCGTCTCCATGCGCCTGGTGGCGCTGGCCAAGGCCGCCGGCCTGACCATCACGCCGCACGACGTGTTCGATGGAAAGACGGTGGCGGGCCTGGCGGCGAAGGCCCGCGTGGCGGCGGGTTCCCCGGCCGTCGAGCCGCCGGTCCATCCGTCCGGACCACCGCGCGCCGACGGACACGCGCACCCCACGGACTTCCCGCTGGTGCGGCTGACCGAGACCGATATCGCCCGCCTCGAGCACCGCTACGGCGCGTTGGCCGACGTGTGGCCGCTGTCGCCCATGCAGTCCGGTATCCACTTCGACTCCGTGTACGACCCGGACGCGGGCGACACCTACACCGTGCAGACGGCCGTCGCCTTCTCCGGCGACATCGATCCCGACCGGCTGCGCCGCGCCGCGCAGGCACTTGTCGACCGGCACGGCATCCTGCGTGCCGCGTACGCCGAGACCGCCACCGGCCCGTGCCAGGTCGTGCTCGCGCACGCGGACGTCGCGTTCCGCGAGGTCCGCCTCGACGGTTCCGACGCGGCGGTGCGCGCCGAGGCCCGGGCGCTCGCGGCCGCCGACGCGGCTGCCGGATTCGATCTGTCCCAGCCGCCGCTGATCCGCTTCACGGTGATCCGCGCCGGCGAAGGGCAGAGGCGGCTGGTGATCACCAATCACCATGTGATCCTGGACGGTTGGTCGATGCCGCTGCTGCTGGGCGAACTGCTCGAGTACTACGGCTCGCCCGCACTGGTCGGCGCGGCCGGACCCGCCCCCTCCTACCGTGACTATCTGGTCTGGCTCACCGGCCAGGACCGGGCCGCCGCCGAGGCGGCGTGGGCCCACGAGCTCGCCCAGGTGGACGGGCCGACCCGAGTCGTCCGCACCAGCGGTCGGCTTGCCGACGCGGCGGCGGCCGAGGTCGAGTCCGAACTGAGCCCGCGGCATTACGAGCGACTGCGCCGGGTCGCCGCGGAGACCGCCGTCACGGTCAACGTGGCCATCGCCGCGGCCTGGGCCCTGAATCTGCGGGTGCTGACCGGGGACACCGAGGTGATCTTCGGCGCCGCGGTCTCCGGCAGGCCGCCGGAGCTGCCGATGGTCGATCAGGCCCTCGGCATGTACCTCAACACCATTCCGATGCGTGCCCGGCTCGAGCCGACCGCCACGCTGCGGGAAGTGCTGACCGACATCCAGGCCACCCACGCCCGCATGCTGGACCACCACTTCATCGGCCTGCCCGACATCCTGCGCAGCGCCGGAGTGTCCGAGCTGTTCGACACCGCGATCGCGTTCCAGTCCTTCCCGGTCGATCGCCCCGCGCTGCAGCGGCTCGTCGACTCGGCGGGACTGCACGTGGAAGAGATCACCGGCGTGGACGCCACACCGTTCCCGCTGAGCCTGGTCCTCACCCCGACCTACGCCGAGGACGGCACCCCGGCGTTGCACACGACTTTGCGCTTCCTGGAACACGATGTCGAGACCGCCCAGGCCCGCGCGATCCTGGACCGCTTCGTCGAACTGCTGTGCCACATCGCCGAAACACCGGACGACCGGCTCGGCGACCTCGCGCTCACCGACGAGCCGGGGGTGAGCTGGCCCGAACTCGACGCCGAGCGCATCACACCGCGCACCCTGCCCGCGCTCCTCGGGGCCGCCGCGGCGGCCGTGCCCGACGCGCCCGCGGTCGTCTACGGCGAGCGAGCGGCGATCGGCGACGAGCAGTCGGCGACCGACGCCCCGCAGGACGGGCATGTCATGACCTACCGGCAACTCGACGAACGATCCGACCGCCTCGCCCGGCTCCTGCTCAGGCGCGGTGTCCGGCCGGGAACCGTTGTGGCCTGCGTCCTACCCCGATCGACAGCGGCTGCACTGACTCTGTGGGCGGTCGCCAAGACCGGCGCGACCTTCCTGGCCGTCGACCCCAAACTGCCCGCCGAACGCATCGCGTTCATGGTCGACGACTCCGGCGCGCGCGTGGGCGTGAGCGACACCGCATCCACCGATCGGCTGCCCGCGGCCTTCGACCGGCTGCTCGTCGACGACGAACGAACCCTCCGGGCGATCGAGGCGATGCCCTCCGGTCCGATCACCGATGCCGAACGAGGCGGCCCTGTCCCGATCGAGGCCACCGCGTATCTGCTCTACACCTCCGGCTCCACCGGTGTCCCGAAGGGCGTACTGGTGGGCCATCGTGGTCTGGCCGATCTGGTGGCCGCCCAGCGCCGCTATCTCGGTGTCGGCCCGGATTCCATTGTGCTGCAGGTGGCTTCGCCGAGTTTCGACGCCTCGGTGTTCGAACTGCTGATGGCCCACGGCTCCGGCGGCAGGCTGGTGATCTCGCCCGCGGACGTCTACGGCGGCCCCGAACTGGCGCGACTGATACGCCGCGAACACGTGTCGCATGCGGTGCTGACGCCGTCCGCCCTGGCTACCGTGCCCGACGACGGCATGGACGAGCTGCGGGTGCTGGCGACGGCAGGCGAGCCGGTCGGCCCGGAACTGGTCGAGCGGTGGGCGCCGAACCGCGCCATGATCAACCTCTACGGCCCCAGCGAGTCGACCATCTGGGCGACCGCGAGCGCGCCCATGCACCCCGGCCTGCCGATCACCGTCGGCCGCCCGGTCGGCCCGGTCGCCACGGCGGTGCTCGACACCTGGCTGCGCCCGGTGCCCGACGGTGTCGTGGGTGAGCTGTATCTGTTCGGCGTCGGCTTGGCCGACGGGTACATCGGCAAACCCGGAATGAGCGCGGCCCGCTTCGTGGCCTGCCCGTTCGGCGAACCAGGACGCCGGATGTACCGCACCGGCGACCTGGTGCGCCGCACCGCCTCGGGCGAGCTGGAATTTATCGGCCGCAACGACTTCCAGGTGAAGATCCGCGGCACCCGGATCGAGCTCGGCGAGATCGACGCGGCCCTGGGCGCGCGGCCGGAGGTCGCCTGGGCGGTCACGGTGCCGCGCGCCGCCGAGGGGCGTCCGGTGCTGCTGGTGTCCTACGTGGTGCCGGTCGAGGGGACGAGTGTGTCCGGCGGCGAGTCGCGCGAGGATCTGGGCAAGACGTTGCGCGAAGCGCTGAGCGCCACGCTGCCCGCCTACATGGTGCCGCACGCGGTGATCGTGCTCGACGAGGTGCCGCTGACCGCCAACGGCAAACTCGATCGCGATCGGCTGCCCGCGCCGGAGTTCGCCACGCGCGAGTTCCGCGCGCCCAGTTCGTGGCTGGAGGGCGTGGTCGCGGCCGCGTTCGCCGATGTGCTCGACGTGAAACGGGTCGGCGTGGACGACGACTTCTTCGTCCTCGGCGGTGATTCTCTGAGCGCCTCGCTGGTGGCGGCGCGAATCGGCGCGGCACTGGACGCGCGGGTTCCCGTGCGCGCGGTGTTCGAGGCGCCCACCGTCGGCGCGCTGGCCGAACTCGCACGCACCTTCGGCGGCCGTGGCCGGGTGGCGCTCACCGCGGGGGTGCGTCCGGAGCTGGTGCCGTTGTCGCTGGCCCAGCAGCGGATGTGGTTCCTGAACCGCTTCGAGCCGGACTCGGCGGCCTACAACATCCCGGTCATGCTGCGCCTGTCGGGCCGGTTGAACATCGCCGCGCTCGAGGCGGCGCTACGCGACGTGGTGGAGCGGCACGAGGTGCTGCGCACGATCTACCCGGAGACCGCGGGCGAACCCCACCAGTGGGTCCTCGACGATCCGGAGCCTGCCCTGATCCGGGTCGCCCCCGCGCGGGAGGAAGCGGTCGCCGAAGTCGTGGGCGCGTTCATGCGCGCGGGCTTCGACGTCACCACGCAGGTGCCGATGCGCGTCGGCCTGTTCGAGATCGCCGGCCGTGGGCGTGCCGCCGGTGAAGGGGAATACCTGCTGGTCATGGTCGTGCACCACATCGCGGGTGACGGCCAGTCGATGGGACCGCTGGCCCGCGACGTGATGGTCGCCTACACCGCGCGGGTCGCCGGCCACGCCCCGGTGTGGGAGCCGCTGCCGGTCCAGTACGCCGACTACGCGCTGTGGCAGCGGCAGGTGCTCGGCTCGGCCGACGACCCCGAATCACTGCTGGCCGAGCAGCTGGCGTTCTGGCGCTCGACCCTGGACGGCGCCCCGGACCAGTTGCACCTGCCCATGGATCGGCCCAGGCCCGCGACCTCCTCGCTGGAGGGCGGCCGGGTGCCGTTCCGGATCGCGCCCGAGGTCCATCGCAAGCTCGTGGAACTGGCGCACGAGCAGGGCGCCTCGCTGTTCATGGTCGTGCACGCGGCCCTGGCCGTCCTGCTCGGGCGCTCGAGCGACACCGACGACGTGGTGATCGGCACTCCGATCGCCGGTCGCGGCGAGCAGGGACTCGACGATCTGGTCGGCATGTTCGTCAACACACTGGTGCTGCGGACCCCGGTCGAGGCGAAGGAACCGTTCACCGGCCTGCTCGACCGCACCAGGGAGATCGACCTGCTCGCCTTCGAACACGCGGACGTGCCGTTCGAGCGTGTCGTGGAGGAACTCAATCCCGACCGTTCGAGCTCCGCGCATCCGTTGTTCCAGGTGCTGCTCGCCTTCCAGAACTTGTCGAACGTCGAGGTGGCGCTGCCCGAGGTCGTCGTCTCGCGCGCCGATGTGGACACCGGTGTGAGCCAGTTCGACCTGCAACTGGTGCTCTCCGACGAATACGGCGAATCCGGTGACCCCGAGGGCGTCTCGGGCCAGATGATGTACGCGCGCGACCTGTTCGACGAGGCCACGGTGACCGGCTTCGTCGACCGCCTGAACCGGCTGCTGGCAGGCATCGCCGCCGACCCCGCCGCACCGGTCGGCGACATCGACTGGCTGGCCGAAGGCGAACGCGACGACCTCGTCTCGCGTGTCGGCGCACGTCCGGAGACGGACTCGCCCGCCACACTGCCCGAGCTGTTCGCGGCAGCGGTCCGCGAGAATCGCGGCGGCACAGCTCTTGTCGCAGGCGATACCGAGCTGACCTATGCCGAACTCGACGAGCGCTCCAGCCGGCTGGCCCGGCTGCTGATCGCCGCGGGGGCCGGGCCGGAGGTCCCGGTGCCGGTCGCGGTGGCGCGGTCGGTGGAATCGGTCGTCGCCTGGTGGGCGGTGGTGAAGTCCGGCGCCGTCTACGTTCCGGTCGACCCCACCTACCCGGCTGCCCGCATCGAGCAGATGATCACCGAATCGGGTGCGGCACTGGGGATCACGGTGTCCGGCGCTCGCGACGAGCTGCCCGGCGCGGTGGACTGGATCGTCGTCGACTCTCCTGGTGTCCTGGCCCGGCTGGAAGCCGTGTCCGCCGAGCCGGTCACCGACGACGAGCGGACGCGTCCGCTGCGCACCGAGAACATGGCCTACGTCGTCTTCACCTCCGGTTCCACCGGCGTGCCCAAGGGCGTGGCCGTCAGTCACACGGGCATCGCCGACTTCCACGCGGGGCAACGCGCGGACACCGAGCTCACCCCCACCGCCCGTGTCCTGCACTTCGCCTCCCCGTCCTTCGACGCGTCGCTGCTCGAGATCCTGACCGCGGTCAGTGCCGCGGCCACTCTGGTGATCGCCCCGGTCGGCACCTACGGCGGTGGCGAACTGGCCGAGCTGCTGCGCACCCGTCGGGTGACCCACGCGTTCGTGACCCCGGCGGCGCTGGCCTCGGTCGATCCGGACGGCTTGGACGATCTGCGGCTGGTCATGTCCGGCGGCGAGCAGGTCCCCGAGGATCTGGTGCGGCGGTGGGCAGGTACCGACCGGGCGCGCAGACGCGAGTTCCGGGTGCTGTACGGCCCCACCGAGGCCACCATCATCGCCACGGCCGCACGCCGGGTACGACCGGGTGACCGGCCCACCATCGGCGTCCCGCTGCCGGGCATCCGGGCGCTGGTGCTCGACGGACGATTGCGGCCGGTGCCCGCCGGTGTGGCCGGTGAGCTGTACCTGGCAGGCCCGGCGTCGGCGCGCGGCTACCTCAACAAGCCCGCCGTCAGCGCGGCCCGCTTCGTGCCGTGCCCGTTCGGTGAACCGGGCGAGCGCATGTACCGCACCGGCGACGTGGTGCGCTGGACCACCGACGGCCGCCTGGCGTTCGTCGGGCGCAACGACTTCCAGGTCAAGATCCGCGGCTTCCGGGTCGAACTGGGCGAGATCGACGCGGTGCTCGACGCGCGCGAGGACGTCTCCTTCGCCGCCACGGTCCCGCGTCGCGAGGGCGCGGGAACGACGATGCTCGTGTCCTACGTCGTCCCCGCCGCCGGAGCCGAGGTCACCGGCGCGGAATTGAGCGCCGCCCTGGCCGAGGTGCTGCCGTCCTACATGGTGCCCGCGGCGGTGATGGTGCTCGACGAGGTCCCGTTGTCGCCCAACGGCAAACTCGACCGTCGAGCCCTGCCCGCACCGGTGTTGCAGGCCAAGCGATTCCGCGCGCCGGGGTCGCCGGTGGAGGAGATCGTGGCCGCCGTGTTCGGCGACGTGCTCGACATCGACCGAGCTGTCGGCGCCGACGACGACTTCTTCGAACTGGGCGGCAACAGCCTGATCGCGACCAGGGTGGCCGCCCGCGTCGGCGCCGCACTGGACACGACCGTCCCGGTGCAGATGATCTTCGAGGCCCCGACCGTGGCGCGGCTGGCCGCGCGGGTGGAATCGCACGCCGATGTGGGCCGGGTCGCGCTGACCGCACAGCGCAGGCCACCGCGCATTCCGCTGTCCTACGCACAGCAGCGGATGTGGTTCCTCAACCGCTTCGAGCCGGACTCGCCCGCCTACAGCATCCCGATCGTGATGCGCTTGCGCGGCCGCCTCGACCTGGAGGCGTTGCGTGCCGCCGTCGGTGACGTGGTCGCCCGCCACGAGGTGCTGCGCACCGTCTACCCACACGCGGGCGGCGAACCGGCCCAGGTGGTGCTGCCCGCGTCGGAGTCGGCGCCGTCGATCCCGGTCGTCGGCATCACGGAGGCCGAAGTCCCCGAGGCGGTCTCGGCTTTCGTGTCGCAGGTGTTCGACGTGACCTCCGAAGTCCCCTTTCGGCTGCGGCTGTTCGACCTCGGCGGCGACGAATGGGTGCTGGCCGCGGTCATGCACCACATCACCGGTGACGGCTCCTCCCTGCGCCCGCTGGCCCGCGACATGATGATGGCCTACGCCGCCCGCATGCAGGGGCAGGCCCCGGCGTGGACGCCGCTTGCGGTCCAGTACGCGGACTACGCCATCTGGCAGCACACGGTGCTCGGCACCGAGGACGACCCCGCCTCGCTGCTGCGGGCGCAGATCGATTTCTGGACGGCGGAACTGGCCGAACTGCCCGCCGTGCTGGAACTGCCGACCGACCGGCCCCGGCCACCGGTGCAGTCCTACGCGGGGGCGAGCGTGCCGTTCACCGTCGATGCCGCGCTGCACGCCGATCTGCAACGCGTCGCCCGGGCGCACAATGCCACGCTGTTCATGGTGTTCCACACCGCGCTGGCCGCGGTGCTGGCCCGATTGTCGGCCACCGACGATGTCGCGATCGGCACGCCCTACGCCGGCCGCGGCGAGCCCGAGCTCGACGATCTGATCGGCATGTTCGTCAACACCCTCGTGCTGCGGACCAGGGTGCGGGCGGGCATGTCGTTCACCGACCTGCTCGAACATGTGCGCGGCGCCGACCTGTCGGCGTTCGGACACGCCGACGTGCCGTTCGAACGGCTGGTGCAGGAGCTGAACCCGGTGCGTTCGCACGCCCATCACCCGCTGTTCCAGGTGATGCTGGCCTTCCAGAACCAGGCATCGACCGATTTCGAACTGCCCGAACTGTCGGTGTCGGCGGTGGAAGCAGACACCGGTACCTCGCTGTTCGATCTGCAGGTCACCGTGTCGGACTCCTACGACGACACCGGCGCGCCCGCGGGTCTCGACGGTGGGATCAGCTACGCGACCGACTTGTTCGATCCGGACACCGTGACAACCATCGTCGCCCGCCTGCAGCGCCTGCTGCGCGCATTGGCCGACGATCCGAGCCGACCACTGCACGAGGTCGACCTGCTCGACGCCGACGAACGGGAAGCCGTGCTGACACGGTGGAATGCGACTGATCGTCCGCTCGATCCGGACGTCACACTGGCCTCGATCATCGCCGACGCCGTCGGCACATACGCCGAGCGCACCGCCGTGCTCGACGGAGACCGGTCGCTGACCTACGCCGATTTCGCCTCGCGGGTGAACCGGCTGGCCCGCTGGCTGATCTCGCGTGGAGTCGGGCCGGAATCGCTGGTGGCGCTGCGGATGCGGCGCAGCCTGGATCAGGTTGTCGCCACGCACGCGGTGATCACCGCGGGCGGCGGCTACGTCCCGGTCGACCCGGACTATCCGGCCGACCGCATCGACTACATCCTCGCGACCGCCGAACCGGTGGTGGTACTGACGAGTCTGGACGGTCTGGATCTGTCCGAGTTCGACGACTCGCCCGTCACCGACGACGACCGGACCGCGGCGTTGCGGCCGGACAATGTCGCCTACGTGCTCTTCACCTCCGGCTCGACCGGACGGCCGAAGGGCGTGGCCGTGGCGCACCGCGCGGTGCTCAATCAGCTGCACTGGATCATCGGGACCTACACCCTCTCGCCCGAGGACACGGTGCTGTACAAGACGCCCGCGACGTTCGACGTGTCGGTGTGGGAGTTGTTCGGCACGCTCGCGGCGGGGGCCCGGATGGTGATCGCCAGGTCCGACGGCCACGCCGATCCGGCCTATCTCGCCGACGTCATCGCCGCGCAACGGGTCACGGTGACCTCGTTCGTGCCGTCCATGCTGGCGGCGTTCGCCGACGCGGTCCCGGCCGAGTCGCTGCATTCGCTGCGGGCGTTGTTGGTGGGCGGCGAGGCATTCGGCGGCGATGTGGTCGCCGCCGCCCGGCGCGTGCTGCCCGGCGCCGAGCTGCACAATCTCTACGGCCCGACCGAGTTCACCCTGCACGCGACCGCGCGCGCGGTGCGCGCGGACGACGAGGGCAGCATCCCGATGGGCGGTCCGGTGTGGAACGTACGGGCGTACGTGCTCGACACCCGGCTGCGTCCGGTGCCGCCCGGTGTGGCGGGTGAGCTGTACCTCGCGGGCGAGCAGGCGGCGCGCGGCTACCAATCGCGTCCCGGCCTGACCGCCGAGCGTTTCGTGCCCGACCCCTTCACCGAGGGCAAACGCCTGTATCGCACCGGAGACCTGGCCAGGTGGCGGCGCACAGGGGAGCTGGAGTACCTGGGCCGCACCGACTTCCAGGTGAAGCTGCGCGGCCTGCGGATCGAACTCGGCGAGATCGAAGCGGTCCTCGGCGAACACCACACGGTCGCCAGGGCGATCGCCGCGGTGTACGGCGAAGGGCTCGCGGCCCGCCTCGTCGGCTACCTGGTTCCCGCCGCGGGCGCCACCGTCGACGTCGACGCCGTGCTCGCCCACGCCGCCACCGAGCTGCCCGACTACATGGTGCCCAGCACCGTGCTGGTGCTCGACACCGTGCCGTTCACCGCCTCGGGCAAGCTGGATCGCAAGGCGCTACCGGAGCCGCAGCTGTCGACCAAGGAGTTCCGTGAGCCAGCCACCTGGCTGGAGGGTGAAGTGGCCCGTGCCTTCGAGAACGTCCTCGGCGTGGAGCGGGTCGGCGCCGACGACGACTTCTACGCCCTCGGCGGGAACTCGCTGCGCTCGGTGCAGGTGGTGACCGAACTGAAGAAGGGCCTGCACTACGAGGTTCCGGTGAGCTGGATGCTGTCGGATCCGCGCCCGGCCGATCTGGCCAGGCGCATCGAATCGGGGATGCGCTCGGGCGTCGACGCCACGACCGGTCAGGGGCTGGGATTCGAGGTGCTGCTGCCGATCCGGACCCGCGGTGAGTTGCCTCCGCTGTTCTGCGTGCACCCGGCATCGGGCCTGGCCTGGGCCTACCGTCCCCTCGACGAGTATCTTCGCGCCGACCGGCCCATCTACGGTTTGCAGGCGCCGCAACTCAGCGGCGAGCTGCCCGGTCCGACCACTATCGAGGAGATCGCCCAGCGCTACTACGACGAGATCAGGAAGGTTCAGCCGCACGGGCCGTACCACCTGCTCGGCTGGTCGCTGGGCGGTCAGATCGCGCACGCGATCGCCGCCGACATGCGCGAGGCCGGTGAACAGGTCGCGCTGCTGGCGTTGCTCGACGCCGAGGCCGACGGGTTCGACGCGTCGATGGTCACCACCGTCACGACCGGTGACCTCATCAGCAATCTCGGCCCGGTGCTCGGCATCGACTTCGTGGACGCCGAGGCCACTGCGCAGGAGGCGGCCGAACTGATCCGCGAGCACTTCGGTGACGGCGTCGGGGTCGACGCGGCCATGCTCGAGCGTATGACCGACGCCTACAACATGTCCATCCGCGCGGCCGCGGAATGGCGGCCCCGCCCCGTGGACACCGACATGCTGTACTTCACCGCGACCGAGAACCGCAGAGCCGACGCGCGGGGACACCAGGGCTGGGCACCGCTCGTCGGCGGTCGGATCGCCGACGTGAACGTCGACGCGGAGCACCTGGGCATGACCGATCCGGCCGTGCTCGCCCGGATCGCCGGGATCCTCGACGAATGGCTCGGCTGGTGATCACCCGGTCGGTGTCGGCGACCAGCCACTCGGCCCGTCCGACGGACTGCCGAATCGGACGAGCGCGGCGCGCTCAGCGAATCAGCTGAGCGCGCCGGTAAGCCGACGGGGAGAGACGACCGTCATGCGCCAGCCGACGACGCCGGACGCCCGCGTGGATCAGCCGGCGTTCGACTCCGCGTGACCGGGGCACCACTGGTCCGCGGGCACGCTCGCCTGGACCTCGTCGATGTGCTGACCGCATCCGGCCCAGGTGGTCTTACCGCAGGTCGAGCAGGGTGTGGGCATGCACATGGTGGATTCTCCGTCCGGTGGTGTCGTGGTGGGTCAGGCGGTGGCTCCCGGCCGGGGGCGCACCACGATGACGGGGCTGTCGGTTCCGTGCAACACAGCTTGGCTGACCGAACCGAGGGTCATGCCGGGGAACCCGCCGCGGCCGTGGCTGCCCACCACGACCAGGCGCGCCGATTCCGCGGCCTTCAACAGGAGCTTGGCCGGGCGCTCCTCTTCGACGAGACGCTCGACCACGACGTCAGGGTAGCGCTCGCCGTAACCGGCCAGGTTCTCCGCCACCAGGGCCTCCGCCTCGCCCTGCATCTCGTCGCGGGAGACATAGCGGTAGAGCTCGGACCACCCGTGCACGGCGACCAGCTTCGCGCCACGGGCTTGCGCCTCCTCGTAGGCCAGCGCGATGGCGGCGCTGCTCAGCGGCGACCCGTCCACGCCGACGACGACGGGGCCCTCGGGCGCGGGTTCGGTCTCCGGGATGACCGCGACCGGGGACTCGGCGTGCCGCACCAGCGCGGTGCTGACCGAGCCGAGCAGCGCCCGGCGGAACGCGCCGAGACCGCGGCTGCCGACCACGACCAGATGCGCCTCTTCGGAGCGGCGCAGCAGCTCGGGGATGGGCGCGGACACCACCACGGAGGACTTCACGGTGAGTTCGCCGATGGCGACGGCCGCCTTGCGCGCGGTCTCGGCGGCCTCGGCGACGGTCGGCTTCGCGGCCTCGATGCTCGTCTCGTTGTCGACCGGACCGGCGAAACCGGGGTCGAAGGTGACCGGCATGCCGATCGCGTACACCAGGTGCAGGGGCCGACGGTGCCTGGCGGCGTATTCGGCCGCCCAGACCAGCGCGGGGCGGGCGGATTCGGAGCCGTCCACTCCGACGACGACGGGCGCTTGCGAATTCTCGGACATCGGCAGCCTTTCGGGCGAGCTTGCTGGCGGGCATTCGGAGCGACCGACCGGACTGGCGTGCGGATTCGATCGGATTCTCGGAGCATAGGAGAATCCGGTCACGTCCCGCACGGGTCTTTGGTCCCGACGCTCGCGCCGGATACATCCTGCCGCACCCGGGTTCGGTCCGCCACGACCACCTCGGTGAAGTGGGCGACGCGGTGGGAGCACCCCCGCGATCACGCCGGGTGCCGGACTGCCGGTGAACACGGTGACCGCGACGGTCACCACCGTGGCGGTGATCTCGGCGATCGGCATGCGCGAACATCTTCCACGGTGATCAGCGGGAAGGGTCGTCCACCGAACCCGGCGGTACGGCCCGGGTCCGGTAGCAGGCGATCACCTGGCTCGCCCGAGGCCGCCTGCCTGTGCGCAGGCGGTGACAAGCCGAATCAGCGGCGGGTCTCACTCGGGCGGGAACGGGCGGTGCGCCAGGGTGCTCACTTCTTCGGGTGGACCACCATCACCGGGCACTGGGCGTTCTGCACCAGATCGTTGCTGGTGGAACCGAGCAGCAGGCCGCGGAACCCGCCGCGCCCCCTGCTGCCGACCACGACCAGCTGCGCCCGCTCGGACCACTCGCGCAGGTGTTTGCGCGGCCCGGACAAGTAGGCCCGGGTGGAGACGTCGAGATCGGGGAACTTCTCGCGCCAGCCCGCGAGCTGCTCGGCGAGCAACTGCTGCGCGGCTTCCTGCACATCCTGATCCTCGATGCCCGGCGGCAGGCCGAAGAACCCCTCCGCGGGCAGGTCGGTCCAGGAATGCACGGCGATCAGCGGCGCGTTGCGCTCGGCGGCTTCGGTGAACGCCACCTCCACCGCGGCGCGACCCAGCTCGCTGCCGTCCACGCCGACCACCACCGGCAGCCTCTGCCCGTTCGCGTCTTCGGTGGCGGTGGGGTTCGCGCCGCGCACCACGGCGACGGTGCCGGAGGCGTGCGAGGTGACCGCGAGCAGAGTCGACCCGAGGTGCGCGAGCGTGCCGCCGGTGCCGGTGGCGCCGAGGACGGTCAGGTGCGCGGTGGCCGATCGGTCGATGAGGATCTTGCCGGGACTGCCGTCGGCGGACTCGGTATCGATGTCGATGTCCGGGGCGACGGATGCCGCCAGCTCGCGGGCGCGGGCCAGTAGTTCGGCGCTGCTGTCCCGCATAGCGGTCGTCACCGGCGGGACGAAAAGATCGTAGGGCCCCAAGACCGCGCTGGCCGCGGCCACGTTCACGGCGTTGACGAGCAACAGGCGGCGCTTGCGGCGGGCGGCGGTCTCGGCGGCCCACCGCACCGCGGCGTCACCGGCGGTGCCGTCGATGCCGACGACGATCGGCGCGGAGACGAGGATGTGCGGGTCTTCACTGATCATGTGCGCGGCCCTTTCGCGAGTCGGCTGTGGTGCCCTCATGTTAGGCCGGATCCGGTCACACCCGCCGCAGGCCGATGGTCCCCTCTTCGAGGGGCGATCGCGAAGAGCCGGGCGTCCGGCGGACGAGCGCGCCGCGGCGGCAGCGGACAACTGCCGCCGCCGCGGCGTGCCTTTCGTTTCGTGCGAGCGCTCGGCTCAGCTGCTCAGGCCCATGCCCTTGGCGAGCAGCGGCCACGAATCCTTCAGCGCCTCTTCCCAGTACGGCCAGTAGTGGGTGCCGACCGGGTTGAAGTTGTAGGTGGCCGGGATGCCCAGCGAATCGAGCTTGTTCTTCAGGTTGGCGGTGCATCCGTTGACGGCCGCCTCGATGATCACGCCGAGGCTCAGGTTGACCGCGCCCATCGGACCCGGCGCGCTGTCGAGGTAGTACTGCACGTCCTCGAGCACCGGGATACCGCTGCCGGTGGAGATGTAGAGCTTGGTGTCGCGCAGCTTCTCGGCGTTGATCACCGGGTCGTTCTCGGCCCACAGCGGGCTGTCGGCGGGACCGTACATGTTCTCGGTGTCACCGCCGCCCCAGGTTTCGACGGCCAGCTTCAGGAACTGCTGACCGACCGGATCGGCGATCTGCGCGCACCCGCTGTAGGCGGCGACGGACTTCCACAGGCCGGGCTTCGCCTGCGCCAGCTGCAGCACGGAGGTACCCGAGGTGGACAGACCGGCCAGCGAGTTCAGGCCGGTCGAGCCGAGTTCCTTGTCCAACAGCGGTGGCAGTTCCTCGGTGAAGAACGTCTTCCACTTGTTGACGCCGAGTCGCGGGTCGGGCTGCAGCCAGTCGGTGTAGTAGCTGCCGCGGCCGCCGATCGGCTGGATGACGTTGACCGGCTTGTCGGCCAGCCATTCCAGGGCGTGCGTGGCGGCCTTCCAGCTCGCCGTGCCGTAGCCGCCGTCGAGGCCGTTGAGCATGTACAGGTTCGGCGCGGGCACCGACTCGTCGGCCGGGCGCTGCACGTCGACGGTGATCTCGGAGCCCATCGCCGCCGAGTACACCTTCAGATGCCACGTCCGGCCGTCCTTCTCGACGGAGGTGATCGCCGAGGCCTCGGCCGGTTCGGCCGAGGTCGCCCCCGCGAACACCGACATGGACATCGCGGCGGTGAGCGCGGCGGCGGCGGTGCGCAGCACCCGCTTCCGTCTCCCCACCCCGGCTTGCGCCCGGATCACCGATTTCCGCGTCCGAGAACGCATGAATGCACCACCTGCCTAGCCTCGCCGCGCCCACGCGCGCGCTATTGGTCCTGTGACCGGCTACATACCCGATCGAGGACTAACTGTTACACGCGGGCGGGCCAGGACACGAACTGTCCCCGCATGCCGCCCGAAACGGGGGCCGGGCGCGCTACGCCGCCGTGTCCGGGATGCGGACGAGATCGCCGTTCGCGGCCGTTGCGGGCTCGAGGCAAGATCGAACGATGAGCACCACATCCGAACTGCGGTCCCCGGACGACTCGGACGCCCCGCGCGCAGCGGAACCGAGCACGCCGGAGCCGGCCGCACCGGGTGGCTCATCGCCGGAGCCGTCCTCGGCTGGTGGCGGCCGACCGACGGCCGAACTCGATATCGCGAGCTTCCGCGCACTCGCCCATTCCCGCCTCGAACGGTTCCCTCGGATCGAGGTCCCCGACGCACCCGGCATGCGGCGAGCGGCGGTCGTGCTGTGCGTCGTGCCCGCCGAGGCGGGAGAACTGTCGGTGCTCGTGATCAAGCGTGCCTACCGCGGCCGCAATGCCGGGCAGTGGGGGCTGCCGGGCGGGCGGATGGAAGCGGGCGAGACGGCCGAGCAGGCGGCATTGCGCGAGCTGCACGAAGAACTCGCCCTGCCCGCCGATCCGGGCGACATCCTCGGCGTGCTCGACGACTTCCCGGCCACGTCCGGCTTCGCGATCACTCCGGTGGTGGTGACCATGCCCGACACCGCGGGACTGCGCCCGGACCCCGGGGAGGTCCACTCGGTCCACTATGTGTCGCTGACGCGGCTCGGCGCCGCGGATGTGCCGCACTGGCTGCGCCACGCGGACTTCCCCGACGGGCCGGACCTGCTGCAGATGCGGCTCGGCCCGAAGATGACCATCCACGCGCCGACCGGCGCGATGCTGTGGCAGTTCCGTGAGGTCGTCCTGCTCGGTAGCGCGCCCGCCGAGGCGAGGGTCGCGCACTTCGCCCAACCCGACTGGACCCGCCGGTGAATCGGCGACAGGTCGCGCCGCGCCGGGGTTCGCCCGGATTGCTCGCGGCCGGACCCCGGACATAGCAGGATCGAAGCATCGCATCGGAATTCGGGATCGTCCCCGGCGGAAGGAATGGAGCGCCATGAGTGACGTTCTGGTCGTGATCGGCATCGGCGGCATGGGAATGGCCATCGCCCGGAGGCTGGGTCCCGGCCGCCCGGTGCTGCTGGCCGACTTCGACGACGCGGCGCTCCAGGACGTGGCCGAACGCCTGCGCGGCGACGGCTACGACGTCCACACCCAGCAGGTCGACGTCTCCGATCCCGCGGCGGTGACGGCGCTGGCCGCCCGCGCGGCCGAGCTCGGGGCGGTCACCGCGGTCGCGCACACCGCGGGCCTGTCGCCCACCCAGGCCTCGGCCGCCGCGATCCTCGGCGTGGACCTGGCCGGTGTGGCCTACGTGCTCGACGCATTCGGCGAGGTCGTGGCTCCCGGCGGCGCGGGTGTGGTGATCGCCAGCATGGCGGGCAGCCTGACGGCCGGGGCGCTGCCGGCCGAGATGGAGACAGCCCTCGCCCGTACCCCCTCCGGCGAACTGCTCGATCTGCCGTTCCTGCAGGAGAGCGCGATCCCGAACGCGGGCGCGGCCTACGCGTTCGCCAAGCGCGGCAACCAGCTTCGCGTGCAGTCCGCCAGCCTGGCCTGGGGCGCTCGCGGCGCTCGCGTCAACAGCATCAGCCCCGGCGTGATCTCCACCCCCATGGGCCGCGAGGAACTGGCGGGCGAGTCCGGCGCGGGCATGCGCGCGATGATCGCGGGCTCGGGCACCGGCCGGGTCGGCACCCCCGCCGACATCGCCGCGGCCGTCGCGTTCCTGCTCGGTCCCGAGTCGACCTTCATCACCGGGACCGACCTGCTCGTCGACGGCGGTGTGGTCGCGGCCGTCCGCAGCGGCGCGGTGCAACTCGGCGCGAGCTGAGCTGATGCCGGTGCCGGTGCCGGTGCCGGTGCCGGTGCTGGTGCCGGTGCCGAGAGGTGTGGTGTGCGGGCCCCACCGTGGAGGGTGGGGTCAGCACTACACCGGCTCGAATTGCGAGATTCGCCAGGAGTCCTCGACTTTGGTCAGGCTTACCCGCACACTGCTCGCCGTCGTCGCCGGGTCGGGCTTGTCGGCGCTGGTGGTGGTCTGGTTGATGAAGACCAGTACCACGGCGCGGTCCGGGGTGAGCTCGGCGACGGCGGCGCGCACGACGGCGGCATCGGTGGCGACCGATTTCTCCTTGGCTGCCGGTGCGACGATCTGCTGGGTGAACTGGCTGTAGTAGGCCAGGAATTCGCCGGTGAGATGCGTTCTGGCCGAGGCGAAGTCGGCGTCGATGGTCTCGGGGGCGTAGGACAGCAGCGCGACCGTTCCGGTGGTCGCGGCGTCGACGGCCGCCCGCGCGGCCGCCTCGTCGACGTGGCTGTCGGTGCGGTACTGCGTCGCCCACAGGGTGACCGCGAGAGCGGCCGAAGCGATCGCCAGGATCGACAGCAGGGTGATGCCGCGTTCGGCGCGCAGCAGGGCGAGTATCCGGCGTGAGACGCTCATGAGGCCGCGTGTGGTCGTCTTACCGAGAGCTGTCATGGCACGAACTCCACTTTCGACATCTTGATCGTGTCTCCCGCACGGGTCACCGTCACACTCAACCGCCAGACCCGCGGTTCCTCCTGCGCCCCGGCCGCATTGGTGACCTGTGAGGTGGCGGCGACGAGGACGACCGCCGAATCCTCGGCCATCGACTCGACGGCGGCGGAATTCACCGTGCCCGCCGTGGCGACCTGCGACTGCTGGATCACCGAGGTGAAATCCTGCGACCGGCTCTCGAAGTCGTCACGGAACGCTCCGGTCGAGTGTTCGAGCACCCGCTGCACATCCTGCTCGGCCCGACGGAAATCCAGCGAGGTCAGCGCGACCACGCCCTGGCGCGCCGCCTCGGCGAACTCCGTCTCGCGCTGATTCGCCTGCACTGTCTGCTGGTGATGGTGGACCAGCAGCCCACTCACCGTGCCGGACACCGCGATCACCGCGACCGCGACCGCGCTGACCAACGCCCGCGCGCTCGGCGCGCGCCGGGACCGCACCGACGAGGCGACGGTGCTCTCGTGCTCGGAGCGTTCGGCCGTGGAGTCGTCTTCCGCGGACCGTTCGTCTGCGTGGCCGACGCTCGCCGAGTTGCTCTGCACCGCGTCCGTCGGTACGGCGGTGCCGTGATCGGCAGCGCCGGTCCCGATGTCGCCGGTCCCGATGTCGCCGGATCCGATGTCGCCGGATCCGAGGTCGGCTGTCGTCGCGGACGCGCGATCGGCCGGGGGTGCCGAGTCCTCGGGTTCGGCCGCGTCTTCGGGCCCGACTCCCGTCGCCACCGGAACCGACGCGGGCGCGGGAGTCGGCACTGGTGCGGTGGCGGGCCCGCGGTCCGCGCCACTTGATGCGATCGTATCGGCACCGGGCCTCAGCGCTTCGGGCGCCTCCACGGCCGCGCCCGGACCCGCCGCCGTGGTCGCGCGCCTGCGTAACCGGGTAGCCCGGGCGCGTGCCAGGGCGGCTGCGGCGACCGCTTCCGCTGCGACGGCTTCGGCTTCGGCTTCCTCGGCCGCCAGCCGTAGCTCGTCGAGGATGGCCGGGGCGCCGCCGCAGGCCGGCGCGTCGTTCGGGCCGGGGGACGGGCCCCGGCCGTTCGGTGGCCGGGCGGCCGCTCGGTCGGCGGTGGGGTCGAGCGAACGGTCCGGGGGAGTGTCGACGCGACCTCCGTGATCAGTGGCTCCGGGGCTGCCGGGGCCTGCGCGGTTGTCGCTGTCGGTGAGCTGGGTCATCGCCGGATCCTCGGTGTGGGAACGGATCACGGGTCGATCCGCGATCGTTCGACGGCTCTGAGGCATGCCCACGGTCTCGAACCCTTCTGCCATATGGGAGGGGTTCGGATTATCCATAGACGAGAATCACGTTATCACAGCACGTGCGGGCTGGAGTGCCTGTTTGTTGTGGTAGACGGCGGAATTCGGTGGCTCTGGTCGCGCGAGCATCCGCTCGCTCGGGAGCGATACTTGACGCCTGCCGCCAAGTCGCGATTATGATATTCTCTCAAAAGGAGAATGCAAATATCGTCGACGGGCGGACATCGGGGTTTGCCAACCCCGTGCCGCGCGACCCGTGGCGAGGTTCGCGGAGAGGGTGCGGGATGAGCGTGTCACTGCTGCTCGACATGGCGGCGTCGAGCGACCCGGATCGGACGGCGGTCGTCTGCGACGATGTGCGCTGGACCACCGCCCGGCTCGCCGAACTCGCCGACGGCGGTGGCGCCCGGATCGCGGGCTCGGAATGCCGGAGCCTGGCCTATATCGGCACCGGCGGGCCGATGCTCCCCTTTCTGATCTTCGCCTCGGCTCGCGCCGGTGTGCCGTTCACGCCGTTGAACTACCGCCTCAGCGGCCCCGCGCTGCTCGAACTGCTCGCCCGGCTCGACTCGCCGCTGCTGGTGTGCGATACGGAATATCTCGACGTGGTCGGCGATTTCGGGGGCACCACGATGTCCTCGGACGATTTCGTCGGGCGGTCCGGCGAGGGCGGCGCCGCCGCGCCCCAGGGCGAGGACGAGGTCGCGGTGGTCCTGTTCACCTCCGGCACCACCTCTGCGCCCAAAGCCGTCGAACTGACCCACGCCAACCTGGTCAGCTACATCACCGGAACCGTCGAATTCGCCTCGGCCGCAGCAGGAGACGCCGCACTGATCAGCGTTCCGCCCTATCACATCGCGGGCGTCAGCGCGGTACTGTCCAACCTCTACGCGGGCCGGAAACTGGTCTATCTGCGCCAGTTCGATCCCGCCCGCTGGCTGAGCCTGGTCGCCGAGGAACGCATCACCAGTGCGACGGTGGTGCCGACCATGCTGGACCGGATCGTGAGCGAACTCGAACGCACCGGCGCGGATCTGGCGAGTCTGCGCACGCTCGCCTACGGCGGAGCCAAGGTCGCGCTCCCGCTGGTGCGCAAGGCACTCGAACTCATGCCCGAGGTCGGTTTCGTCAACGCCTACGGCCTGACCGAGACCAGTTCCACCATCGCCGTTCTCGGCCCCGACGACCACCGGGTGGCGCACGCGGCCACCGACCCTGACGTCGCGAGAAGACTGTCGTCGGTGGGCACACCGGTGCCGGGCATCGAACTGCAGATCCGCGACGAACTCGGCGCTGTACTGCCCGCGGGCCGGACAGGTGAACTGTTCGTGCGTGGTCCGCAGGTCTCCGGCCGCTACACCGGCATCGGCTCGGTCCTCGACGCCGAGGGCTGGTTCCCCACCCGCGACATCGCGAGCCTGGACGCCGACGGCTACCTGTTCATCGGCGGCCGCTCCGACGACACCATCATCCGCGGCGGCGAGAACATCGCACCCGCCGAAATCGAGGATGTGCTGGTCGAACACGACGCGGTGCGTGAAGTCGCGGTGGTCGGCCTCGAGGACGCCCAGTGGGGCCAGATCATCGTCGCGGTCGTGGTACCCGCCGGACCCGCCGACCCCGATCCCGAGCAGTTGCGCGGGTTCGTCCGCGCCCGCCTGCGTGGCTCACGCACCCCCGACCGCGTCGTCTTCCGCGACGAACTGCCCACCACTGCGACCGGGAAAGTCCTCCGGCGCAGCCTCGTCGCGGACATCGAGCAGGCCGACAGCCCGCCGGCCGGCCGCAGCCGCCGGTCCGAGGGCGCCGCGCAACCCACGGCCCGGTCGTCCTAGCGTGATCCGGTCGTTCACCCCGTCCCGCGCATCGCGCCGCCAGGCGAGACCGTCAGCTTCGGCCCGGTCACCGTCACCCGTCGAAAACCAGCCAGCACAACGATTTCCGTGAGTGGGGAAGCATGTCAACCGAAACCACGACACCCGCGTCCACGACGCCTCTGAATCTCCGGCGCCACCTGCTCATCGACGGTCGGTTGGTGAGTCGCGAGGTCACCTTCCCGACCCTGAACCCCGCCACCGGCGAGGTCCTCGGCCACGCCCCGGACGCGAGTGTGGCCGATGTGAACGCCGCCATCGCCGCGGCCCGCCGTGCCTTCGACGAGACCACCTGGGCCACCGACCGCGAGTTCCGCGTCCACTGTCTGGACCAGCTCCACCACGCCTTGACCGAACATCGGGAAGAGCTGCGCGAGCTGACGATCGCCGAAGTGGGAGCGACCCGTCTGCTCACCACCGCCCAGGTCGATTCACCCATCGAGATCGTGCGTTATTACGCCGATCTGCTGCGGACCTACCCGTTCGTGGAGGAACTCGGCGAGGCGGAGGTCCGGGGGTCCAAGCACCGGCGATGGGTGGAGAAGGAGGGCGCGGGCGTGGTCAGCGCCATCGTGGCCTACAACTACCCCAACCAGCTCGCTCTCGCCAAGCTCGCGCCCGCGCTGGCCGCGGGGTGCACAGTGGTGCTCAAGGGCGCGCCGGACACCCCGCTGGTCACGCTCGCGATCGGCGAGCTCATCGCCGAGCACACCGATATCCCGGCCGGGGTGGTCAACGTGCTGACGTCCTCGGACCCGGCCATCGGCGTGGTGATGACCACCCACGACGACGTCGACATGATCACTTTCACCGGATCGACGGCCACCGGCAAGCGCATCATGTCGGCCGCGAGCGAGACCGTGAAAAAGGTCTTCCTCGAGCTCGGCGGCAAATCGGCGATGATCGTGCTGGACGACCTCGACACCGCCGGCCTCGGCCTGCCCGCCATGTTCGCCGCGTTCAGCCAGTGCTCGCACGCGGGTCAGGGCTGCGCGCTCACCTCCCGGCTGCTGGTTCCCCGGCAACGTCACGACGAGCTGGTCGCCATGCTCGCCACGAACTTCTCCAACATCACCTACGGCGACCCGGCCCACCCGCACACCTATATGGGGCCGCTGATCAGCGAACGCCAGCGCGACAAGGTCGACGGCATGGTCCGCCGCGCGATCGCCGACGGCGCGACGCTGGTCACCGGCGGCGAACGCGTCGATCCGGGCTTCTTCTACACCCCGACGCTGCTGACGAATGTGGACCCCGACAGCGAGATCGCTCAGGAGGAGGTCTTCGGGCCGGTCCTGGTGGTGATCCCGTTCGACAGCGACGACGACGCGGTCCGCATCGCCAACAATTCGAAGTACGGTCTGGCGGGAGCGGTCTACAGCGCCGACGAGGCCAGAGCCGTCGCCGTCGCGCGCCGCATCCGCGCCGGAGCGTTCAGCATCAACGGCGGTCACTACTTCGGCCCGGAGACGCCGTTCGGCGGCTTCAAACAGTCGGGCATCGGCCGCGAGATGGGTGCGGCGGGGCTCGAGGAGTTCCTGGAAAGCAAGACCTTCGCGACGATCGTCGGCTGAGGCGCGGCGATGAAGCGGACACGGCGCGCATGGACGCCCGCGGCGGTGGATCGGGCGGCTCGGCCGTTCGAGCTCGTCGGCGGCCTGTTCGCCATGTCCGCCGACGCCGTGCGCTTCGCGTTCCGCAGACCGTTCCAGACCAGAGAGTTCTTCGAACAGTCCTGGTTCATCGTGCGGGTCTCGCTGGTACCGACCCTGCTGGTCGCCATCCCGTTCACGGTTCTGGTCAGCTTCACCTTGAACGTCCTGTTGCGCGAACTCGGCGCCGCCGATCTCAGCGGGGCGGGCGCGGCGTTCGGCGCGGTCACCCAGGTGGGGCCGATGGTGACCGTGCTGATCGTGGCCGGCTCCGGCGCGACCGCCATGTGCGCGGACCTCGGCTCGCGCACCATCCGGGAGGAGATCGACGCCATGCAGGTGCTCGGCATCGACCCGGTGCAACGGCTGGTCACCCCCCGCATGCTCGCCTCCGGCCTGGTGGCGTTCCTGCTCAACAATCTGGTCTGCGTGATCGGCATCCTCGGCGGCTATCTGTTCTCGGTCTACGTGCAGGAGGTGAATCCGGGGGCGTTCGCCGCGGGCATCACCCTGCTGACCGGGATGAACGAGGTGTTCATCTCCTCGGTCAAGGCGCTGCTGTTCGGTCTGGTCGCCGGTCTGGTGGCCTGCTATCGCGGGCTGATCGTCACCGGCGGCGCGAAGGCGGTGGGCAACGCGGTCAACGAGACCGTGGTCTACGCCTTCATGTCGCTGTTCGTGATCAATGTGGTCGTCACGGCCATCGGAATCCAGATGACGGTGCGCTGATGACAGATCAACCCGTGCACGCGGAACTGGCGACCTTCGCCACCCGGTACCCGCTGCTCGTGCGCAGGCTCCGCAAGCCGATCACCGTCGCCGGTGAGATCGGCGACCACGCCCTCTTCTACGTCAAAGCCCTCGCCGTCGCCCCGTTCGCGGCCTGGCACCATCGCCGCGAGACCGTCCGGCTGATCGCCGAGATCAGCATGGGCACAGGCGCTCTGGCGGTCTTCGGCGGCACGGTGGTGATCGTCGGATTCCTCACCCTGGCCACCGGTGGCACGCTCGCCGTGCAGGGCTACAGCTCGCTGGGCAATATCGGAATCGAAGCGCTCACCGGTTTTCTCGCCGCCTTCATCAATGTGCGCATCTCCGCTCCCGTGGTCGCCGGCATCGGCTTGGCGGCGACCTTCGGGGCGGGCACCACGGCCCAGTTGGGCGCGATGCGCATCAACGAGGAGATCGACGCCCTGGAATCGCTGGCGATCGAGCCCATCGCCTACCTGGTCGGTACCCGCCTGGTGGCGGGGATGATCGCCATCACCCCGCTCTACGCGCTGGCTGTGGTGGCCTCCTTCGTCGCCAGCCGCTTCACCACGGTCGTGCTGCTCGGGCAGTCCTCGGGCCTGTACAACCATTACTTCTCGACGTTCCTGAATCCGATCGACCTGCTGTGGTCGTTCGTGCAGGCGCTGGCGATGGCGCTGACGGTGCTGCTGATCCACACCTTCTTCGGCTTCTTCGCCGCGGGTGGCCCGGCCGGGGTCGGCATCGCGGTGGGCAATGCCGTGCGCACCTCGCTGATCGCCATCGTCTCGGTCACCCTGCTGGTCTCGTTGGCGGTCTACGGCGCCGACGGCAACTTCGATCTGTCCGGATAGAGGAGTGACCGCGGTGCACAACATGATCCGCCCGCTGGCCGGGACAGTCGCGATGGCGCTGTGCGCGCTGCTGGTGGCAGGCGCGGTGCAGAGCTTCCGCGGCGCCTTCGCCGACACCGTTGCGGTGCAGGTGCTCTCGCAGCGCGCGGGCCTGGTCATGAACCCCGACGCCGACGTGAAGATGCGCGGGGTCACCGTCGGCAAGGTCTCCGCGATCCGCGAACGTCCCGACGGCCTGGCCGCCCTCGAACTGGCCATCGACGCCGATGAACTCGCTCGCATTCCGGGCAATGTCTCGGTAGCGATCGCCTCGACCACCGTCTTCGGCGCGAAGTTCGTCCAGCTCCTGCCCCCCGAGCGACCCGACGGCCGACTGCGCGCCGGTCAGGTGCTCACCGCCGATCGTGTCACCGTCGAGATCAATACCGTCTTCGAGCAATTGACCGCCGTGCTCGCCGCGCTCGAGCCAGAGAAGCTGAACGCCACGCTGGGCTCGCTGGCCGCGGCCACCCGCGGCCGGGGCGCGCAGGTGGGGGAGATGCTCGGCGACCTCGAAACCTTCCTCGCCGAACTCGAACCGGCCCTGCCGGACCTGCGCACCGACATCAGCCTCGCCACCCCGGTCCTGAACACCTACGCCGACACCGCTCAACCTCTGCTCGACACCGCGGGCAACATCACCTCGGTCGGCGGCACACTCCTCGACGAACACCAGAACCTCGACGCCATGTTGCTCGGCCTGATCGGACTGTCCGACACCGGACATCGCGTCCTGGCCGCCAATGCCTCCGCCCTCGCGAGCACCCTCGACGTGCTGGTCCCGACCACCGCCCTCACCGCCGAATACCGCGAGGCGCTGTACTGCTCGCTGGACGGTTTCGCCGACCTCTCGCAGATGGCCCCGGTCGACGTCCCCGGCCTCGGCCTGTCGGCGAACTTCCTGTGGGGCATCGACCCCTACCGCTACCCGCAGAATCTGCCGAAACTGCAGGCCTCCGGCGGCTCCCAGTGCTCGGTCCTGCCGGTCGGCTACGAGCAGCGCCCGCCGTTCGTCGTCGCCGACGTCGGCGCCGACCCGTTCGCCCGCGGCAACCAGGGCATCGTCGTCAACCCCGACACGCTCCCGAACGCTCTGTTCGGCCCCTCGACCGGAGCGCCGCGATGAGCCCACGCAACGCGCCACTGCTGAAATTCGGCGCCTTCGCCGTCGTCATGGTGCTGCTCTCGGCCCTGCTGATCCTGGTGTTCGGCCAGTACCGCAGCGGCGGCGTCACCGGATACTCGGCGGTGTTCGCCGACGTCTCCGGGTTGAGTCGCGGCGACACCGTGCGCATCGCCGGTGTGCCGATCGGGACGGTCCGCGGCGTCGAGCTGCGTGCGGACCATTCCGTCCTGGTCGAATTCGACGCCGCCGACAGCGTCACCCTGACCACCGCCACCGAGGCCGCCGTGCGGTACCTCAACCTCGTCGGCGACCGGTACCTGGAACTCGCCGACTCGCCGGGGGGCTCCGAGCCGCTGGCGCCCGGCGCCCGCATCCCGGTCGAGAAGACCGCGGGCGCACTCGATCTCGACCTGCTCATCGGTGGTCTGAAACCCGTGATCCAGGGATTGAACGCCCACGAGGTGAACGCGCTGACCTGGTCGCTGCTCGAGATCGTGCAGGGCAGGGAGAACACCATCGACTCGCTCATGGCGGGCACCGCCTCGTTCACCAGCGCGCTCGCGGAGAAGAACGACGTCGTCGGACGCCTGCTCGACCATCTGCGCACCGTGATGGAAACTCTGAGCGCCGAGGGCGACCAGTTCACCGCCACTGTCGACCGCCTGCAACGTCTCGTCGGCGAACTGTCCGCGCAACGCGATCCGATCGGCGCGGCCGTCGAGGCCATCGACCGGGGCACCGCGAGCGTTGCCGATCTCCTCGCCGACGCCCGGCCGCCACTGGCAGGCACCGTCGACGAACTGGCCCGGCTCGCACCGCTTCTCGACGGTGACAAGCAAGTCCTCGACGACGCGCTCGGCCGCGCCCCGGAGAACTTCCGCAAGCTGGTCCGCACCGGCGCCTACGGCAATTTCATCCAGTACTACATCTGCGCCATCACCGTCCGGATCAACGACCCCAGCGGTCAGGTGCTCGTCCTGCCCGCCATCGAGCAGACGACGGGACGGTGCAGCCCATGAGCCTGACGCAGTACCGCGGCGCGCACCTGGCCCGCCACGGCGTGATCGGCGTGGTTCTGATGATCTGCGTGATCGCCATCGGCCTGCAATCACAGAAGTTCATCGCCTGGGGCACCACCGTGCGCTACACCGCTGTCTTCGCCGAAGCGGGCGGACTCGCCGTCGGCGACGAGGTCATCCTTTCCGGCGTCACCGTCGGCACCGTCGCCCGGCTGAGCCTGGACGACGGCGACGCGAAGGTCGACTTCACCGTCCGCGACCGCATCACCCTCGGCGGCGGCACCTCGGCCCACATCAAAACCGGCTCTCTGCTGGGCAAGCGAGTTCTCACCCTGGTCTCGGCAGGACCGGGGGTGCTGCGCCCCGGCGACGTCGTCCCGATCGAACGGACCTCCTCGCCGTACTCGCTGACCGATGCCGTGGGCGATCTGACCACCACTGTCGGCGAGACCGACACCGTCGCCCTGGACGCCTCTCTCGACACCCTGGCCACCACCCTGGACCGGATCGCCCCGCGACTCGGCCCCACCTTCGACGGCCTCACCGAACTGTCCCGCACGATCAACAGCCGCGACGAAACCCTGCGCGCCCTGCTGCGGGCCACCGCCGACGTCACCGGCATCCTCGCCGAACGCGGCGCGCAGGTGAACACGATGATCCTCGAGTCGAACGCGCTGCTGCAGACGCTGGTCGCCCGCCGGCAGGCGATCGTGGACCTGCTGGCCGGAACCGCCGCCGTGGCCGAGCAACTGCGCGGCCTGGTCGCCGACAACGAAGCCGATCTGGCGCCGACACTGGACCGGCTGAACTCCGTGGTCGCCATGCTGGAGAAGAATCGCGACAATATCGCCGCCGCCCTGCCCGGCCTGGCGAAAGTCGCCATGACCCAGGGCGAGGCGGTCTCCGGTGGCCCGTTCTACAACGCCTTCGTCGCCAACCTGATCCCCGGCGATCTCGTCCAGCCGTTCATCGACCAGGCCTTCGGCGCCCCGCAACTCACTCCGGAGCCACCGCGATGACCCGAGCGAAGATCCTCCGTATCGCGGGCGTGCTCGTCCTTGCCGCCGCACTGATCGCGGCGGGCACGACCGGATGGCGAGCCGCATTCGGCCCGAACACCATGCGCGCCGTGTTCAGCACCGCCACCGCCATCTATCCTGGCGACGACGTGCGGGTCTCCGGCGTGAAGGTCGGCGTCGTCACCGCCATCGAACCGCGCGGCACCGCCGTCGAGGTGACTCTCGAGGTCGACCGAGAGGTATCGATCCCCGCCGACGCGCAGGCCGTCATCGTCGCCCAGAGTCTGGTCGACTCCCGTTTCGTGCAACTGACTCCCGCTCATCGCGGCCAGGGCCCGATCCTGGCCGACGGCGCGACGATCCCGATCGAGCGCACCGCCGTGCCGGTCGAATGGGACGAGATCAAGACCCAGTTGACCAGGCTGTCGGACGAATTGGGTCCCGACGGTGACCTCTCCTCGAGCTCGCTCGGCCGGTTCATCGACAGCGCCGCCACCGCCATGAACGGCAACGGCGACAAGCTGCGCGACACCCTGCACCAGCTCAGCGGCGTCGGCCGCATCCTCGCCGACGGCAGCGGCGACATCGTGACCACCGTGGCCGGACTGCAGCAGTTCGTCACCGCTCTGCGGAACAGCAATGTGCAGATCGTCGAGTTCCAGGACCGCTTGGCCACCCTCACCAGTGTCATCGACGGCAGCCGCTCCGACCTCGACGCCGCCCTGCACCAACTCTCCCTCGCGGTGAGCGAAGTCCAGCGCTTCGTCGCCGACAACCGCGACCGCGCGAGCGAGCAGGTCGGCCGCTTGGCGAACGTCACCCAGAACCTCGTCGACAACCGCGACGACCTCGAACAGCTGCTGCACGTGTTCCCGACGAGCATGGCCAACTTCTACAACATCTACAACCCCGAATCCGGCACCGAAGCGGGGGTCTTCGTACTGAACAACTTCTCGAACCCGGTGCAGTTCATCTGCTCGGCCATCGAAGCCGTCGGCAAGCAGACCTCGGCGCAATCGGCCCAGACCTGCCGGGACTACCTCGGCCCGGTCCTGCCGCTGCTGAGCTTCAACTACCTGCCCTTCTCGATCAACCCCGTCCTCGGCCCCACCCCGCGCCCCGAGAAGGTGCTCTACACCGAGCCGCACCTGGTCCCTCAGGTGGTGGCCCCCGCCGAGCAGGCCCCGGCGCCTCCGCTCGACCTGGCCGACATCCTGTTCGGCGGAAGGCGTTGACCATGAAGCACTTCCCGCCCTCCCGGGTCGCCGTCGCGGCCTGCCTGCTGCTGACCGTCACCGGCTGCGGCACGCACGGGGTCAACTCGGTGCCGCTGCCGGGTGCGGAGGCCAACAGCTCGCAGGCGACGATCATCTCCGTCGAGATCGCGAATGTCGGCACCTTGACGCCGAATTCACCGGTCATGGTCGACGACGTGGTGGTCGGTAGCGTCCGCACCATCTCCCTGGACGGCTGGCACGCGGTGGTCGAGGCGGCGGTGCGCCCCGAGACCGTGATCCCGGCCGATGCCGTCGCCACCGTGGGCCAGACCAGCTTGCTCGGCTCCACCCATCTGGCATTGAACACCCCCGACGGCGAACAACCCACCGGCCGGCTGGAATCGGGCGCGCGCCTGCCGCTGAACCGCGCCTCCACCTACCCGTCCACCGAGCAGACCCTGGCCTCCCTGTCGGTCGTCGTCAACGGCGGCGGCCTGGGCCAGTTGGGCGACATCGTCGCCGAACTGAACAATGCCCTCGACGGCCGTGGAGACCAGGTCGTCGACCTGCTCGCCCGCCTGGACGGCTTCATGGCCGTCCTCGCCGACCAGCGCGCCGAGATCGTCGCCTCCATCGAGGCGCTGACCCGGCTGGGGGAGACCTTCGCCGGTCAGACCGACACCCTCACCCGCGCACTGGACATACTCCCGCCCACCCTGGACCTGCTGCTCGCCGAACGCCCCGCCCTCACCGACGCGCTCGAGCGCCTGCGGGTGTTCAGCGACACCGCCACCGGCGTGGTCACCGAGGTCAGCGCGGACCTCATCGCCGACCTGCGCAACCTCGAACCGACGCTGAAGGCCGTCGCCGATGTGGGCCCACTGCTCGACGCCGGCCTGGCCTACGCCACCGTCTACCCCTACGGCCAGCAGGTGATCGACCGCGCCGTGCGCGGCGACTACATCAACCTGCACGCCACCGTCGACCTCACCATCCCGCGCCTGCAACGCGAACTGCTGCAGGGCACCCCGTGGGCCGACCCCCACGCCGTGATCCAAGCCGCCATCGGCGATCCCGGCTACGCCCAGCAGACCTCGAACCCGCTCGGCGTGGGCCTCACCCCGCCGGGAACGGGAGGCCGCTGATGCTGCTCACCCGTTTCGTCCGCGCCCAGCTCGTCATCTTCGCCGTCCTGTCGGTGCTCGGCCTGACCGTCATGGGCACCGTCTACATGAAATTGCCGCAGCTGCTCGGCGTCGGCTCGATCACCGTCTACCTGGACCTGCCCGAGACCGGCGGCCTCTACCGCTTCGGCAATGTCACCTATCGCGGCGTGCAGGTCGGCAAGGTGACCGCCGTCGACCTCACCGACGACGGCGTGCGCGCCACCCTCACCCTCGACACCGACCACCCGATTCCTGCCGACCTGGAAGCCATGGTCCGCAGCGTCTCGGCGGTCGGCGAACAGTACGTCGAACTGCGCCCCCGCACCGATCAGGCGCCCTACCTGGACGAGGGCGCGGTGATCCCGTTGGCGCACACCGATGTCCCGCAGCCGGTGGGCCCCATGCTCGACAGCCTCAGCGCCATGGTCGGCACCGTCCCGACCGACCGCATGTATGACCTGCTCGGCGAACTGTCCACCGGCCTGGGCGCCTCGGGCCACGAACTCGATGCGCTGCTGGCCTCCGGCCGAACCCTCGCCGATGCGCTCGAGCGCTCCGGACCCGCCGCCCGTACCTTCGTCCAGGACGCCGTGCCCTTGCTCGACGCCCAAGCCCGCAGCCTCGACGCCGTGCAGGTGTGGACCCGCAGCCTCGCCGGCGTCACCGGTCAGCTCGTCACCGACGACCCGCAGTTGCGCGCCATCCTGCGCGAGGGCCCCGGCCTCGCGACCGAGGCGACCCGCCTGTTCGAATCCGTCGAACTGACGCTGCCGGTGTTGTTGGCCAACCTCACCAGCGTCGGTCAGCTCGCCGTCACCTACAACGCCGGTCTCGAACAACTGCTCGTCCTGCTCCCGCCCTCGATCTCGATGATCCAGACCGTGCAGCCGACCAAGAACGCCTCCGGTCTCGGCCTGGGCACCTTCCGCTTCGGCAACATGTCCGAGCCGGCCGCCTGCACCGTCGGCTTCCTCCCGCCGACCGAATGGCGTTCCCCGCACGAGACCGAGACCCTCGACACCCCCGACGGCCTCTACTGCAAACTCCCGCAGGACTCGGACATAGCAGTGCGTGGCGTCCGCAACACCCCCTGCGCGGGCCAGCCGGGCAAATACGCCCCGACCGCCGAACTCTGCCACGACGCGGAAGGATTCGTTCCGCTCGCCACCGAACAACCCCTGCTCGGCCCCTATCCTCGCGACCCCGGACTCGAGGACCAGGGCATCGCCCCCGACACCCGTCCGATCCCCGCGGAGAGCCCGCCCGGCGACGCCCCCGCCAGTGCCCCGGCGAGCAGCCCCGCGGACGCCCCGGCGATCGGCGCCGCGCGCTACGACCCGGCGACCGGCACCTACCTGGCCTCCGACGGCCGCGTCTACCAGCAGGGCGACCTCGCCACCGAACCGAACCGCCCCTGGACCGAGATGCTCCCGCACTGACCCTCCGCGAGCCGACAATCCGTAAGCCGACAATCCGTAAGCCGATAAAAGATACAGGACCCGACCATGACCGACGCCAAGATGCTCGTCTTCACCAACGCCGTCGAAGGGCGTGACGAGGAATTCAACACCTGGTACGACACCGACCACCTCGCCGACGTCCTCGCGATTCCCGGCATCGAATCGTGCACTCGCTACGAGATCCAGCCGGTCCCGGGTCGCGGCGAGCCCACCCACCGTTACCTCGCCGTCTACGAACTCAGCGCGGATCCCGATGTCGTCCTGCGTGGTTTCGGGGAACGTTCCGCGAGCGGGAAGCTGCCGCTGAGCCCGACCCTGGATCTCGCATCGATGTCCATGCAGGTGTGGCGAGCGCGCTGAACCGCGGTCACGGACGAGGAGGTCGATCGGATGCTGTTGGAGTTCGACTCCGATCAGCGGTTCTGGCAGATCACCGTGCGCGAGATGCTCGCCCGGCACTGCCCGCCGACGCTGATCAGGGAGGTGGCCGATCACGGCGCCGACCCGGGCCCGCTATGGAAATCGCTCGTTGATCAGGGCTGGACGGGGATGACCGAGCCCGGTGCGGCCGTCGAGCTGACTATCGCCCACGAAGAACTGGGACGTGCCTGCGATCCGACGCCCTTCCTCGCCACCACGAGCCAGTTCGCGCCGCTCGTCACCGAGGCTCCCACCGAGATCGCGGGCGCGGCCGTCTACGAAGGCGTCACCGCCACCCGCGAAGGCGGTGAATGGATCCTCAACGGCTCCGCCCGCGTCCTCGACGGTGACCGCGCCGACCAGCTGGCTGTCGTCATCGGCGCGGGCGTCTTCCTGGTCCCCGCCGGATCGGCGAGCATCCGCCGAGCCGCCGTCTTCGACCCGGTTCTGCACATCGCCGACGTGGTCTTCGATCGCGTACGGGTCGCCCCCGGCGCCCGGCAGCACTCCGACGTCCGCCACGCCCGCGCCGTCGCCCTCACCGGCATGGCCGCCACCATGGTCGGCGCCTGCCGACGCGTCCTGGACCTCGCCGTCGAGCATGTCCGCGAGCGCCGCCAATTCGGCGCGCCGATCGGCTCCTTCCAAGCCGTCGGCCACAAAGCCGCCGACATGCACGTGGCGATCGAACGCGCCCGCGCCCTCACCTACTTCGCGGCCCTCACCATCGCCGAGGCCGACGACCGCAAGCACCTGGCCGCCGTCATGGCCAAAGCCGCCGCGGGCGAATGCCAATCCCTGGTCTTCCGCAACGGTCTGCAATTGTTCGGCGCGATGGGCTACACCTGGGAAAACGACGTCCAGTTCGCCCTCAAGCGCGCCAAGGCGGGGGAGTTGCTGCTCGGCGGCACCGACGAACATCGAGCGACGATTGCGAGGCACCACCGTGCGACTGGCCTTCGATAGCGGCGTCGAGGCGTTCCGCGCCGAATTCATCGCCTTCCTCGACGAGCACCTGCCCGACGCCGAGGGCCTCGAACGCCCCCGATCCAGCTCCCACACCCCCGACTGGGCGCGGCGCTGGCAACGTACCCAGTTCGACCACGGCTGGCTCGTCCCCGGCAACCCGCCCGGATACGGCGGCCGCGACGCGGGCATCCTCGAGCAATACGTGCACCGCGAGACCCTCGCCGAACGCGGCATCCACGAATACTTCAACCCCCAGGGTGTCGGGATCATCGCCGCCTCCCTGCTCACTTTCGGCACCGAGGAACAGAAGCAGCGGTGGGCTGTCCCCATCCTGCGCGGCGATCTCACCGCGTCCCTCGGTATGAGCGAACCGGGCGCGGGCTCCGACCTCGCGGGCTTGAGCACCCGATCCCGCCTCGACGGCGACCACTTCGTCGTCGACGGACAAAAGGTTTGGACCTCCGGCGCCCACGATGCCGACGTCGTGCTCACTTTCGTCCGCACCGACCCGGATGCGCCCAAACACCGTGGCATTTCAGCCCTGCTCATACCCACCGATCTGCCAGGAGTGCACCGCCGCCCGTTCGCCTCGGTAGCCCGGCCCGACGATCTGGATTTCAACGAGGTCTTCTTCGACAGCGTCCGCGTGCCCGCCGAGAATCTGCTCGGCGACCTCAACGCCGGCTGGCGGGTCGCGAGCGGCTCCCTCGGCCACGAGCGAAACCTGTTGTGGACCAACTTCGCCAGCCGCCTCGACGGCCTGCTCGCCGACTTCCACCCCGCGACCCCGCTGGAAGAGAACCGCTACGCCACGCTCGCCATGGACGCCCACGCCCTGCGTCTGCTCGGCTCGCAGGCGCTGGCCAAGGCGGCCCGCGGTGAGGAAGCGGGCCCCGGCTTGTCGGTTCTGAAGCTCCTCGGCTCCGAAGCCGTGCAATCGGGAGCCGAACACGCCCTCGCCGCCGCAGGCCCCCGTGGCCTCGAACACCCCGGCGTCACCGCCCGCTACAGCCCGCTCAGCCTCGAGGACACCGCTCCCGGCTGGTTCGAGCGCTTCGTCCGCACCTTCGCGGGCACCATCGCCGGCGGCACCTCCGAAATCCAGCGCACCATCATCGCCGAGCGCGTACTCGGCCTCCCCCGACCGTGAAGGCGACATCCGTGTACATCGATTACCGCACCGAAGGCCGCGTGGCCACCATCACCCTCAATCGCCCCGAGGCGGCGAACGCCCAGAACATGGCCCTGCTCGACGAACTCGACGCCGTCTGGACCCGCGCCGCCACCGACGACGACGTCGTGGTCGTCGTCCTCGCCGCCGCGGGCAAACACTTCTCCGCGGGCCACGACCTCAAAGACCGCCCCGCCGACGCCCCCGAGAAGATCGCCCTCGACTTCGTCTACGCCGCCGAGTCCCGCCGCTACCTCGAATACAGCCTCCGCTGGCGCAATATCCCCAAACCCACCATCGCCGCCGTCCAAGGCCGCTGCATCGCAGGCGCCCTACTGCTGTGCTGGCCCTGCGACCTCATCATCGCCGCCGACAACGCCCAGTTCTCCGACCCCGTAGTTCTGATGGGCATAGGTGGCGTCGAGTACCACGGTCATACCTGGGAACTCGGCCCTCGCAAGGCCAAGGAGATCCTCTTCACCGGTCGATCCGTCACCGCCGAAGAAGCACTCCGGACCGGCATGGTCAACCGCGTGGTTCCGCTGGACAGCCTCGCCATCGAGACCGCCGAACTGGCCGCACAGATCGCCCGGATGCCACCCTTCGGCCTCCGTCAGGCCAAGCGCGCCGTCAACCAGACCCTCGACATCCAAGGCTTCTACGCCGCCGTCCAATCGGTCTTCGACACCCACCAGACCGGCCACGGAAACGCGTTGAGCCACAGCGGATATCCCATCCTCACCGGCATGAGCAGCGTCAAGAGCCACCACAGCGAGAAGTAGATCAGGACGCGGGATAGGCTGCCGCGGTTGCCACCAGGTGGTTGTGTTTTCGGATCTGTGGGAGTCGAAGCGTCATGTCACGCCATCGAATGGTTGTCGCGGGAGTGCTGGTCGGTACGGCGGTCGTCGCCGCGGGGTGTTCCAGCAGTCAGGAAGCGGCACCGACGACCAGCAGCGCTGCTCCCGCCACCACGGTCACGCCGCGCCCGATGACCGACTATCTGTTGAACAATGCCGATACGCCGGAGATCACCTACGCGCTGCCTGCGGCGGCCGATGCAATCACGCTCGGAACCGTCGGTGTGGCCTCGGGCAAGAACACCCCGGTGTCTGGCACGCAACGCGGTCATCGAGATCGTCACTGCCGATCCACTGGCGGGAGACCCCGTCGTTCACGGCGGGGAGGAAGCGCCTATCTCCTTCCTGTGGGTTCAGGGGCTCACATTCGGGGGTAGTAGTCTGTGAGGCATGGGGGGAGTAGTGAAGCGGGCGTACAAGTACCGCTTCTATCCGTCGAGCGAGCAGGCTGAACAGCTTGCTCGTACGTTCGGTTGTGTGCGCTTGGTCTACAACAAAGCGCTCGGGGAACGGTCCCGTGTCTATGCCACCGAGCAGCGGAGCATGAAGTACACCGAGTCCTCTGCCGCGCTCACCGAGTGGAAGAAGACAGCGGATCTGGCGTTCCTGAACGAGGTGTCGTCGGTGCCGTTGCAGCAGACGCTGCGGCATCTGCAGACCGCGTACGCGAATTTCTTCGCCAAGCGCGCGCTGTACCCGCGTTTCAAGTCGCGCAAGAAGTCCCGCGCGTCGGCCGAGTACACCCGATCCGGTTTCCGTTGGCGTGATGGACAGTTGACGTTGGCGAAGATGTCGACTCCGCTCGATATCGTCTTCTCTCGCCCGCTGCCCGAGGGGGCCGAACCCACCACGGTCACCGTGTCTCGCGACAGAGCGGGCCGCTGGTTCGTGTCGATGCTGGTGGAGGAGACCCTCGAGGCCCTGCCCGCTGTCGACGGCATGGTCGGCCTCGACGCCGGGCTCGCCACCCTGCTCACCTTCTCCACGGGGGAGAAGATCACCAACCCGCGCCATGAACGGCGGGACCGGGTGAAGTTGGCGAAAGCCCAGCGTGGGCTTTCCCGCAAGGAGAAGGGGTCGTCGAACCGAGCGAAGGCCAGCCGCAAGGTGGCCCGGATTCACGCCCGGATCGTTGATCGCCGTACCGATCACCTGCACAAGTTGTCGACGAGGCTCGTCCGTGAGAACCAAGCGGTCGCCCTCGAAGACCTCCACGTGTCCGGCATGGTTCGCAACCATTCGCTCGCCCGTGCGATCTCGGATGCGTCGTGGCGGCAACTGCGAACGATGTTGGAATACAAGTGCGCCTGGTACGGGCGTGACCTGTTGTTGGTGAACCGCTGGTTCCCCTCCAGCAAAATGTGTTCCGCGTGTGGGGCGCTGCGTGAAGCGATGCCGTTGAGTGTCCGCGAATGGTCCTGCGCCTGCGGGACCGTCCACGACCGAGACGTCAACGCCGCGAGGAACATCCTCGCTGCCGGGCTGGCAGAGAGATAAAACGCCTGTCGAGTCGGTGTAAGACCTCAACG
This sequence comes from Nocardia higoensis, assembly GCF_015477835.1. Lineage (NCBI taxonomy): Bacteria > Bacillati > Actinomycetota > Actinomycetes > Mycobacteriales > Nocardiaceae > Nocardia > Nocardia higoensis. The sequence continues at coordinate 1,391,554 of NZ_JADLQN010000001.1, read as the reverse complement.
GAGTAGTCCGGGCGGGCAACCGGTGCAGAAGCAGGAATCCTCGTCCTTCAAGGCGGGGAGAGGTCAAGCCCGTCCTGTCCGTGGCTCAGCGCCGCACCGGACGCGAACTCGGATCGGCCTCGGCGGTGGCCGATTCCAAGCAGACCCTGCTGTGCACCTACCTGTCGGCGGTGCTGCTCCTGGGGCTGCTGCTCAACAGTCTGTTCGGCTGGTCGTGGGCCGACCCGATCGCGGGGCTGGTGATCGCCGTGTTCGCGGTCGAGGAAGGCCGTGCGGCAACGTGATCGCCGCGAAGCTGTCGGCTAGGTCGTCGCAACACCGGTCGCGTGGGTGTCGGACTGCTGCAGGTCATGCCGGCACCCGCCGACCTCGACGCCCTGCTCCATCCCGCGTAGTACCGATATCCCGGTCGGCCGCGGACACCCCGCGGACGCGGCCGTGATGCGTCCGAAGTCCACACCGGTCCGCGGCGCGGCGCGTTCACGAGGCCGTGGTGGCGCACCCGCAGCCTGAGCGCCCACACGAGCCTGGCGTTATGGAGCTGTATGGACAAGCCGCTGGACATGTTCGATCGGGACTACGAGTGGTCAGCGCTGTCGCGATTCGTTTCCGACAGTCAAGTCGGTGCCACCTTGGGCGTCGTGTCCGGTCGGCGCAGGTAGGGAAAGACGTTCCTGCTCGGGGCGGTGTGCCGGGCGACGGGAGGCTTCGTTCATGAGCAGACTGCTGTCGGGCAGCGCGCCCTTGCGGGGCCGGGCCGGGCTGGAACTATTGGTGCGCCCGCTCGATTTCCGTCTGGCCGCCGACTTCTGGGGCATCTCCGATCCGCAGCTGGCTGTCCGGGTGCATGCGATCGTCGGCGGTACTCCGGCATATCGCCGGGAGTTCGCCCGGGGCGATGTTCCTGCCGATGCGGCCGACTTCGACTCATGGCAAGGCCACCGATCTCGCCCATCCCATCACCGTGCTCGAAGACGTGGGTCTGCTGCACCGGGACGCCGATGTCTTCCGTCAGAACCGGTCGGCATATCGCATCGCCGAGCCGCTGATCGGCTTCTATCACGCGATCATGCGACCGGTGTGGGATCACTGGAGCGCCCCGGCAGTGCGCGTCGGGTGTGGCAGGCCAGTAGGCGCAGGTTCACCAGCAACGTGCTCGGCCCGCACTTCGAACAGATCTGCCGCGAATGGTCCCTGCACCATGCCGACCCGGATCTCTTCGGCGGACTGCCCGCGCGGGTCGGACACGTTGTCCACGACACCACTGCCCGGGTCGCTCACGAAATCGATGTCGCGGTGGTCGGTCTCACCGATGTGGGCAAACCTCCGCTGCTGGCCATCGGTGAAGCGAAATGGAACGACACCATCGGCAGAGCCCACATCGACCGGCTGCGGCACCTCCGAAGCCTCATCGCCCGCGCCGGTCGCTACGACACCACCGACACTCGACTGATCCTTTTCAGTGGCGCAGGATTCAACGACAACGCGCGAAGTGCCGCCGCGTCGTCCGACATCACACTGATCGGACTGTCCGACCTGTACGGGTAAGTCCGCCGGGCACAGCCGACTCTTTGCTCGCAGTGCGCCCGACCGACCCCGTGATCGGTGCTCGGCGAGTGCACTCGATCCTATGTGCCGCCCCGTTGCCCGCCCTCCGTGGAACCTGTTGCGAAGGTGAACCGTTCAGCTGGTCAGCGGCGACGCAAGGTCGGGTCGAGAAGCGCTGGGGGAGTGTCGAACTTCTCCTGCGGGGCGAGATCGACACCGGGAGCGACGATCGCGTCTATCGCGTCGAGCACGTCGCCGGACAGCACGGTGTCGGCGGCGGCGAGTTGCGAGCGCAGGTGGTCCGGTGTGCGGGGACCGATGAGCGCGCTGGTCACGGCCGGATGCGCGGTCACGAATCCCAGCGCGAGCTGGATCATGGTCAGGCCGGCGTCGTCGGCGAGCCGGGCGAGCTTCTCGACGGCGACGAGCCTGGCCTGGTTGGCGGGGACGGCGGGGTCGAAGCGCTGCGGCATGAACGTGGAGCGGTTGGTGGTGATGTCGCGGCCCGCGCGGATCGCGCCGGAGAGCCAGCCCGAGGCCAGCGGACTCCAGGCCAGCACGCCGAGGCCGTACTGCTCGGTCACGGGCAGCACGTGAGTTTCGATGCCGCGCTGTAGGATCGAATAGCTGGGCTGCTCGGTGACGTAGCGGCTCAGGTGATGGTCGCGGGCCGCCCATTGCGCCTCGACGATGCGGTAGGCGGGGAAGGTGGAGGAGCCGAAGTAGCGGATCTTCCCGGCACGTTGCAGGTCGGTCAGCGCGGAAAGCGTTTCCTCGTCGCCGGTGCTCGGGTCCCAGCGATGGATCTGATAGAGGTCGACGTGGTCGACGCCGAGACGGCGCAGGCTGTTGTCCAGTTCGGTGATCAGCCAGCGGCGCGAGCTTCCCCGATGGTTGCGTTCTTCGCCCATCGGCATACCCGCTTTCGTCGCGAGCACGATGTCGTCGCGGCGACCGGCGATCGCCGCGCCGACCAGTTCCTCGGACTCGCCGTCGCTGTACATGTCGGCGGTGTCGATGAGATTGATGCCGCCTTCTAGGGCGGCGTCGACGATGGCGGTGACTTCGTCCTGGGTGGTGCGGCCGATCTTGCCGAAGTTCATCGCGCCGAGCGCCAGCGAACTCACCTGCACGCCGGTGCGACCCAAGGTGCGGTACTGCATGACATTCCTCCGTTACGGGGAGCGTGGCTTGGTTGCGAGGTTCCGCTCTGCCATCCTGGGAATCGGAACCATGTTCCGAAACAAGAATATGGAACATCGTTCCGTTTGGCAACCGTGGCAGCGAAAGGAGTGGCGCGATGAACGACAGCGACGGGGGCTCGGGTAGCACGGCTGCGCCCAAACGCAAAGACGCACAACGCAATAAGCAGGCTCTGCTGGACGCGGCCGCCGCGGTCTTCGTGACCTCGGGCGTGGAGGCGCCCGTCCGCGACATCGCGGCCAGGGCGGGCGTCGGAATCGGCACGATCTACCGCCATTTCCCCACCCGGGCCGACCTCGTCATCGCCGTCTACCGCCACCAGGTCGACGCCTGCGCCGAGGCGGGCGCCCGCCTGCTTGCCGACAGTCCCACCCCGTACGCCGCCTTCGAGCGGTGGGTCGACCTCTTCGTCGGCTTCCTGGTCACCAAGCACGGTCTCGCGGCCGCCCTCCACAACACCAACGCCGACTTCGAAGCGCTGCACATCTATTTCCTCGACCGCCTCCTGCCCGTGTGCGCCCAACTCCTCGACGCCGCCGCCGAGGCTGGTGAAGTCCGCTCCGGGCTCGATGCCTACCAGGTCATGCGCGGAATCGGGAATCTGTGCATCGGCGCCGACAGCGACTCCCGCTACGACGCGCGTCAGCTGGTTGCGCTCCTGGTCGCGGGTCTGCGGCGACCAGGCTGAACATGCGGCAAACGCTCTGCTGCTGCGGGTTTCGCGACCCGCGCACATCGTTCGGCACGGTCGGCTCACATCCACCGGCGACCGGCCCGCAGCGATATCGAACACTGTCAGGCGATCGGTGTCGCATCGTTCGCGGGGAAAGCAGACAGCGATCGAGCAGCGGGAGGCGAGGAACTCTGCCCGGCGAAGTTCGTACACTCGACTCATGACCTCGCGGACGAACGTGACCGTCCTGCCGCCGAGCCTGGTGGAGATGGTGACCAGGCATGTGCGGTCGGAGGTGCTGAGCGGAGCGCTCGAACCGGGGGAGCGGATCGTCGAGGAGACGCTGTGCGCCCGGCTCGGGGTCAGCCGGGCGCCGGTGCGTGAAGCACTGCGGCTGCTCGCGCAGGAAGGCCTCGTAGAACACCTGCCGCGCCGCGGATTCCGGGTGCTGGTGTGGTCGGCCACCGACATCCTGCAGCTGTTCGAACTGCGCAGGGTCCTGGAACGCCACGCCATCGAGAGCGCGCTGCCGCTGCCGTCCCGCGGCGATCCCCTCGGTGCGGTGCGGCACGCGCTCGACGAGATGCGCGCCGCCGATGCCCAGGACGACCCACTCGAACGCGACAACGCGCACCGTCGCTTCCATCTCGAGGTCGTCGCCCTCGCCGGCAACCATCAACTGAACCTGGCCTACGCGCCGATCCTGTTGAAGCTACAGCTGCCGATGGCGCGCAACCTGCGCGAGGAAGCCCGTATCGCTTCGCGCCGCAACGGCATTCGCCGCCACCTCGAACTACTCGAATCGTTGGAGTCGAACGATCCCGACATCGCCTGCGCCGCGCTGCAACGACACGGCGAACGGACGTACCTGGATCTGGACGTCTGCTGACAGCCCGCCGATGTGGCGCTGCTGCGCCCTCCCGCGAGGTGGTACGCCTCTCGATTTCTGCTAACACACCGGATACAAGCGGAGACCGTCGGCTTCACACATTCTGTCGACAATCGACAGATGCTGAATCCCGGGCCAACCGTGTCGGAGATCCTCGCTTCGCACGAAAGCGGCAGTGGTACACCTACCTACACCGCGATGCGGGTCGCGGACGCGATCGCGGCGCGCGGTGACGACGGCACCTGGATCACGCCGGTGCCGCGCGAGCGACTGCTGGCCGCGGCGGCCGAGATCGAACGCAGGCCGGGGGCGCGCACGCTGCCGCTCTACGGCGTGCCGTTCGGTGTGAAGGACAGTATCGACGTCGCGGGCTGGCCCACGACGCTCGCATGCCCGGACTTCGCCTACATCGCCACCGAAACAGCACCCGCGGTGCAGCGCCTGCTCGACGCGGGCGCACTGTTCGTCGGCAAGAGCAACCTGGACCAGTTCGCGACGGGGCTGAACGGCACCAGAACGCCGTACCCGATTCCGCGCAGCGTCTTCGGCGGAGATCTGATCTCCGGTGGATCGAGCTCGGGGTCCGCGCTGGCCGTCGCGCTCGGGCAGGTGCCCTTCTGTGTCGCCACCGACACGGCCGGCTCCGGCCGAGTTCCCGCCGCGCTCAACGGCATCGTCGGCTGGAAGCCCTCGCGGGGACTGATCAGCACAGTAGGGCTGGTACCCGCCTGCAAGTCGCTGGACTGCCTGACTCTGCTGGCCACACGGATAGCAGACCTGGACCGGGTCTTCGACGTCATCGCCGTACCGGATCCCGACGATCCGTGGAGCCGCGCACGCGGACCGCGCTACCGCGGCGAACGCATCCGAATGGGCCTGCCGCCGGAATCGGAACTGGAATTCTTCGGTGACGAGATCTTCCGGATCGCCCACCTCGGCATCCGGGATCGCCTGGCCGGTCTCGGATTCGATTGCACGACGACCACACTCCGTCCGTTTCTGGACGCGGGGGAGTTGCTGTACCAGGGCCCGTGGGTCGCCGAACGGCTGGTGGAATTCGGTGACTTCATCGCCGATAAGCCCGCGTCGATCCTTCCGGTGATCCGCGAGATCCTCTCCGGCGGCTATCGGTTCGACGCCGTGGACGTCTTCCGCGCGCAACAGCGACTCCAGGAGTTGCGCGCTGTGGTCGGCCGGATGTGGGCCGACGTCGACGTCATCGTCGTGCCCACTATCGGCACCACCTTCACCGTCGATCAGGTGCAGGCCGACCCTATCCGCACCAACACAATGCTCGGCCATTACACCCACTTCGGCAATCTGCTCGACCTCACCGCGGTCGCGGTGCCGATGGGCACCGCTGCCGATGGTCGTCCGGTCTCGGCGATGGTCTTCGGACCGGCCCTGTCCGACGACACCGTGCTCGCCGCGGCCGCCCGAATCCTCGACGAGCCGCGCCCGGTCGAGGAGCACATGGATGTCCTGATCAGACAGAAAGAGCGAAGATGACCGGACCTCAGCACATTCCTGCGATACCGACCCCCTTTTCCCTCGATCCGAGCACAACCGCCCTGCTCGTGATCGACATGCAACGTGACTTCCTGCTTCCCGGTGGATTCGGCGAAAGCCTCGGCAACGATGTCGCAGCGCTCCGCACCGTGATCGACCCGCTGTCGCGGCTGATGTGCGCCGCGCGATCAGCGGGCATCCCCGTGATCCACACACGCGAAGGTCATCTGCCCGACCTCTCCGACTGCCCGCCGGCGAAGCTGAACCGCGGCAATCTCTCCCAGCGCATCGGCGATCCGGGCCGGTTCGGGCGCATTCTCGTGCGCGGCGAGTACGGACACGACATCGTCGACGAACTAGCCCCACTGCCAGGTGAAGTCGTCATCGACAAACCGGGAAAGGGCGCGTTCTACGCGACCGAACTGGGCGAGGTACTGAAGCGGAACTCCGTCGAGTCGCTGCTCGTCACCGGCGTCACCACCGAAGTGTGTGTGCACACGACGGTGCGCGAGGCCAACGACCGGGGCTACGAATGCCTGGTCGTCTCCGATTGCGTCGGTTCGTATTTCCCGCAGTTCCAGCGCGTCGGTCTGGAGATGATCGCCGCCCAGGGCGGCATCTTCGGATGGGTCGCCGATTCGGCAGCCGTCATCGGCGCACTCGCTCCCTTCATCCCAGCCGACACCTCCGCATAACACCAGCGCACAAGGAAAAGCCGATGTCCGTCGATACGGAACTCTCCGACGAATCCCAGCCCGTCGCCCGACTGTCCCTGCCCTGGTGGACCAGAGGGGACACGAATGCCTTCTTCGGGCTCTCGTTCAACATCCTCGTCAACGTTCTGACCCTCACCACACTGTCCATCGCCGTGGTGCACATCCCCAGCGGCGATGTCCTGGGCACGGTGCTGCCCGCGCTGGGCCTGGCCCTCGTGCTCGGCAATCTGTACTACATGCTGCTGGCACGCAGGCTGGCCCGGCGTGCGAACCGCGACACCGTCACGGCCCTGCCGTACGGGCCGAGCGTGCCGCACATGTTCATCGTCGTGTTCGTGGTGATGCTGCCGATCTACCTGAAGACCGGCGACGCACTCCAGGCCTGGTCCGCGGGCCTGGCATGGGCGTTCATGATCGGCGTGATCGTGATGATCGGCGCGTTCGTCGGCCCGTTCATCCGCCGGATCACCCCGCGCGCCGCGATGCTGGGCACCCTGGCAGGCATCTCCATCACGTTCATCGCGATGCGGCCCGCCGCCCAGATGTGGGAGGTGGCCTGGATCGGGCTTCCGGTCCTGGCGATCATCCTGATCGGTTTCTTCACCGACGCCAAGCTGCCGGGCAATATCCCGGTCGGGCTCGTCGCGCTACTCGTCGGCACGGCCATCGGCTGGATCGGCGGCTACATGTCGGCCCCGGATGTCACCGAAGCCGCGCGCGATATCGCCGTAGGCCTGCCGGATCTACGCCTCGATCTGCTGCTCGACGGTCTGGGCGATCTGGCGCCGTTGCTGGCGACCGCGATCCCGCTGGGCGTCTACAACTTCACCGAAGCCATGAGCAATGTGGAGAGCGCGGCGGCGGCCGGTGACGACTACAATCTGCGCAGCGTCCTGCTCGCCGACGGACTCGGCGCCGTGATCGGCGCCGGATTCGGCTCGCCCTTCCCACCCGCCGTCTATATCGGCCATCCCGGCTGGAAGGACGCCGGCGGCCGCACCGGCTACTCCCTCGCCAGCGGTGCGATCATCGGATCGATGTGTCTGCTGGGCCTGTTCGGCCTGCTCGCCACTATCCTCCCGATTCCGGCGATCGTGCCGATCCTGCTGTACATCGGCCTGCTGATCGGAGCCCAGGCCTTCCAGGCGGTGCCGCGGCTGCACGCGGTCGCGGTGGTAGCGGCATTGCTGCCGAATCTCGCCGAATGGGCGGTCGGGCAGATCGACAATGCGCTGAGTGCGGCGGGAACCTCGGCCGAGAAGATCGGCGCGGAGGCGCTCGGGCAGGCGGGCGTGGTCTACGACGGACTGAAGACGCTGGGTTCGGGCGCGGTACTCGCCGGCCTGGTCCTCGGCGCGATCGTCACCTTCGTCCTGGACAAACGGTTCGTCGCGGCGGCGATCGCCTCCGGCGTGGGCGCGGTGCTCAGCTGGATCGGGCTCATCCACGCGGCCGAAGTCGATTGGGCGGCAGCCCCGCAGGTCGCGTTGGGATATCTGTTCTTCGGCGTGGTCTGCTCGGGGTACTCGCTGCTGCCCCGCGCCAAGACACCGCACCCGGAACCGGAACCGGAACCGGAAGAGCAAACCGAACCAGAGGTCGCCACTTCCTAGCGAGGAGGTCACGGCTACCCCCGTTGCCGGCGATCCCGGCAGCGGCCGCTCGACGACACCGGGACCGCGACCGAGAGATGTGGTGCGCAGGCTCCGCCGTTCAGATGCACTGTGTGGTGGCTCGGGCGGATATCGATATCTCTGCCTCGGCGCCGACGGCGACCCCCTATGACACGCGTCGGATGGTCGCGGGTCTGCGCCGACCAGGCTGTGTGTGCATCGATGGGCTACCGCTGGGTGAGGCGGCGGGCGAGGCGGCCCAGGCGGGATGGCGTTCGGGAGGCGATCTCGGTCAGGCCGGTGGTGCGGCGCGGTCGCGGGGTGAGTTCGCCCGCACAATTCGGGCATCGCCTCAGATCGGCATGGCATTGCGGACAGTAGGTGCACTCGTAGGAGCAGATGAACGCGGCAGCGTCGGGAGGCAACGAGGTCGCGCAGAGCTCGCACGCGGTCTTCATTCGAAGCATCGGACTCAGCCCACCTTGTAGGAGGCCATGGCTTTGGCGATCCGGATTCCGGAGGGAGTCTCGATATCGGCTTCGAGGGCGGTCAGGGTCGAGCCGCGTCGAAGCGGGCGGCCGCGGCCGATGAGGTCGGTGGCGTGGGCGGGCTCGAGGAATTGCAGTGACAGCGAGGTCGTGACGCCACGCAGTGTGCCCGGCAGCTCCCGGCCGCACCAGGCCGCGGCCATCACGGTGATATCGGCCAGGGCCGAGATGGCGCCGCCGTGGACCATGTCGCCGACGGTCGCGAGTTCGGGTCGCCACGGGAGGCGAAGGACCGCTTCGTCGTCGGTCAGTTTCTCGATCCGGATTCCGAGGAGGGCGACGAAGGGAGATTGGGGCACGAAGAGCCGCATCAGCTCGGTGCCGTTGGTGGGCTGCTGCTGTTCGATCTGTTCGACGTTCACATACAGATTGAATGTGACATACAGTCTGTATGTCAATGGCTAGGATGCCGGTATGGCCACAGTGAGACAGTCCCAGGCGCTGGCTACCCGACAGCGGCTCCTCGACACCGCGACGCGGTTGTTCGCGAGTGAGGGATTCGCCGCCGTCACGACGACAGGGCTGAGCGAGGCGGCCGGTGTCACCCGAGGGGCGCTCTACCACCACTTCGCGAACATGACCGAGGTGATGGAGGCGGTGTTCGCCCGGTCCGAGGGTGTGCTGGTCTCCCGGGTCACCGATGCGCTGGCCGAGCAGGCCGACCCGCGTGCGCGACTGCTGGCGCTCGGACCCGTGGTCCTGCGGGCACTGGCCCACGACACGCTGGTCCAGCGGATCGTCTTCGTCGAAGCCCCTGCCGCACTGGGCTGGTCGCGCTGGCGGGCGCTCGACGGCGGACGGTCGTTGGTGCTCATCTCGGGACTGCTCGAGTCGCTCGTCGAGCAGGGGCAGCTCGTTGCCGGAGTCGAGCCGAGCCTGGCCGCGCAACTGTTGCTGGGGGCTGTCAACGAGGCCGGGATGCGCGTCGCCGCGACCGAAGGGCGTGATCTGGCGGCGGCCTCGGCTCAGCTCACTCTGCTGTGCGGTGGTCTACTCGCCGAACGATCCTGACGTCGAATCGGGCGGTCACCTCGGGGGGCGGTGGCTGGGAAGCCGTCCGTTCCGTGTGCGGTGGCGACGGCCGTCACGTGTGCGAGTGCCTCTGCTCGCGTTCCTCAGCCGGGAGCAGGAGTAGGTTCAGCAGGCCTGCCGACACGGCGAGCAACAGAGCGCCGTCGAGATAGTGGCAGGCCATCGCGCCGAGGTAGCTCGGACCGCCCCAGGCATTGGCGGTGAAATTCGGATCGAGGCCGCCGAGGATTTGAACGCCGAATCGCCAGGGGACGTAGAGCAGGATGGCCATCGGCAGGATGCCGATCAGGAGTCGCAGTGCCGCGGTCGGGTGGCGCCCGGCCGACGACAGGGTGCGTCCCAGTCGGTGCGCGGCCCGGGAACCGATCGGTGCAAGTAGCAGGCCGGCCGGGGCGGCATTGCGGCGCATCACCAGCGCGGTGACGGTCACCGCGAGCGCGAGCAGCGCCAGATGTGGCGGCCAGGCGGCGGTGCCCGCACCATGTTGCGCGCGATGCGGGGATCGATCGAGGAAGGAGATACCACCGGAGACGATGCCCGCCCCGAACGACCCGGCGGCGACCGTGGCGAGGGGAATCGACAGGCGCGTTCGGATGCCGGTCCTGACGACACCGTCAGGACCGGACGAAAAGGGAAAGCCACCAGATATATTCATGCGACCAGCCTGGCGTCCAGTCCCTCGACGTGTCGTCAGCCCGTGGCCGGGAATTGCCCGCTCACCCCGGTCGGGCACCGCGAGCGGCATCCGACCTGTGGATGATGCGAAAGGTGGTCCGCGAGGCCGATGCGTCGTCGGAAGCCCGGCGGTTACCGTCGCCGCATGTCGATCACCGCCTTACCGTCCGCACCGGCCACGCCGTCGTCGGCTGCACCGTGGCATCAGCGGCTCGCAGTACGTCATCGGTCGGACTTTTCGGGACCGGACGCCATCGACATCGCGATCGTCGTCGCCTGCTTCGTGGTATTCACCGGGCCGCTACTGGTGGGCATGACGAGGGGGATCGGATCGACGGCGCAGATCGCCGGATTCGGCGTCGCGGCGGTTGCCCCGTTGATCGTGCGACGGCGACGGCCCCTGGCCGTGCTGATCGCGGTGTCGGCTGTGCTGTGCGCGGCCGCACTGGCCGGGGTGCGGTTCACGCCGTGGGTGAGCAATGCAGGCCCGGTCGTCGGCATCGCCGTACTCACGCTGGCGGACCGGCGACCACGACGAGAATCGCTGACGGCTACTGGCCTGGCCGTGCTCGCCATGTCGGCAGCCGCCCTGGTGGCGGTCCACATCTCTTCGGATCAGGACCAGAACATGGTGCAACTCTTGATCGCCGCACCGGCCTGGCTGCTCGGTGACACGTTCCGGACCCGGCGGGAGTACCGGCGCAGTCTGGCCGAGCAGGAGCGCGAGCGAGCAGGCGAGGCGGAACGCCGGATCAGGGCCGAGGAACGACTGCGGGTGTCACGCGATGTGCACGACCTTCTCTCGCACACATTGAGCATGATCGCGGTGCGATCCGGGGTGGCTCGCTTGCTGCTCGACGAGAATCCGGATGAGGCGCGTCGGGCGCTGAGCACCATCGAGACGGCCAGCCGCTCCGGACTCACCGAACTGCGGGCCGTCCTGTTGCAGATCCGCGAGCCAGGCCTGCGCGCCGAACCTGCCGAGCCATGCCTGGCCGAGGTGGCCGATCTCGTCGACGGCCTGCGCCATGATGGGCTGATGGTCGAATATCGGGTGGCGGGTGTGGCGATGGACTATCCACCAGTGCTGCAGACCACGGTGTATCGCATCGTGCAAGAGGCGCTGACGAATGTCGTCAAACACGCGAACACCGGCCATGCTGTGGTCGAGATCCGGCATGCGCCGAAGGAATTGACCGTCTCGATCACCGATGACGGCTCCCCATCCGAAGCGCCCGCAGTCATCGATTCCAGCGGTTCGGGGCTCGGCCTGCCAGGCATGCGCGAGCGCGTGTCGCTCTTCGGCGGTGGATTCGAGGCGGGGCCACGCCCCGAGGGCGGCTTCGCGGTGGCCGCGAGCTTCCCGATCGACGTGGAACGCCATGTCTGACACCTCGCACCCGGTCCCATCGGATCTGATCCGTGTCCTGATCGCCGACGACGAAGCACTGGTACGCGCGGGTTTTCGCGTCCTGGTCGACTCCGCTCCCGATCTCACCGTGGTCGGCGAGGCAGGCACGGGTGGCGAAGCGGTGCGGCTGACCCGCCAGTTGCGGCCCGATGTCGTGCTCATGGATATCCGCATGCCGGTCATGGACGGTCTGGAAGCCATGCGGCACATCGCCGCCGACGGCCCCGACGGGCCGCATGTGCTGATCGTGACCACTTTCGATGAGGATGAGCACGTCTTTCGCGCACTGCGCAGCGGCGCGGGTGGCTTCATCCTGAAAGACTCCTCGCCCGAACAGTTGCTGCACGCCATCCGGGTCGTCGCGAGCGGTGATGCCCTGTTGACGCCGAGCATCACCCGACGCATGATCACCGAGTTCGCCCGCAGACCTGCCGTGCCCACATCGGGTTCCGAGCCTCTCGCGGCCCTTACCGAGCGCGAGCGCGAGGTGCTCGGCCACATCGCCGCCGGGAGTTCCAACGCCGAGATCGGCGTGGCGCTGCATGTCGGCATCGCGACAGTGAAAACGCATGTCGGCCGACTGCTCACGAAACTCGGCGCCCGCGATCGTGCCCAGCTCGTCGTCTTCGCCTACGAATCCGGCGTGGTGATTCCCGGCGGATCATCCGGCCAGTGCACGATACTGCGACCATGACAGCAGCCCTGCGTTCCGTGACCGTGCACATCGATACCGGCCGCTGGCGTGGAAACGTCTTGGAGCAAGTGACTCTCGACGTTCCCTCCGGCCGGATCACCGCTCTTCTCGGCGGCCCCGGCGACGGCAAGACGATGATCGCCCGTGCGCTGACCGGCCACCTGCCGGAATCGGCCAGGACCAACGGTGAGGTCTTGATCGACGGCACCGTCGGCTACGTGCCCCAGGACGGCCTCGACGCGTTCACCCCCGACCGGACCGTCGGGGCCCAACTCCTGGAACTGGAACAACGGCACGGGGCACGCTCTGTCGAACACGTCTGCGCCATGGCCTATTACCCGACCGAAGCCATGAGCCTGCTTCCGCAGCACAACTCGTCGGGCCAGCTCCAGCGCGCCGCCCTCGCGGCCGCCCTGCTCGCCGCGCCCGACGTCCTGGTCGCGGACGGGCCGACCGCGTCGCTTGACCAGGGCACCGCCTATGCCGTGTGGAAGTCGCTGCGGGAGTACGCCGACTCCGGCGCCGCCTGCCTGATCATCACTCACGACATCCCGATGCTCGCCGCCACCGGCTTCGCCGACAACCTGGTGATCATGAGCAAGGGGCGCGTTCTCGCCGCAGGGACGACGGCGCAACTGTCCGCATCCGAGGATCCTCGGGTGCGCATGTATTTCCGTCCGGGTCTCTGAGGGTCCTCTTCGCGAAACGTCCGTTCTCGGGAAAGGCGAAAATCCCGGAGTCCGGCTTGTTGATCCGAAGCGGCAGCATCGCAGTCCTGTTCCGGGATCCGGCGGATCGCTTGCGGCCTGCGAATACCGAGCCGACGACCTGTATCGGGAGTGGGTCGGTCGCGGCATCGTCGATCCCGCCGCGGGAATGCCTGGAATACGTGCGTGACGCGGGCGGGTCAGTCCCGGACCGCGACCGCGTCCACCTCGAACTGCATCCCCGGCAGGGCGAGCGCGGCAACGCCGAGCAGGGTCTGCGCCGGTGGCTTGTCCCCCCAGATCTCGGCGATCTTCTTACCGAGGATCGTCAGCTTGTCGAGGTCGTGATCGACGATGAAGGTCCGCAACTGCGCGACATCGCGGTAGTCGAGTCCGGCGGATCGCAGCGCGATCCCGAGATTGCCGAAGGCACGATCGACTTGACCGGCGAATTCGGTGGTCGTCGTGTGACCGTCCTGATCGGAGTCGTACTGGCCGGCGAGCAGTACGAGTTCTCCGGTCACGCGGGCGACGTGGCTGTACCCGAAGCCCGTCGGGTCGTGCAGTTCGGACGGGTTGATGATATCCACGGACACGTGTCTCTCCTGTCGTCGCGAAAGGTTCGCGACGAGATGACGACGTCGGCGTGCAGAGTGTGACAACGACACGAGGTGTCCGGTCGCGCGCAGGTGGGTGCGGTCGCGCGCACTCGCCGACCACGACATCGCTCCGGTGGATCCGGCCGCCAGTCGCTCAGCCTGCGTCTGCGGCTGTGTAGAGCTGATGTGTTCCGGTGAAGCCTTTCAGTTCGACTTCCTGGGCGGGCGTGACGACGATGCCGGGCTCATCGCGGACCGCGCACCGCACCGCCTCGCTGACAAGAATCTCCCCACCGTGCGCCTGTCCGGCGACCCGGGCGGCCATCGCCACGTTCCGGCCGAAGAGGTCATCGCCGCGGCGGACCGACTTGCCCGTGTGGATGCCGATGCGCACGCGGACGTTCTCGCGGTTGCCGGCTTTCATGGCGCGGCTGCTGAGCGAGCGTTGGATGTCGATGCTGCACCGCACAGCCTGCGCGGCCTCGGCGAAGGCGATCATGAACCCGTCGCCCTGGTTCTTCACCACGTGCCCGCCGTGCGCGGCGACGAGTCTGCGGATCAGCTTCTCGTGGCGGTCGAGCAGCTTGACCCACGCCTGATCACCGAGCCGCTCGTTGAGAGCGGTGGAGCCCTCGATATCGGAGAACACGATCGCGACGTGACCGTCGGGCACCAGTCGCGCCAGGTCGGGTCGCTCCACCTGCGCCCACCCGGCCAGTTCCTCGATCGAGCCGAGCACCACTCTGCGCAGACCCTTCTCGCGCACGAGATTCGCGGTTTCCCATACGGTCTTCACCGCTTCCCGGCCACTGGTCATCAGCTGTCGACGGGTGTCGATCCGGCGCTCGAGTTCTTCGATGTCGCGGCGACTGCGACTCAGCGATGTCCGAGTGCGAGTCAACTCTGTCCGAGTGCGGGTCAGCTGTGTCCACAGCACGAGCAGGCCCACAGCTTCGGCGACGGCAACGACCGCAAGTCCGATCTCGATCATCGTGGGGACCGCCGAAGGTTCGCTGCCGACAAAACAATCCGACCTTAGCCGACGACCGGTCTCCGCCGTCGGGTCCACCGGGGTGACAACGACGTCGGGTGGTCAGGTCGCGGTGGTGCCGCGGGTTCCCGCTCGACTGCATCGACCGCCGGGCTCGGAACAGGCGACAGCCCGCCCCCGGCGCAGCCGCAGGACGGGCTGTTGTCGTGCGTGGACCCGGAGAGCAGGTCAGTAGGCGATCATGAGGATCTGATCGCGGGTGTACTCGTGGCCGGGGTGGTTCGCGGCCAGATGCGCGTTGACCTTCTCGACCAGATCGTCTTCGTCGGTTCCGGTGATCAGTTCACCGCAGGGGCAGGACAGGTTGGTCTTCACGGAATGTTCCCTTCTGGCCGTTCGAGCGTGTTCGGTGGATCGGATTCGGACATGGCGATGATCGCATGCGCGGGGCAGTCGAGTAGGGCGCGCATCACATCGGGCCGGTCCTCGGGTGCGATTCGGCCGTCGCCGACGAGGACGGCGTAGCCCCAATCGTCGAGAACCAGATGCGGTCGATGGCGCATCAGCCACTTGTCCTTGACGGAGGCGGGCTCGCCTTCCTCACCGTTCGCCACGGCGACGGTCCGGGAACCGCGCAAGGCGGACCCTCGCACGCCGGACAACTTCGCCGCGATCGGGAACCGCCGCATCGCCACCGCCGATATCGAGATCGGCGAGATCACCGTCCGCGCTGGCGACGGCCTCATCTTCGACCTCTCCGCAGCCAACTGGGACGAGCACGAATGGGAGAAGCCCGACCGGCTCGATGTCACCCGCCCCGCCGCCCACCACCTCGGCTTCGGCCCGCACCAGTGCGTCGGCCAGCAGCTCGCCCGCGCGGAATTGCGGATCATCTTCGAAACCCTGCTGCGTCGGATTCCGACGCTGCGCCTGGCGATTCCGCTCGACGACATCGGACTCAAGGCCGACCCCTACCCGATGTTCAAGCGCCTGCGCGAAGAGTCACCGCTGTTCTACAGCGAGAAGCACGACCTCAACATCGGCGCGCAGATGCCGATGAAGACCATCGGCATGCTCCTCGGCATCCCCGAAGAGGATCAGGAAGCCATCCGCGATTTCGCCGACGACCAGATGCGCACCGAAGAAGGCAAGCCCATGAAGGCGGCTTCCGAGGGTTTGCCCACCGGCGAGATCTTCGAGCGCTATCTCGAATGGCGCGTCGAGAACCCCTCCGACGACATCATGACCGAGCTGATGAACGTCGAATTCGAAGACCAGCACGGTGTGGAGCGCAAACTCACCCGCGAGGAACTGCTCACCTACATCAACGTGGTGTCGGGCGCGGGCAACGAGACGACCACCCGCCTCATCGGCTGGGCGGGCAAAGTCCTTGCCGAACACCCGGACCAGCGAAGGGAATTGGCCGAGATCCGAGGCTCATCCCCAAAGCCGTCGAGGAACTGTTGCGCTTCGAACCGCCCGCCCCGCACGTCGCCCGGTATGTCACCAGGGACGTGGAGATCCACGGCCGGACCGTCCCCGAAGGCAGCGTCATGATGATGCTCATCGGCGCCGCGAACCGCGACCACCGCGTCTACCCGCCCGATGGCGACGTCTTCGACATCCATCGGGGCGGCCGCCAGCACCTGTCGTTCAGCGTCGGCACGCACTTCTGCCTCGGCTCGGCCCTGGCCCGGTTGGAGGGGCGGGTCGCCTTGGAGGAGATCCTGAAACGCTTCCCGGAGTGGGAGGTCGACATGTCCAACGCCCGGCTGTCGCCGACCTCGACGGTGCGTGGGTGGGAGAGCCTGCCTGCCTCGACTGCCTGAAGTCACTGCCTCGGCCTCCGTGTACCCGGGCTGTCTGCCGGGGACACGTATGGCCACAGGCGCGGGCCGAGGTCGATCGTCCAGCCGGCCGCGACGGCCACTCGGGAGTCCGGTGCGGTGAATCCCGCGTCGTATCGATCAGGCGCTGACGGGCGCGCGCCGCTCGACGAGCAGGTTCTGCGCGACCCGGCCGATCGGCCCGTGCGGAGCGTGCAGGACTGCGGCATTCATGCCGACACCATCGCTGCCGACCGAGGCCTCCGCGGCCATACCGATCCACGGAGACCGCGGTTCCTCGAACAAATGCACGGTCAATTCGGTGTTGAGGAAAGCGAATTCGGCCGGGTCGAGCCGCGCCCCGACACCGTTGGCGGCGTCGGCGACGGTCATCAGCCGTTCGATCCCGCAGAGCTCCTCGCCCGCCACCAACGGCAGCTTCAGGTTCACCCACGCCACCGTCGGTTCGCCCGGCTGTCCGCCGGGTGCGCCCAGGCGCCACTGCATCGCGTTGACGAAGCCCTTCATCGACCATGCCGAGGACACCTCCACGGTGCTCAGGTCGGGCGCCTGTTCGGGCAATTCGAGGGGGGCGTCGGCGCGCCGGACCACATCGTCGGTGGGCTGGTTGGCCAGCCGCCAGGCCGACGCGGTCGCGGCGGCGCGCCAGGAGCCGTCGGTCTGGCGTGCCTCGAGGACGGCGGACAGCATTTCGATGCGCTTGCCGGGTCGCGTCACCCGCGCGCCGACCCGGACCTCGGACATCGGGACCGGGCCGAGCAGGTCGACCGAGATCTTGGTCAGGCGCGCGTTCTCCCGCGGCGCGCACCGGTCCATCGCTCGGGTGAGGAGCCCGGAGATGGGGCCGCCGTGCTGGATCGGTCCCCACGGGCCGAGCACGTGTTCGGTGGGGGCGAAGCACTCCATGCCCTCGGCGGCGAATGCGGGGTCGTTGATGGGCAAGTAGCAGGCGTCGTCGGTCATCTCGGAAGTTCCCTCTTGTCGATCGCGCCGGAGCCGGTCGGCACGTGCGGCGGTATCACTCCACCTTATGACAGTCGTTATAGAACGTCTCCGTGACCCCGGCTTCTCAGCTGTCGCTCTGGTCGAGCACGCTGCGCACGGCCGCTTCGAGCGCGTCGACGGTGCGGTCGAGCGGCTCGATGCTGCGCTGCGCCCGGCACAGGGCAACCGTGCCCTCGACGGCGGCGACCACGAGGGTCGCGGTCCGCAGCGCCGCCTCCGTCGTGGCGCCGTGCTCACGCATCGACGTGGCCAACATGTCCGTCCAGCCCGCGAATGCCTTTGCCGCGGCGCGCCGCGGTTCGTCACCGCTGTCGGGCTGGTCTTCCACCGACACCGCCAGCACCGGGCAACCGGCGCGGAAATCGCTGTCGAGCACGACCTGACGCCACAGATCCACGAACCCGCGCAGCCCGTCCACCGGTCCCGCCTCGAGCTGTCTGCGCAGCGTGCGCACGGTCAGCTCGTCGGCGAATCGCACCGCCTCGGCCGCCAGCTGTGTCTTGCCGCCGGGGAAATAGTGGTAGGTCGACCCCAGTGGCGCACCGGAATGCTTGGCCAGCTCCCGCACGCTGGTCGCATTGAGCCCGCGCCGACGCAACATGTCCGCCGCACCGGCCACCATCCGCTCCCGCGCCTGCGTCGACTCCGCCACTATCGCCCGCCCTTTCCCGCTCATAACGACCGTTATAGGGTAGCGCCGCAGTTCGGGATCGCGTGTGCGGACTCGCCCCAGCCGCGGTCACTCGCGGTCGTGGTGGCAGACCGCCTCCAGCATCACTCCGAAGGGATCGAGCCAGAACGTCGCGAAGTACGGCTGGGGATACCGCGGAAACACCCGCGGATCGTGGAGCACTTCGCTGCCGAGATGCCGCACGAGCCGGTGCACCTCGCGCACCGCCGATCTCGTCTTCACCATGAACGCCAGATGCTGCAGGCCGACGTGGTGGCGGGAATACGGCGCGCTGTCCGCGGCGGGGTAGAAGAACAGGTACGTTCCCGGCCTGCCTCCGGCCGGGCGGTAGGCGAACTCGTCCTCGGCGTCCAGGAACGGTTCGAAGCCGACGTGTGGCATCACGGCGTCGTAGTACCGCTTCGCGGCCGCCAAGTCGGGGACATTGATACCGAGGTGTCCGAGCATGGTTGCTGTCTACTCCACAGAATCGCGGTCAGGGTGTCTCGACCGCGGCGCGATAGCACTCGGTGACATACGGCATCCCGGTCGGTGCCTCCGCTTCCACCAGAGCCCACACGCTGTCGAGCAATTCCTGCCGGGCAATCGGCGCCATCGTGATCACGTAGCTGCGCGAGGCGACCATGGAGATGATCTCCTCCGGCGAGGTCGGGTGCGTCCAGCGGAATTCCTGGCGCTCGAGGGGGCCGAAAGGATGCTGCAACTGCGGAACTCGCACACCGGCCCGCGCCGACGCCGCTCGATCGCTGAGTATGCGGTCCAGCTCGGCGACCCATGGCTCGGACACATCACGGGTATTCCACGCGAGACTCAGCCGCCCGCCCGGCCGCAGCACCCGTGCCGCCTCCGGTGTCGCCCGCTCGGGACTCACCCAGTGCCAG
Source organism: Nocardia higoensis (assembly GCF_015477835.1). NCBI lineage: Bacteria > Bacillati > Actinomycetota > Actinomycetes > Mycobacteriales > Nocardiaceae > Nocardia > Nocardia higoensis. The sequence goes on along the minus strand of NZ_JADLQN010000001.1, from coordinate 1,372,322 downwards.
GCCTGCGCGCAGACCATGACGTCGGCGCTCGACTCGTGGAGTGGGATGGACTCCGCTGTCGCTGCCAGCATTCGGACATCCGGCAGAACCCGAGCGAACTGATCGCGCATCTCGGCCGAAGGCTCGACCGCGATCACCTCTCGGCCCGGCGACAGCAGGGTGCGGGTCAGCTTGCCGGTGCCCGCTCCGATGTCGACCACGGTTCGAGCGTCCTCGGGCACCAGCCAGGAGACGGATTCCGGTGGATAGGACGGCCGGCCGTGCTCGTACTCTTGCGCCGCGGCGCCGAAGGAACGTGCTCGACGGGCCTTGTCCCGGTGCTCGGCGGTCGGCATGCCGCCATTCTCCCATGCGCCCTGCTCGGAATTTCCGTGCCGCGCAGCGGATGGCTGTGTCGCGACGGCCGCGGTCCGTCAGAGCTCGAGGCGCAACGCGAGGGTCGGGCAGCTCGCAAGCGCCGCTTCGACATCAGCGTGCGCGCTGGTGGTGACGTGTTCCCGCAACAGGACCATATCGCCGGAATCATCCACTTCGAAGATGTCGGGCGCGATGGACTCGCAGACTCCGAGACAGAGGGGGCTGATTCCCGACGGAACGCCCTCCGTGCTCGCCTCAGGCGCGTGAGGCCGTGATTGTCCGGACCGGTCGATGACTTCGGGGTACTGCGAAGAACACCCGGTGCATGCAGCCTGCGTCGATTGTTCGGCGGACTGTGCCGGACCTGACGGCCCGCGATACTGGATGATACGTCGTTGTGCAATCACTGTGCGGCGGGGCTTGTGACGAAAGGTCGCGGAGAATGGGCACACTCAGGACGGTCCGGCGAGTACTGGTGGCGATGACGGCGACGCTCGGGCTCGCGTTCGGCGCCACGATCGCGGTGAGCGGCACGGCTACGGCCGAACCGGTGAACTGCTACGGCGACTACTGCTCCGGGCAGGATCCCAGGACATCCGGATGCGGGGCCGATGCTTACACCACTGTGACCACGGAGACCGAGGTCGGCCGACTCGATGTTCGATGGTCGCCGACATGTAAGACGAACTGGGCCCGCTGGGTCCGTTATCCCCGCGGGTGGACCATGTCGCAGATTCCGATGGTGATGAGGGCTGTGCAGGACACCGGGTACGAGCAGGTCTTCGTCTTCCAAGATGGCATCGGCGGTGATTCCTACCCCGATCACCCGGAGTGGACGACCTTCTGGACTCCGATGATCTACTCGCCGGTGCACAAGGTCCGGGCAGAGATGCAGTTCCAATGCACCGGGGTCGGCGACTGTCTGATCAGTGGTGTCGAAGGCCCGCTGGTGACCGCCTGGTCCTGACAGCATTCCTGTGGTGTGGTCAGCGGGCGGACCGTTCGGCCACGCTCGGTACACCGCCGACCACGGCCGCCGACTCGAGGTCGGCACGTTCCACCGCATCGACTCCGAGCTGGGCGAGCACTTCGGTGGTGTGCTCCCCCAGCAGCGGCGCGTGACCGCGGTGCAGTCGGGCGGGGCCGGCGGAGAATCGGGCCGGAAGCGTGCTGTGCCGGGCCGCTGGCAGGACCGGATGCTCGACTGTCTCGTAGAAGCCGCGCGCTTCCAGCTGCGAGATCTCGCCCTGTCGGTGCGGTTGCAGCACCTTGGCGACCGGAATGCCCGCGGGCCAGAGCGATTCGATGACCTGGTTGTCGGTGTGCTCGGCGCACCACGCGCTGAGCCGGGCGTCGATCTCGTCGTGTCGCCATCGTCGCCCGGCCGCGCTGTCCAACTCCGGATCCGATGCCCAGGAGGGATTACCGAGCGCCTCGCGTAGCGAGCGCCACTGGGCGTCGGTGGCGACCGCGATGGCGACCCACCGATCACGCCCGCCGAACTCGTCGGCCCCCGCGGTGCGATAGAGGTTCTGCGGAGCGGCCTCGGGTCCCCGATTGCCGTCCCGCCGCAGGAGCGCGCCATAGGCGGAGTACTCGATCACCTGTTCGGCTGCCACGCTGAGTGCCGCCTCGACCATCGCCGCCTCCACGAGAACGCTCTCGCCGGTCGACCGTCGGTGTTCGAGGGCGAGGAGCAGCGCGTTCAGCGCGTGGATGCCCGCATTCGGGTCGCCGATCGAATACGGCTGCACCGGATTGCTGTCGGGATGGCCGGTGAGTCCGGTGATGCCCGAGTGTCTTCGATGACGTACGCGAAGGCGGGGTTGTCGCGCCATGGTCCGGTGAGGCCGAAACCTGGCATGCGCACCATGATCCCGTCGGGGCGCAGGGCGCGGTAGGACGGGTAATCGAGGCCGATCTGCTCCATGACGCGAGGCGTGTAGTTCTCCACCACCACATCGCACGTGGCCGCCAGCCGACGCAGCAGACCGCGGCCGCGTTCGTCGCGCCAGTCGATCGTGATGCTCTTCTTGCCGGTGTTGAGACCAGAGAAGATCAGGAGCGTTCCCACCACTGGTCCTCGGTGTTCGGCACGCCCGCGATGAGCCGGGTGCCGTCCGGACGAGCGGCGGACCCGAGTGGACGACCTCTGCTCCGAGCATGGCCAGGACGTGCGTGCAGGGCCACCACATGGGCTCCGTCCAACAGCGTCTCGACCATCTCGTAGGTCCGCGCGCCGCGCCGGATCGGCGACCACCGAGTGCTTGCCGCCGGACAGGTACGCCAACAGTGCGCCGTCCTGACCCGAGGGAATCACGGCCCCCCACGCACTCCAGCGGCGGAGCGGATCACCTGCTGGGGCTTCGACTTTCACGACCCGCGCGCCACCGTCGCGAAGCAAGCGCGTGCAGTAGGCTCCGGCGATGCCGGGGGACAGGGCGACGACCGTGCAGCCGTCCAGCGGCGGATCTGTGCTCACTCCCGCTCCTCACGCGCGGACTTGCTGAGCCGGAACTCGGGCGGGAATCGGGAGTCGTTGTCCTCGACCGACTCGTTCAGCCCGTTGTCGAAGGCTTTGTCCAGCATGAGCTCGTCGTCGTCGGCGTGGATGTGACCACCCAACGACTCGAAGAAGCCGCTGAGCAGGCTGCCCAGGTACTCGCCCTGCTGCTGCTTCATGATCTCGAAGAAGACCTGCTGCATGAAGATGGTGTCGGTAGGGCGGTTCCGGGCGCAGGCCAGCGCGTACTTGGCGGTCTCGGCCTCGCGTTCGTGACGACCTTGTTCAAGAAGTTGCAGTCGAACATCTCCCGCGCGGTGAGCGCCCGCGGGCTCCCACCAGTTGGCGCTGCCCGACCCGTCCAGTGGGTCGTACTGCGTGAGCACGTGACTGAAATCGCCGGGCAGGAACGACTTTCCCTTGCGGCCGAGCTGGTAGGCGCCGCCCTCGTACCAGACGCGGGTTGCGCGGTCCTCAAGGCTCGCGGGAAAGCGCTCGAAGAAGATGTCGTGCGCCAGGGAGATGTGATTGTCGGCCGAGAACACCTCGGTGCCCGCGGGCAGGCCGAGACTACCTCGGGCGCTGCCGCGCCGGTCCTTCGGCGGGCCGAAACCACCCAACGGATACAACGAAGCACTGCTGATCGGAACCGACATCATGACCTCCGTGGGAGTTCGGGTGTGGTCGAGGCGCCGGTCGGCAGCGCCGAGCAGCGCGGTAATGAGATCATCGCTGTAGGAGAAGAAGGCGTTCGGACGCAATGGCTCACGCGGAACCGAGCAGCAGATGAAAGCATGATGATGTTCTCCTCGTGAAGTTTCACAAGGGTGTGCGACGCGAACGCGGTGAACAGTTTCGCCACGCCATGAGACTCTTGTCACAGCCGCGAAACCAACCTACTGTGTGTTCACTTGGTTCCAGCCGACAGGTGTTCCGCGGGACAGCTCCTCGCCCCTGTGCCTCACTGCTCGCCCGGAACGGCTGGCGCAACACCACTGTCGCGATGGTCGCGCGCGAGGCCGGTGTCAGCCCGGCCGGACTGCTGCACCACTTCCCGTTCAAGGAACAACTGCTGCATGCTGTTCTCGATGCCAAGGACGCCGACGATCTGTCCCAGGCCGACCTGACCGGGGACTTGTTCGTCGAGATCGGCCGGGTCGCCGAACGCATCCAGCGCTCACCGGAGCTGGTCGGCACCTTCGTGGTGATGCTGGTGGAGAACCTGCAACCCGACGCGCCGCTGCACGACCCCGCTGGCGAAGGTGTTCGAGGAATACACTCGGGCGCTGGCCCGGGACTTCGCTCCGGCCACGGAACCACCCGCTACCGGCTCGACATCGTCGGGACCAGCATCATCGACGTTGTCGAGCACGCCGGTGGATGGCTGTTCGACCGTGCGATCGCCGGCTGGGAGGTGACCGTTCTGGTCGCGGATCTGGCCGACTCCCGCCCGCTGCGCATCCTCGGCGCAGAGGTGCTCGACTTGGAGTCGGTGCTCTCCGCGAGCGGGCAGGGGCGCAGACCCGATGCGCTCGGCATCGCCAGCGCTGTCTGCCAACGGGATTCGCGGGCGCACCGCGGGGTGCTCGAGGCGCTGCGCGACGGCGGCGTCGAGGTCGTGGTGTGGGGCGAGGACTGGTCGTCCCCGCCCGAGCATCGGGTGGATCCGGTGCTGCATCGGCTCAGCATGGCGGCGCTGGCGTTCAAGGCGCAGGCGCTGAGCGCGGCGGCGGCGTCGTCGCTCACGGTCGGCTCGACGGAGATCTTCCGCAGCGGCGCCACGCTCGTGCCGCAGGTCGCCGCCGACCTGCTTCCGGTCGGGTGATGCGCGGAGTGCGGGCGGGGCAGGCTCGAACGACTTGCCCCGCCATCGGACTCGATTCAGGTGCTCACTTACCGGAGGTGAATCCGTGCGCGCAGAAGTCCCAGATCTCCGCGGCGGTGATCGGCCGCTGATCCTCCTCGCCGGTCGCCGACTGCGCGGTGAACATGACCGTCTGGATGACCATCGCGGCGACGCGACGCGGATCGACGCCCTCGCGCAGCGCGCCCGCGGCGGCGGCCTCTTCCATCAGTTCGGTGAACAGCGCCAGCATCGGCGCATGCGCGACTTTCACCTGACTGGGATGGCTCACCAGTAGCTGGGGGGCGAAATCGGTGAACATCGGACGCTGCGCGCCGGGATCGGGCCTGCACAACTCGAACAGCAACTCCACGGTGACCCTCAGCTTGTCCAACGGCTCGGCCTCGCCGTCGGCGGCGGCGCGCAACTGGTCCGCCGTGCGGCCGAGCGCATCTTCGAACAGCGCGAGCAGCAGCTCATGCTTACCGTCGAACTGCAGGTAGAAGCTGCGCAGTGACTGCTTGGAGCGGTCGACGACCTCCTGCACGGTGAAATCCGTGCTGCCCTTCTCCGTGATGATCGCCTGAGCTGCGTCGAGGAACCGCTGGACGCGCTGTTCGGCGCGAAGCTTGGCGGTCCGCAGGGAACGCTCGACGGCGCGCTCTTTCCAGGCCGGCTGCTCGCTCGGGCTGGTCACGGGCGCCTCCAGCCCTGGTGATGTGAAGAGAACATGAATGCACTGTAACGGATAACCCCATATCACAAGGGAGGCACCTCGTGTGCGCGCCAGCGTTTCAGAAATGACTTACGCATATAAGGAGAATGATATTCTCCGATCAGGTGCCGGCGGTGGGGGTCGTCTGTGGGACGGCTGACGTGAGATCGTCAGTCTCGCGAAATTGTCAATCGCTTTGGAAAAGAATTATGCTCTCGCCCATGGTGTAGACGATAGCGGATCGGTGCCCGCCGGTCGAAGGTGGCCGCGGCGGTCAGATCGACGTCTCGCTCTACGAGGTCATGCTGTCGCAGCTGAACTATCATGCCGCCGCGCTTACGACCGCTGGGCATCCCGGCCGCCGCCGTCCGAGAACTGCCCGAGGCGCTTGAAGCCACTCCGGATGTCGTGATCCGGGCGGGGGATCACCGGCTCGTCGGCAGTCCGATCCGCGTCGCGGACTACCAACCGCGATATCGTCCACCACCGCTGCTGGACCAGCACGGGGCCGCGTGATCAGACGACCGACGCGGTCGCGGAATCACTCAGCCGCGACGGGCGCGACAACTCGCAGTAGTGGCAGTGCGATGACCAGTGCGAGTGCGACCAGGAGGCTGCTCGCCCACACCGGCCCGAGGTCACCGGCACCGGTAGCGAGAGTCGCCGCCGCGACGATCGGTCCGGCGGCTGCGCCGATATTGAGTGCGGCAGTGGCATACGACCCGGCCATGGTCGGTGCGCCTGCCGCCTCGTAGAGCACCCGCGCGATCAGGGTGCTGCCCACCGCGAACGACAGCGCACCCTGCGCGAAGACCAGGAGCAGCAGCGCCGCCGGTCGATCAGCCAGGATTGCCGTCGCGATCCAGCCGAGCAACAGCAACGGCCCACAAACGGCGATGACGATGCCGGGACGCTGATCGGAAAGCCGTCCTGCTGCCGTGACGCCGCTGAATGCCCCGACACCGAAGATCATCAGCACGAAAGGAATCCAGAGTTCTGCCAGGCCGGCGACCTCGGTCACGATCGGCGCCGAGAAGGTGAACGTCGCGAAGGTGGCCGCGTTCACCAGGGCGCCGAGCAGCATGACCAGGACTACTGGGGGCATCGCCAGCTGGGCGAGCTCCGTGCGCAGTGGTGGGGTTGCCGGAGAGCCTGCTGTGGTCAGTTCGATGTGCGACCGGACCCCCTTCAGGATGCCGAACGCAGCGGGGAGGCACAGCAGGGCGATCGCCCAGAACGTTGCTCGAAAGCCGAGCAGGGTGCCGAGCATCGCTCCGCCGGGAACTCCGGCGACAGTGGCCAGCGTGGTACCCGAAAGCAGCACCGCCAGGGCACGTCCTTTCCGATCGGCCGCGACGAGGGTGGACGCCGTACTGATCGCCACGGCGAGAAATCCCGCGTACGCCACGGCAGCGACGACCCGGGTCGCCAGCAGCACGCCGAAACTCGTTGTGAGAGCGCCGACGACATGCGTTGCTGTGAAGGCCAGTAAGAACACCAACAGACTCGCTCGTGCGGGCCACCGTCGCACCAGCACCGCCATCGACGGCGCCCCGACGACCATGCCTAGGGCGAAAGCAGAGGTGAGCAAGCCTGCCGCGCCGACAGACACGGAGAGGCCTGCGGCGATGTCCGGGACCAGGCCGGCGAGCATGAATTCGGAAGTACCCATGGCGAAGACCGCCGTGGCAAGCAGGTAGAGCGCGAGAGGCATCGAGAGCTCCGAGGTGAGAGAACGAAAGGAAACGTCTCGTCACAACCGTCGGCGCCACCGAAAGCGCGCGAGTTCCCCCGCGCAGCGAAACTGCTGGGCTCACGAACTCGGTGATTCAGGGGCTTACGGCGTGACCGAAAGCCCAACCTTGGATGCCTCGGGGCTCGACATAGCGGTTACCTTAGCCGAAACCACCAGCACTCGAGCAACCGAATTGTTCGGCGCGGCACCGTCTTCTTCTTGCGGTGGAGCAGGATCGTCACGATGCCGGTCTCGCCCGTGGGCGGTGGTGCGGCAGTCGCGGACGGGGTTGTCGCTGACACCGACGTATCCGTGCTGGACGGGCCGATTTCCGGCGAGACGCCCGCGGCGCCCCAGGCGATCGGGTCGGCCGACACCGGCGGTGCGGGCACGGGCGTCCCGAACCGCTCGCTGTAGACCGCGCCCGGCTCCGGCAGCGCGTTCTCGACCATCTCCATGAACGCATCAAGCCCGCACACGTATGCCTCGCCGCGCCCGTCCCGGCCGACGAAGGCCCGGACGGCGGCGGCGTCGAGGAAACCGCCCGAGCTGTCGAGATGGCGGCGAACCTCGAGCCGCCCCGGGTAGCACGCGGTCTCACCCACGAGACGGGATCATCTCAAATGCCTGTTGGGAGCGAATCCATCGCCCTCGTCTTCGAGGAGCGCTCCTACAGCCGCCTCGAACTCGACGAACTCGCCGCCGGCCTGGCTGCCGACCTCGCCCTCCGCGGTGTCCGGGCCGGTGACCGGGTGGCGCTGATGTCGTCCAACCGGCCGGAGCTCGTCGTCGCCGTGCTGGCGATCTGGCGGCTCGGCTCGGCGGTCGTGCTCATCAGCCCAGCGTGGAAGAACGACGAGGTCGTGCACGCGCTCGCCACTGACTGCGCAGTCTTCGGCGTGCCCGACGCGGCCGACGGCGAGGCGGTGATCGCCGCGGTCCACGCGGGTGAGCCGGTCACCGAGGAAGAACTCGTCGACCTGGTCGGCAGCCGACTGGCCACCTACAAGAAACCGCGCCGGATCGTGTTCGTCCCGGAGATTCCCCGCCTGCCCTAGGGCAAGGTGCTGCGCCGAGTACTGAAGGAGCGTCATGGATGTCCGTCTGACCGCTGAACAGCGTCAATTACGCGACGCCGCTGCCCGATTGGCCGATGAACTCGGGCCGGGCTCGGTCGCCGATCTCGACGACGAACAGCGGGTCGCCCGGCTGGACAAGGCCGTCGAGACCGCGGGCTGGCGTTCGTTGCGCTCCGATGGCGCGTCCGGTGTGGAGGTCGCGCTGGTCGCCGAGGAGTTCGGCAGGGGCTTGGTGGACGTCGCCTTCCTCGGGCCGGTGCTGGCCGACGACCTGCTCGGCGCGGGAGGCGAGCCGGGCGAGTGGACCGTCGCTGTGGACGGGCGGGCAGTCGATGCTCGCGGCCGAGACCCGCGATCGTCACACGGCCCGCGCCCGCGTCCAGATCCTCTCGCTGGCCCGGACTCGGCTGCGCGGGCACAGCGACCTCGACCGGCTGGCCGATGCGGTCGGCGCCGGGGCGCTGGATGCCTATTCCGCCGCCGACACGCTGCTGTCGACACCAGCCCACCGTTGTCTCGACACGGGGACCAATCCGTCGCCGAGTAGGTGAGCGTGGGTCGGAGCGCTCACCCCTCGGCGGCTACGGCTCATCCCCCGGTAGCTCCCCTCAGTCGCCAGCGAAACGCGCGGCGTTGTCGGCGGCCCACCGGGCGAAGGTCGTCGCGGGCCTGCCGGTGATCTCCTGGACGCTGGTGATCGGCAGAGCTGAAGCCGGCACGTCGAAACTGGTCAGAACGTTGTCGACGTACCAGGTCGCGGTGTCGCCCATGGCGGGGGTCAGAACGGCGATGGTCTCCTCACGGGATGCCCGCCGGAAGGTGATGCTGCGGCCGAGTGCCTCGGCGAGATGCCGGACCAGGTCGGTGCGGGTGAGGATCTCCGGCCCCGCCAGCGGGTAGGCCCGGCCGAGATGTGTGTCGGTCAGCAGGGCGGTGGCGGCGACAGCGGCGATGTCGTCCATGGCGATCGGCGCGCTCGCGGCCTCGGGCAGCGGCTCCAGGACAGCACCGATCTCGCGGATCTGCTGCGCCCAGATCAGGGTGTTCTCCATGAAATCCCCCGGCCACAGATGAGTCCAGGCCATGCCGCTGTCCTCGACGGCCGTGCAGACGCCGCCCCACCAGCTCTCCGGCTCACCGGAAAGATCGACGACATGCCGCACACCGGCCGCGCGGGCCAGTGCGAGCACCTCGGTGACGTTGTCGGGTGTGGGCGCCAGGTACATCCGATCCACCCCTTCGAACGCCGCGGGCAGGGTGTCCGGTCGGCGGAGGTAGCCCTCGGCCACCTGCACCGCGGAGGGGAGCGCGGCCTTGCGCGGGTTGGTGGTGAGCGCGCGAATATCGTTGGCGCCCCGCGCGAGCAGGTGGTCGACGACTTTGCGGCCGATGTTCGCGGTGGCCCCTGTCACCAGGATGGTCATTTGCGTCCTCTCCCGTGCGGATCGCTGAACGACTCCATCTTGCCAGTGGAATTCGCGCAACCCGGCGCCGGTCGGACGACGACCGCGTCGGACTCAACCGATTCGAGTGCAGCAGATCAGCACCTCGGGGCCTGTCTCGTCTGTCTCATCGCCCGGAGGTCCGGTGGTCTCGGACTACCATCGGTAGTAGGCCCGCCGCGTAGGCAACGTGACCCCGGGCACAACACCCGGCGGGCCGAGGAGTAGCCGATGACAGTGCAGGCGGAGCGCAGCGATCTGATCACCCGCGCGGACATCGAAGCGCTGTTGCGCGCCTTCTACTCCAGAGCGTTGATCGACGAAGAGCTGATCGAGCCCTTCACCGAACTCCGCGAGAAGGGCCTGGAATCCCACCTGCCGGTGATGTGCGACTTCTGGGAAACGGTGTTGTTCGGCACCAAGTCCTACCGAGGCAGCGCGCTCGCCGTCCATACCCGCCTGCACCAGCAGCACCCGCTCACCGTCGCGCATTTCCAGCGCTGGCTGGCTTTGTGGACCGAGGTTGTCGACGAGCGATATGCCGGTCCGTTCGCCGCACGCGCGGTACTCCAGGCGTCGCGCATGGCCCGGGCGATGAGCCGCCAGATCACCAAGGATCGGAGCTGGACCTTGGGCGGGCCAGGCGAGCCGCGCCATACCTGAGAGCGGGTCAGCCGATCTCAGTGCGGCACGTCGGCGCTGCATCGGCCGCCCATGTCCAGACCGACGCGCCAGCTCCGAGAACGCGCTGAAACTCAGTCCGTGTACCAATCGATCAGGGCTGCCGGACTGCTGTGCCAGGTGCACGGCGCGGACGAAACTGCGCTGAGCGGCGGCGTCGGCGCCAGTGGCGAATTCGGCGTAGTGCGTGCGCCGCCCAAGTTCACGCAGGGCGACGCCGGTGGCGGTGCGAGCGGTGTGAAGCAGCGAACCGGGTTCCATCGAGCCCCCTGGTGGATGTGGCAGTGAACGGCTGCGAACAGCGAGACGGTTCGATCCCCGATTATCCGCGCATACCGTCTATTTCGGTTCAACCGACCGGAATCAGCATTTGACCGGCGGGAGACCAGCCCATCGATTCGTCGGTAACCGACCCGCCAGGGAAGCGATGATCTGCGGCCAGTCCACACCAGAAGAACGAGCCGTCCTGTCCGTGCTCGCACCAGGTCGTTTGCTGACCGCACAGCAGACTCAGCGGGAAACGCAGTTCCTCGAATGGCAGGTGCGCAGAGCGATCGAACAATTGGAATCCAGGGGCTAGATCATGGCGGGACCGCGGCAGTCGCAGGCCGGACTTTACGATCCCGCCGCTAGGGCATGCCAGGACCGGCCAGCGAGTCGATCCAACGCTCCAGGCGGTGGCCCTCGGTCTCCATCAGTTCGGGATCGCGAAAAGTGTTGGTGAGAAGCGAGATTCCCTGATAAGCGGCGATCAGTGCGACAGCCAGTTCGTGGGCGTCGGAGCGGCCCATCCGGGCGAACTGCTGTTCGGACCACTCCACCAGCGCTCGCATGACGTCGGCCAGTTCACTGTCCAGGCCGTCGCGGCGCTTGTCCAGCTCGGTGGCCAGGGTGCCGGTCGGGCAACCGAATCGCGCTGCCATGTCACGATTTTCGGTCCAGCCGCGCACCATGGCGCGTAACCGGTCGGCCGGGTCGTCGAGTTCGTCCAGTTCGGCGATCATGTCGTCGAGGGTCCGGGCGTGCGCGCCGATCGCGGCGCGGACGAGTTCGTCCTTCGTTTTGAAGTAGTAGTACACGTTGCCCACCGGCACCTCCGCGGCGCGCGCGATGTCGGCGATGGTGGTCTTCTCCACACCCTGCCGGTGGAACACCTCGGCGGCCGCGGCGGCCAACCGCTCGCGCTTTCCCGGACGTCTGCCCCCGGACTCGACTGAGTTGGTCACCCAACTAACTGTAGACAACCGTGACGGGAGGGCGATAGGGTCGCAGTTAGTCAGTCAACTAACTGAGGAGTGGTAATGATTGTGGTGACCGGTGCGACCGGCAATGTCGGACGTCCCCTGGTGCAGATGCTCGCCGATGCCGGTGAGCAGGTGACAGCGCTGTCCCGCCGCGCGCCGGGCGGGCTGCCGGAGGGGGTGCGGCACGTGCCCGTCGACCTGACGAATGTCGCGGAGCTGGCGCCCGCCGTACGAGGAGCGTCCGCGCTGTTCCTGCTCCTCGGGCCCGGGGCCTTCGGCGCGGATGTGCCCGCGATCCTCGCGGCCGCGCGTGCCGAGGGCGTGAGCAGGGTCGTGCTCCTGTCGTCACAGGGGGTGGCGACCAGGCCGGACAGCGCCTCCCACGGGCAGTTCGGGAAGTCCGTCGAAGTGGCGGTGCAGGAGTCGGGACTCGAGTGGACATTGCTGCGGCCGAGCGGATTCCAGTCGAACGCGCTGTGGTGGGCCGAGCAGGTGCGCGGCGAGCGGGCGGTCAGCGCGCCCTTCGGTGATGTGGGCGTGCCCTTCGTCGATCCGGAGGACATCGCGGCGGTGGCGGCGGCCGCCTTGCGCCAGGACGGCCACGCCGGCCGGATGTATGTCCTGACCGGGCCCGTGCCGGAATCGCCGCGCGAGCGGGTGCGGGTCCTCGGTGAGGTTCTCGGCGAGCCGGTGCGGTTCGTGGAGCAGAGTCCGCGGGAGGCGCGGGAGGCGATGCTGAGGCAGATGCCCGCGGACGCGGCCGACACGACTCTGGCCATCCTCGGTAGTCCCACCGCGGAGGAATTGCGCATCAGTCCCGATGTCGAGCACGTGCTGGGTCGTGCGCCCCGGCCCTTCGCCGCGTGGGCGCAACGCAATATCGCCGCCTTCCGCTGAGGCATCCGGCGCCGGCTCGCTGCCCCCGGCGTGTGCTGCCGCTGGATCACCAGGCGTTTCGATAGCGTGCGCGAATGCACGAAACGAACCTGGTGAGGGGATGGGAGTGCAAGAGGGGCACCGGCTCGCTGCGAGGGCGGTTTCGCAGGGCCGGTGCGGTTGTCGCGGCGGTGATGCTGACGACCTTGGCCGGCGGAGCGGTGGCCGGTGCGGTGCCGGGCGATGTCGTGAAATCACGGGCACCGGCCGGTGGGTACGAGGAGCTCGTCGTGCCGTCCGGCATGGGGCCGATCAAGATCCAGGTGCAGTGGGCGGCGCGCGGCGGCGATTCGGCGCTCTATGTGCTCGACGGCCTCCGTGCGCCGCACGATCACAGTCAGTGGACCAGCGATACCGGCGTGCTGCAGCGGTTCGCCGGTGACAATGTCACGCTGGTGTTCCCGGTCGGCGGGCACTCCAGCTTCTACACCGACTGGTACCGGCCGAGCAGCACCAACGGCCAGGTCACCACGTACAAGTGGGAAACCTTTCTCACCGAGGAGTTGCCTGCCTTCCTCGCGGGATACGGGGTCTCGCGGACCGACAACGCCATCGTGGGCGCGTCCATGGGCGGAGGGGCGGCGCTGACGCTGGCCGCGCACCATCGCGACCAGTTCAAGTTCGCCGGATCCTTCTCCGGATTCCTGAATCCGACCTTCCCGATGTGGAACGAGGCGATCCGCGCGGCGCTGTGGGACGAGGGCCGGTTCAATGTGGACGACATGTGGGGCCCGCCCGGCGACCCTGCCTGGAGTCGCAACGATCCCACGGTGCAGGCCGAGCTGCTGCGCGGCCTGCCGATGTACGTATCGGCCGGTGCCGGCCTGCCCGGGGCTCCCGATGTGCCGTACGGGGTGGGCAACACGATGAACGCGATGGGGCTGGAGCTGATCGCGAGGGCCGCCGCCCGCATCTTCGGCGATCGAGTCGCGGCCCTGGGCATCCCGGCTCATATCGAGATCGTCGACGGGACCCACACCTGGCCCTACTGGGAACGGGCGATCGCCACCGCGCGCCCGATGATTCTCGACGCGCTCGGCGCCCACTGACGGCGATCACCTCCGCGAAGCCCGGGGCGGACGCATGGCGTGGCCGGAGCCGAGCAGCCACCAGCCGAGTGCTCGGCGGCCTGCCGCCAAGAGGCAGGCGCGATCGGGCTGTGGGTTTCATCGTCCCCTGCGACGAGATCGATCGCACGTAGCGGTAGCTCCTCGTCGAGGGCGGGTGCACGGTGGGCGGGAGGCGAGTCGTGCCGCCGGTCCGGTCCCGGCGCTTCAGGACTCGCGCAACGTTCGCAGATCACCCAGCGACCGCCCGCGAAAGGCAAGCGCGTATCGGCGAGAAGCGCCGGATCGGCGCCGCGCAGGACGTCCGGTAGTACGGACGCGTGCGCTCCGGTTTCGCCGAGGAGCCGGAACACAGCCCGCAGCTCCTCGTCCGAATAGTGTTGCGCGCTCGTAGTCGCTCCCTGGGGCCGGTTTCGTCCGTCTGGAAGCGAACTGTCCCGAAGTCGCGTTCGCCATCTATCCTGTTCCCTTCATCGGGTAGTGCGAGTCAGTTGGGGAACGTTTGATGGCCGAGAATGTCGGATCCGTCCTGATCACCGACGTGCCGACGTCTCGGATCGCGATGGCGGTCCACCGGGCGGTGCGCGAGAAGCCCATGTGGATGGACCGGAAGTTCAAGTACGCGATGCTGACGGGCCTGGGCGAACGGTGGTCGAGTGAACGTCTGGCCCCGGGCGATTCGCGACGGCAGGACTACGACAATCCATCCCCCTGGTACGACCTCGTCGATGTCACCGGCGGACAGACGATTCACATCGTCTACCGCGAAGCGGAGAACGAAACCCGGGCGGTCTTCATCGGACTCGGCTTCGACAAGTATTCGGACGGACGCGCGTGGGCGGAGAAGTTCGCACACCGGGTGACGGAGGTCCTCGCCGAACACGACGTCCGTTCCCGGGTGGAGGACTTCGAGTTCTGATCCGGACCGCCGCACAGCGGTCGTGGGCGGCTGTTCGCCGGACTCAGCTCCATACCGCGCGCAGGGCGGCGAGATAGAGGCGCAGGTTACTGCTGGTCGTGCGCATTGCCGGGTGGGGCCGCCGACACGGCGACCCCACCTGTGTGCGATTGGTTGTCGATCCGTTCAGGCGAGTTCGGCGACCGCCTGCTTGCGGGCGAGCAGGGCCGAGGCCGAGGCGACCAGTCCGATCGCCGCGACCAGGGTGACCAGGTAGAGCCCCGGCCGGTAGCCGGCGATGCCGTCGGTGGCGGCGCCGCTGATCAGGCCGGTGGTGATGGCGAGCACCACCGCGCCGCCGATCTGCAGCGAGGTCTGCACGAGGCCGGAGGCCAGGCCCTGTTCGTGGTCGGCGATGCCTTCGGTCGCCTGGACCATGACCGAGGAGAAGCCGAGCGCGAAGCCGAGGCCGAGCAGCAGGAAGGCCGGGAGGTAGTCGAGCACGTAGGTCGGGTCAGGATTGCCGCCGCGGGCGAGGAACCACAGGTAGCCGGCGACGAACGAGGTGAGGGCGGCGATGATCATCGGCGCGGTGCCGAAGCGGTCGATGAGCTTGCCCGCCATAGGCGAGAGGATGGCCACGATGATGCCCGCGGGCGCCATCGCCAGCGCCATCTGCAGCGGCTCCCATTCCAGCGTGTTCTGCAGGTACAGCGAGACGATCGTCTGGAAGCTCAGGTAGGAGCCGAAGATGGCCAGCGCGGCGAGGTTCGCCCGCACGATCGACCGCACCTTGAAGATGCTCAGCCGCACCAGCGGGTGGCCGACGCGATTCTCCACCACGAAGAAGGCGCCGAGCAGGCCGACCGCGAGGATGGTGGTCGCGATGACGGTGGCGGTGAAGCCGGTCTCGGGTGCGGTGACGATCGTGTAGACCGCCGACAGCATGCCGCCGGTCAGCAGGACGGCGCCGGTGAAATCGATGCCGCCTTCCTCTTTCTCGGTGGTGCGGGGCACCACGAACCATGCGGTGACGAGCACGATCGCGACGACCGCGACCGGCATGTAGAAGGTCAGCCGCCAGTCGATGCCGGTGAGCAGGCCGGACACGATCAGGCCGGAGGCGTAGCCGGTGGCGCCGAAGATGGTGAAGATCGACAGGGCCCGGTTGCGGTCGGGGCCTTCCTTGAACGTCGTGGTGACGATCGAGAGCGCGGCGGGCGCGGTGAAGGCGGCGGCGAGGCCCTTCACGATGCGGGTGGCGATCAGTAGTGCGCCGTCGTCGACGAGCCCGCCGACGAGGGAGGCGATGCCGAAGACCACCAGCGCGGTGAGGAAGACCTGCCGTCGGCCGAGCAGGTCGGCGGCTCGTCCGCCCAGCAGCAGCAGTCCGCCGTAGCCGAGGATGTAGCCGTTGACGACCCACTGCAGTGCGGAGGTGTCCAGGCCGAGGTCGTGGCCGATGGAGGGCAGGGCGACGCCGACCATGGAGACGTCGAGGGCGTCGAGGAACATCGCCAGGCCGGCGACGAACAGGATGGCCCACAGCTTGGGCCCCCAACCGCCTGCGGCCGGTTCGGAAAAGGTTGGAGCGGAAAGGTTCTCGGGTGCCGTTGTCGTGGTCACCAGAGAGAACTTAGATGCATGAGCATTGAATGTCAACGCATGCAATGCGGCAGCATGTAATGCGTGCGCATAAAATGCCTTGACATGCTAGCCTCGGGTCATGTACCACGACACCGACAAAGATGTCTGCGCGAAGTGGTCCGAAACGCTCCGGCTCTACCACGGCACCTCGTCGGAGCTGGAGAACGTGCTCCAAGCGCGCCACCAGCTCGGCCTCAGCGAATTCGAGCTGCTGCAGATCCTCGCGGGCCGCTGCGGCGAGGAGTCTTCGGAGAAGGCCAAGATGAAGGACATCGAAGCCGCGATGTACCTGAGCCAGAGCGCGCTCTCGCGCACCGTGACCCGGCTGGAGAAGGCCGGGCTGGTGGAGCGCGCGGCCTGCGATTTCGACCGCCGCGCCAACTTCCTGAAGCTCACCCCCGAGGGGCGGGAACGGCTCGAGTCGGCTCGCCCGACGCACAAGGAGATCCTGCGCAAGCACTTCGCCTGACATCGACCACCACCCCGACGGTGCGCCGCACGCGACGGCTTCGCGGTGTTCGATCGCACCGGAAAAGTCGATCGAGGTCGGTACGCTCGGGACAGGTACGCCTCTAGCGACCGGTCGCGACCGGTCCGACTGCTGTATCCGACCGAGCGAGCTCGACCCGGAGGTGCGTGATGAAGGCTTTGCAGTATCGGACGATCGGTGGATCACCGGAACTGGTCGAGGTGCCCGATCCGGAACCAGGGCCGGGGCAGGTGCTGTTGAAGATGACCGCGGCGGGTGTCTGCCACTCCGATTTCGTGGTCATGTCCTGGTCCGAGGCCGAACTGCCGTTCCCGTTGCCGCTCACCCTCGGCCACGAAGGCGTGGGGACGGTCGCCGCCCTCGGCGCGGGCGTCACCGGAGTCGCCGTGGGAGAAGACGTCGCGGTGTACGGACCATGGGGGTGCGGCACCTGTCCGCCGTGCGCGGGCGGCCGGGAGAACTACTGCCTGCGCACGATGGAGCTGGGCATCTTCCCGCCCGGCCTGGGCTCGCCCGGCGCCATCGCCGAATACATGATCGTGGACGACGTCCGCCACTTGGAGCCGTTGCGCGGCCTCGACCCGATTCGCGCGGTGCCGCTCACCGACGCCGGCCTCACCCCGTACCACGCGATCAAACGCTCGTTGCCCAAGCTCGTGCCCGGCTCGACCGCGGTGGTCATCGGCGCGGGCGGGCTCGGCCACGTGGCCGTGCAGATCCTGCGCGCCCTCAGTCCCGCGCGGGTGATCGCGCTGGACACCATGGCGGACAAGCTGGAACTGGCGCGTTCGGTGGGCGCGCACGAAGTGCTGACCTCCGACGAACACGCCGCCGGAAAGGTCAAGGATCTCACCGGAGGCCGCGGCGCGACAGTGGTACTCGACTTCGTGGGCGCCCCGTCGACGACCGCCACCGCCGCGGCCTGCGTCGCGATGGAGGGCGATCTGACGGTGGTGGGCGTCGGCAGCGGCGCGGTGCCGGTCGGCTTCGGCTCACCGCCGTACGAGGTCACCGTGACCGCGCCGTACTGGGGCTCTCGTACCGAACTGCGTGAGGTGCTCGATCTGGCTCGGGCCGGTGCGCTCGACGTGCATGTGGAGACCTTCGCCATGGACGACGCACCCGAGGCCTACAAGCGCTTGCACGCCGGGACGATCGACGGGCGCGCTGTCATCCTGCCGAACGGCTGACTCGTCCGATCCGGCTCGGCAGGCCGAGCGACACCGGGGACGGCTGTCGGGCGGTCGGTCACCGCGCGGCCGCGAGCGCCCTGTCGCCGGATCAGCCCTGCGCCGCCTCGGGCAGGTATCCGAGGATGCCCTTTGTCTCCAGATAGTCGTGGAAGCCGAATTCGCCCCACTCCCTGCCATTCCCGCTCTTGCGGTAGCCGCCGAACGGGTCCAGCTGTGCGCGGGACACCACGGGCCGAGCGCGACGTCGCCGGTGGATCGTCGACGTTCAGCGCGGCGGCCGCGGTAAGCGCGGCCTCAACGGCCTCGTCCATCCGGCGGCGGGAAATAGCATGCGCGACCACGCGCTACAGGTCTGGCCGGAGTTGTTCATGATCGTCGCCACCGCGCCGACGACATCGGCGGACAGCCCGGCGTCGTCGAGGACGATGTTCGGGCTCTTGCCGCCGAGCTCCTGAGTGATCCGGTTGACGCTGGGGGCCGCGGCGCGCGATCTCGATCCGGCCCCCGGTCGAACCGGTGAACGAGATTTGGGCGGGATCCACATGCGAGTAAACGACGCGGTCACCGACGAGGATCTCGCCGACGGGTACGTACTCACTTGTCAGTCGCCGGCGTGCACGCCCGAGGTCGGCATCGAATGCGAGTGAACGCGGGCGGCCCTACGGCCTGCGCCGCAGGGCCAGGGCGGCTAACTGGTGCTCGCGGGCGTGTTCTGCCCCGTGCGGATCCGCCATTCGTCGCCGCGGGACTCGGCGGTCAGGATGATCAGGCCGTGCATGGGATCGTCAGCCGGGTCGACGCTGTCTCGGGTGCGTTGCCGAGCCACCACCTGCACGATCGTGGGGGCGAGCTCGATCGTCGCCTCGTGCTGGTATCGGACGCTGACGTCGTGCAGGGGGCCGCCCGGAGCGAACACGAACCGCTGTTTGGCGAGTAGCTCATTTCTGCTGGTCACCAGACCGCCGCTGAAGTTGACGAAGGTGCTGTCGTCCCAGAACAGCGCATTCATGGCGTCGGCGTCGTTGGCATTGAATGCGCTCTCATACCGCCACAACAAGTTCGACGCTGCATCGTCGGTCATCGGTTTCCCTTTCACTGGTTCATCGCGACATGACGAACCTAGAAGCTCGAGTGCGCTCGAGGTCAACGCCTCCGCCGTCGCCGGGTGTAGTGACACGAGGTACGGCCACCACATCGGCTGATCACGCGGCGATCGGGCAGCGTCACGCTGATAGCCGTCTCGGCAGGCGCTATTGCGATCTCAACGGTTGACCAGTTCGGGCCTCCAGCCTGCGCACCCGGTAGCGGATGAAGGTCGGGAACATCAGGGCGGAGATCACGACGCCGATTACCACCAGCGCACCGCCACCCGAGGCAGCGACGGCAGTGCCCACGCTCGCCGCGGCGAACCCGTGCAGTACGTCGCCGATGCGCGGCCCGCCCGCCACCACGACGATGAACACACCTTGGAGCCGCCCGCGCATCTCGTCGGTAGCGACCTGCTGGAGCATCGTCATCCGCAATGCGGCCGACACCATGTCCACCGCGCCGCCGAAAGTCGAGCAGGCGAGGGCGAGCCCAAGGGCCACGGCCGGGGCGAGGCCATGTCCGCTGAAGCCGACGGCGGCGCCGAAGCCGATCATGGACACGCCCCACAGGACGATGCAGACCGTGACGGCCAGGCCCTGGCGCTGCACACGGGGAATCCAGCCGGAGAAGACCCCACCGAGGACCGCGCCCGCCGACATGGAGGCGAACAGCAGGCCGAGGATGACGCCGCCGGTGATCGGGTCGCCGAAGGTCTCGTGCGCGATCTCCGGATACAACGCGCGCGCCATACCGAAGACCATGGCGATGATGTCGACGGCGAAGGAGGCGAGCAGTACGCGATGCTCGGCCAGGTAGGCGAAACCGTCCAGCACCGACCGCAGTCCGGCGGTGCGCGCCTGACCGAGCGGCGGCAGCGCGGGCAGCCGCCACACCGCCCACAGCGTGGCGAGCAGTGCGATCGCGTCGATGAGGTACAACATCGACAGGCCGATCACCGGGATGAGGGCGCCCGCGAGGACGGGTCCGGCGATCGCGCCGAACTGCATCACGGTCATGTTCAGGGAATTGGCGGCCGCCAATTGGCTCTCCGGCAGCAGCCGGGGGATGGTCGCGCTGCGGGTGGGCTGGTTCACGGCGAAGAACGCCTGTTGCACCGCGAACAAGCCGAGCACGACCCACACGTTGTTCACCCCCGCCGCGGCCTGTAACCAGAACGTCAGGGCGGTCAGGCCGGTGCCGGAGGTGGTGATGAGCAGCAGGACGCGGCGGTCCATGACGTCGGCCAACGCGCCGCCCCACAGGCCGAACACGATCAACGGCACCAGGCCGAACAATCCGGCCAGGCCGACGTAACCGGAGCTGCCGGTGATCTGGAAGATCTGCTGGGGAACCGCGACAACCGAGAGCTGTGCGCCGATGGTGGTGACGATCCCCGACGTCCACAGGCGCCGGAAGTCGGTATCGCGGAGCGGGGTGGTGTCGGCGAGCACTTTCACCGGCGGCAGCGTATCTCGCCGTATTCGACGGGTATCCGGGTGACGACCCGGAAGTGGGCTGGGTCACGCCGCGCCGGGGTGCGATGCCGGAACAGTGCCGTTCTCGGTGTTCGACAGGAGTCGCGGCAACCGGTCAGGAATAGAGAAGCGCCCGGTGGCGACCGGCGCATAACGTCGTCGGTATGAACATCATCGCAGATCAGGCCACTATCGAGTCCGTGATCCTCGAGGTCGCCGACCCCGCCGCCGCGCAGGCATTTTACGACGCCGCGTTCGGTCTCGGCGACAGGGTGCGTGTGCGCGCTACCGAGGCGCCGTCGACCGGCTTCCGGGGCTTCGTCCTCTCCTTGGTGGTGTCGCAGCCGAGCATCGTCGACAGTCTCGTCGGCACCGCCGTCGCGGCAGGCGCGACGATACTCAAGCCCGCCGCGAAGAGTTTCTGGGGCTACAGCGCCGTGGTCCAGGCTCCCGACGGCGCCGTCTGGAAGATCGCCACGTCGGCGAAGAAGGACACCGGTCCGGCGACGCGCGAGATCGACGACTTCGTGGTGCTGCTCGGCGTCGACAAAGTGAAGGCGACCAAGCAGTTCTATGTCGAGCACGGGTTGACGGTGGCGAAGAGCTTCGGCAGCAAGTACGTCGAGTTCGCCTCCACCCCGTCGTCGATCACGCTCGCGCTCTACGGGCGCCGCTCGGCGGCCAAGGAGGCGGGGCTGTCGCCGGAGGGCACCGGGTCGCACCGGTTGGTCTTCGGCGGAACCGTGGGCGCGTTCACCGATCCGGACGGCTACGTGTGGGAGAACGTCCGGTCTTGAGGCGGACACCCTGCGCTGGGGACCATCGAGACCCTGGCCCAGGGCGTCGGTGTGCCCGTCGACGATTTCTGCGCCCGTGCCCGGATACGAATCCCATGCCGCCCGTGAACATCTCGCGATGGTGGCGGTGAAGAACCATCGGCACGGCGCGCGCAACCCCGAGGCGAGGCTGCGGTTCGAGATCACCGTGGAGCAGGCCATGTCCCCGCCCTTGGTGGCCGAGGACGTGGCGGACCGCTACACCGATCTGCCGGTGTGGGTCCGCGGTGTCGGTCTCGGCCTGGATTCGGTGATGTACCAGCACAAACGGGACATGACGAGCTTCCCGGCGACCGTGCGTGCCGCGCGGCGCGCCTTCGATATGGCGGGGCTGCGGCCGTCGGACATCGACGTCGCCGAGGTACACGACTTCTTCACCGGCATCGAGTTGATGAGTAAGAGGATCTCGGCTTCGCGGATCGGTTCGAGGCCCGCAAGCTGGTCGAGACCGGGGCGACCTCGCTGGGCGGCGCGCTGCCGGTGAATCCGAGCGGCGGGCTCGAGAGCAAGGGACATCCGCCCGGGGCGACCGGGGTGGCGCAGTGCGTGGAACTGTTCGAGCAGTTGCGCGGGCACGCGTCCAATCAGGTGGATGGCGCCCGGATCGGTCTGGCGCACAACCTCGGCGGGCCGACCGCGGTGGCCGCTGTGACGATTCTTGAAGGCCCAGGACGATGACGCGCGCGAGAATGCCGGTCTGTTCCGGCGAACAGCGCAGGGTGGCGATGGTGACGGGCGCGGCGCGGGGGATCGGCGCGGCGCGGTCAGGTCCTTCGTCGCCGACGTGCGCGACGCGGAGTCGGTGCGCGAAGCGGTGGAGTTCGCCGTCGACACCTGGGGTGGCCTCGACGCCGCGGTCTCGGCGGCCGGGGTCATCGCGGGCGGGATGCCGTTGTGGGAGATGCCCGCCGAACAGGAACGCGCCGTGCTCGACATCTGCCTGGGCGGCGTCTCGAATCTCGCCCGTGCCGCGATTCCCGCTCTGCTCGCGCGCCACCGCGACCACCATCCTCACCGAAAGTGCCCGCCTCTATCGAGAATCCGGCGGCGACCGACGCGGGCTACCTCGCGCGGGCCGGGTGCTCGACCCCGCCGAGGTCGCGTCGGTACTGGCCTTCCTCGCCGGCCCCGGCAGCGGCGCCGTCACCGGCAGCGTGATCGCCGCGGACGGCGGGCCGAGCGCCCCGCTGCGCGGCACGACCGCCGGGTACGGGTCCGGCATAGGCGTTTCGGCGCAGATCACGGTGCCGTTGGGTCACCAGTCGAGTTCATCGCAGCCGGTGTGGTCGGCTGGTTCGATCTGTAGTGTGGCGTGGGCGATCCGGTGGTCGTCACGCAGCAGGCGGCGAGCCTCGGTCAAGACGGTGCGCGTGTCGCCGTGGCCGGGGACGACGAGATGGGCGGTGGCGACATTCATGCCCGAGGTCAACGTCCACAGGTGCAGGTCGTGGACCGAGGCGACACCGGGGATGCGAGCGAGGTCGGATTCGACCGCGGCCGGGTCGACGCCCTCGGGGACGTGCTGGGCCAGGACCGCGAGGACCTGGCGGCCGAGTACGACCGCGCGGATGACGACGAAGGCGCCGATCGCGAGCGCGACGAGGGTGTCCCACAGCGGGTTCGCGGTGGCCACGACGAGCCAGCCCGCGACGATCACTCCGACGGATCCGGCGGTGTCGGCGACCACCTCGAGGTAGGCGCCTTTGACAGTGAGGCTTTCGGAGGCGCCCGCCCGCAGCAGCGCCATCGCGGCGATGTTGACCAGCAGGCCGAGCGCGCCGACGACGAGCATCGGTCCGGTCTCGACCTCGGGCCGGCTGCCGATGCGACCGAGTGCGCCGATCACGATGTAGGCCGAGACCCCGAGCATCATCAGGACCGCGAATCCGGAGGCGAAGACCTCCGCGCGATAGGAGCCGTAGGTGCGCCGCCCGGTCGTGTCCTTGCGAGTCGCGATGCCGGTGGCGGCCAGCGCCGCCGCCAAGGTCACGACATCGGCGGCCATGTGTCCGGCATCGGAGATCAGCGCGAGCGAGCCCGACAGCAGGCCGAAGACGAACTCGACGACGAAGAACGCGGAGATGAGGGCGAATGCCAGCGCCAGACGCCAACGGTGTCGTCCCGCGGCGTGCTCGCCGCCGACACTGGTGGGCGCGTGACTGTGTCCGTGACCCATCAGGCCACACTTCCTCGGAATCCGATCACATCCGCCACAATACATAAGCAGATATGCATATGTCTACGCGGTCGGGGGTCGTGACCCGGGAGCAGTGCGAGCGCAGCTCGCGGCGATAGCGCCGGCGCCGCGCAGGCCTGCCGCCTGGCGTCCGGCCGTCACGTTGGCAATTGATCCTTCTGCACCTTGCCGGTGGCGTTGAGCGGTAGCCCGTCCAGGAAACGCACCGAGCGATGTCCTTCTTACGGCCGAGGATACGTAGCCGTCCCTCCGGGTCGAGTTCACCCAGGTCACCGGTGTGCAGCCAGCCGTCGGGCTCGATGGCGGCGGCACCGGTGACGGCGGCGCGCAGGGAGGACAGGTCGTGTCCGGGGCCTGCCTCGAGCAGAGAGTGATACAGCGTCGGCGGTCCGGGCAGCACTCGGCATACCTGCGCAAGGATTGCCGGTGGTTCATCATCACGCCCTTGGACCGGCCGGTGGTCCCGGAGGTGAAGATGATGTCGGGGATGTCCTCGCCGGAGATCTTGCGCTCGAAAGGCTCTCCGTTGGAGAGGAAATCGGACTTCAGGTCGAAGAACGGCACACCGTCGGCCGCGGAGTAGTCCATCCCGAGGAAGCCCTGCTGCCCGGGCCCGGTCTTCTCGGTCACCACGTCCACCTCGGCCAATGTCGACGCCGACTTCCAGGACCTCGCGCTCGGTCACCTACCCGACCCGAACCATCCCGGCGACCCGGACAGCAGACTGCCCGACCCGAGCCATGAGGAACACGCCGCCGTCCGATGATGTCGGCGGGCTCACGGGGTACCGGCCCAGCGCTGGATGGCGACCCGGACGCCATGGCTCGGTCGGCGGGGGCGCGAGCGGTTCAGCGCAGGAACTTGCCGCCCACCACGGCGCCCGCGCCCAGCAGCACCAGCAGCAGGAACGCGATCCAGCCGTTGGTCAGCAACCAGACCACGCCCAGCACCACCGCGACCGGCGCGAGCGCGACCGCGGCGATGAACGGACTCTCCTTGACCGTCTCCAGGGCAGAGCGTGCCCGGACTCGATCGATGTTCTTACCTGTCATGACACCAGGGTAAGCGCGGATCGGGCCCGGCCGGGGCGTTCGCTTCGGCGCCCCGCACGATCCGGCGACGGCTCGGACCCTCGTCCGGACGGCTCACCCCATCGTCTTCTGACCGTCGAT
Source organism: Nocardia higoensis (assembly GCF_015477835.1). Classification (NCBI taxonomy): domain Bacteria; kingdom Bacillati; phylum Actinomycetota; class Actinomycetes; order Mycobacteriales; family Nocardiaceae; genus Nocardia; species Nocardia higoensis. The sequence goes on along the minus strand of NZ_JADLQN010000001.1, from coordinate 1,347,723 downwards.
GGCCTCGCGCAGGATGTCGGCGTGACCCGAGTGCTGGGTGGTCTCGGCGATGATGTGCAGCAGCACCTCGCGGGTCGACCAGCTCTCGTTCTCGAACCACGGCGCCTTCGGCAGCGGCCACGCGCGGTCGAGGTCGACGGTGGCCACGATCTCGTCGGTGCGGGCGGCGACCGCCTCGTACCGGGCGAGGACGCCGGCGAGAGTCTCGCCGGGCAGCATGCGGAACTCCTCGTCGCGCTTCTGGTAGTCGGCTTCGGTCATGTCGTCGAAGTCCTTCATCGCCGAGGTGCCGTCGAGGATGAAGTTCACCCAGCCCTCCTCGCATCCGGCGACATGCTTGATCAGCCCGCCCAGGCACAGTTCGCTGACCGTGCTGCGGATGCCCGCCTGCTCGTCGGTGAGTCCGTTCACCGTGTGCCGGAGGAAGAAGCGCGCCTTGCCCAGCGCCTTCAGCAGCGCGGCGCGCTCGCCGGTCAGCGCGGTGGTGGAGGTTGCGGTGTCGTTCACGATGTCGCCCTTTCGGAGTTCGTTTTCCGTTCGAAACCCAAGGTAGGACCTATTGCGGCCACTTTCTGTCCGCAATAGGAACGATAATTTCGACCATGGCCGCTACCAGCACCCGGACACTGCGACTGTTGTCCCTCTTGCAGACCCACAAGTACTGGCCGGGCGGCGAACTCGCCGACCGGCTCGGCGTCTCCGCCCGTACGCTACGCCGCGATGTGGACCGTCTGCGCGACCTCGGCTATCCGGTGCAAGCACAGCGCGGCGTCGACGGCGGCTATCAGCTCGCACCGGGCGCCGCGCTGCCGCCGCTGATGATCGACGACGACGAGGCGGTCGCGCTCGTGGTCGGCATGCAGGCCGCCGTGCACGGCAGTGTCGACGGGATCGCCGAATCCGCGGTTCGGGTGCTGGCCAAGGTGATCCAGGTGATGCCGCCGCGACTGCGCAAACGGGTCGACGCCTTACGCGCGATGACGGTCCCGGCGGCGTGGGGGCCCGCGGGCCGATCCCCGATGGATCCGGCGGCACTCACCACCGTCGCGCTGGCCTGCCGCGACAACGAACGGCTACGTTTCGACTACACGGCCGCCGACGGCCGCGGCTCCGAACGTCACACCGAACCGCATCGGCTGGTGGCGCTCGGGCGACGCTGGTATCTGGTGGCCTACGACCTCGATCGGCACGACTGGCGCAGCTTCCGCGTCGACCGGCTCACCGACCCGCGCGCCGACGGCTCGCGATTCCGCCCGCGCGAGCTGCCCGCCGCCGACGCGGCCGCATTCGTCCGCTCCGGAATGGATCAGATCCCCCGCCCGTACACCATCGAAGTCGTCGTCGCGACCTCCGCCGAGCTGGTGCGCGAGCGGATCGGCCGGTGGAGCACCATCGAGGAGATCGACGCGCACACCTGCCGCGTGCACATGACCGCGGATTCGCTGGAATGGCCGATCATGGGCCTCGGCATGCTCGACGCCGACTTCGAGGTCGTGGCCCCGCAGATACTGCGGGAGCGGCTGCGCGCGCTGGCCGACAGGTTCGGCCGGGCCTGAGGAACTTTCCGGCCCCACTGCGGGTTGTACCGGATGCGCGATCACTCGATCGCGCTGATCACCCGACGACGCGAGGAGGAAATGTGACCGGCACGCGAAGGGCGATCCTGGCAGGCGGATGCTTCTGGGGTATGCAGGACCTGATCCGCAAGCAGCCCGGCGTGGTGTCCACCCGCGTCGGTTACACCGGCGGCCGCAACGATCATCCGACCTACCGCAACCATCCCGGCCACGCCGAAGCGGTCGAGATCGAGTACGACCCCCGGCAGACCGACTACCGGGCGCTGCTCGAGTTCTTCTTCCAGATCCACGATCCGACCACCAAGGACCGGCAGGGCAACGACGTCGGCACCAGCTACCGGTCGGCGATCTTCTACCTCGACGACGAGCAGCAGGCGATCGCCCGCGAGACCATCGCCGATGTGGAGGCCTCCGGCCTGTGGCCCGGACCGGTGGTCACCGAGGTCACCCCGGCCGGAGACTTCTGGGATGCCGAGCCCGAGCACCAGGATTACCTGGTGCGCTTCCCGAACGGCTACACCTGCCATTACCCGCGGCCGGGCTGGAAACTGCCCAGGCGTCAGGACACCGCGCGCTCGTAATCGGCAGCGCCGCGATCAGCCGACCGTGAGGTCGGTGCCGCGCAGCGGATTGGCCACCGGTGATTTGACCGTCGCGGGCAGGGTCACCGACATCCTGACCCGGGTTCCGGTGTCGGAGTGGTCGATCTCGAGCTCGTCGGTGAGCGCGCGCATCATGTCGATACCGCGGCCCCGGTTTCCGGGATCAGCCGAACGGGGCCGCCACACGCCGGTGTCGAACACCTCGATGACGAGTTTCTCGGCGCCCGACTCCGAGCCGGGCTCGTGCCGGGTGTAAGCGTTCAGCTCCACCCGGGGGGACGTCCCGCCGGCCGGGTAGGCGTGCTCGACGCTGTTGGTGCACGCCTCGTTGGCCGCCGCCACCAGATCGGAGGCCAGCTCGTGCGGTACGGCGGCGGCCCAGAGCCAGCTGCGCAGGGTGCGGCGCAGTCCGGACAGCAGCCCGGCCTCGGCGGGCAGGTCCAGATGCAGGGGAGCGGGCGGCTGGCGGTAGACCACCATCGCGACGTCGTCGTCGTAGCCGGCGTCCGGGCTGAGTTCGCGCAGCACCGCGTCGGCGACCTCGCGCGGCAGCTTCTCGCTCTGGTCGGCCAGTACTGCGCAGATCCGGGCGAAGCTGTCGTCGATGTCCACGCCCCGCCGCTCCACCAGGCCGTCGGTGAACAGCACCAGCGTCGAGCCGGGTGCCAGTGCGGTGGTGGCCTCGGGCCTGCGCGTCAGCTCGAAGGTCGCCAGCGGCACCGCTCGTCCGCCGTCCAACCTCCTGCCCGGCTTGCCCGCCTCGGCCAGGATGAGCGGCATGTGCCCGGCATTGCTGTACCGCACCACCCCGCGCGCCGGGTCGAGCACGGCGGCGCACGCCGTCGTGCACATCGCGCCGGGGATACGCGAGGCCACGGCGTCCAGTTCGGCGAGCAGTTGGGCCGGTCCGGCGCCGCGCAGCAGCAATGCCCTTCCGGCCGTGCGCAATTGGCCCATCACCACGGCCGCGGACAGGCCACGGCCCACACAGTCCCCGACGATGACGCCGATCGTGCCGTCGCGCAAGGGAACCACGTCGTACCAGTCGCCGCCGATCTCGAGCGGCGGCAGCGCGGGCTCGTAGTGCACGGAGAACCGGGGCGGCAGCTCGATCGGGCCGAGCATGGCGCGCTGCAGCGTCAGCGAGGTCGCGCGGGCCTGATCGAAGTTGCGGGCCCGCTGCACCGCGACGCTGAGATGCCCGATCAGCAGCGAGAACAGCGTCCAGTCGGCGCTGTTGATCGCGCGGGGCGGGGCGAAGCGCAGGTACAGCGCGGCATCCCCGGTCTCTCCGAGCGGAGCGACGATGCCCTCGGAGCTGTCGGCGCCTTCCGGAACGGCCGACAGGCTGCGCGGCGGCCGCTTGCGCGCGCGCTCGAGCAGCCGCCGGGTCGCCGCGCTGCCGGAATCGGCGGGGAAGGCGCTGCCGGAATCGGCCTCGCGGGCGCTGCCGGAATCGGCTTCGGGGACTTTGCCGGAGATGTAGACCTCCGGTGCGCCATGACGGGTCGGCCACACCATGACCACCGCCGACTCCGCGTCGACCGTGTGGCGCAGTTCGTCCAGGCCGACCGAGAGCACCTCCATCACGCTGGTCGCCGCGCCGACCGCGGTCACCAGCCGGTTGGCGGCCTGATCGCGTTCCTGTGCAGCGTGTTCGGCGGTGACGTCGCGGATGGTGCCCACGTAGATCAGCTCGTTGTTCTCCGGCTTCACCAGGGCGCTGGTGCTGACGGACAAGAACAGCCGCCTGCCGTCGCGATGGCGGATCGGCAGCACCAACCGTGGGACCTCGGTGCTCAGATTCGGATAGCCACCGCCTTCGGGCAGCGACCACGGATGCGGCAGGGGATAGGGCACACCCGCCGCGCCGTACCCGGTGAGCGCGCCGAAGGCGGCGTTCACCTCGATGACGGTGCCGTCGGCGGTGGCGACGAAGAAGCCGTCCTGCAGCGATTCCACCAGCGCGGTGCGGAAGGCGTCGCGACCGGCGAGATCGTCGGCGCGGGAACGCTGTTGCTCGTAGCGGCGGGTGCCGTCGAGATAGCCGCGGGTGGCGATGTCCAGGGCAGCGAGGGTCTGGAGCAGGAACTCCAGCGCGCTTTCGGCGATCCTGGCATCGGGCGCACCCGCTGCCGTCGCCGCCCGCTCGGCTTCGGCGGCGAGGCGGAAGTGATGTTCGGTGAGATCGAGCAGGCTGATGCCCTCGACCAGCGCGCGCCTACCCAGCTCGTAGCCCTCCGAGAGGGTGTCGTGGGTGGGGGAATCCAGGTGCCGCCGTAGGGCTTCGGCATAGGCGTCCAGGAATGCGAGCAGCGGGCCGCTCATCGGAGCCCGCCACCGATCGCGCCGGGTTCGGTGCTGGTGCGACGGCTGCGCGCGGCCAGAACCAGCGCGTCGTCGGTCTCGCGTACGTGCCCGGCGACGATGCCCGCCGTGATCTCGGCGGTGGACCTGGACAAATCGATCGAGTCGCAGGCCGAGGCGAGCACGCCGTCGGTGGACATCAGCAGCAGATCGCCCGCGCGTACCCGAGCGGACTGCGGTTTCAGCGTCTGCGGCAGCCGGTAGCCGACGATGCCGCCGGTCAGCAGCGCGGTGGCGCGCACGGTGATACCGGCCGGCCCTGCTGCCAGCAGTCGCGATTCGACATTGCCGACACCGAGCCAGTGGATCGCGTCGTCGGCGAACAGCGCCAGCGAGACCGCGGCCCCCCTGGTGTCGGTCATCGCGCGATGGCACAGCACCATCAGCAGATCCAACGGCTCGCCACGGTTCTCCGACAGCACGTGTGCCGCGCGGTCGGCGGCATCGGCCGCGCCGCTGCCGTGGCCGAGACCGTCGATCGCCGCGAGCAGCACGACGCCGTCACCGGCGTCGAGCACGACACCCCGGTCGCCGGAGCGGTGCTGTCCCGGCATGGCCCGCCCGGCCACCGCCCATTCGATGCTGCCGATGAGCCCGTCCTCACGCACCGTTGGGCACCCACTTCCACATCTCCACCAAGGTCCCGCGGCCGGGTGCCGAGTCGATCGTCAGCCGATCCATCAATCGCCGCGCGCCGGGCAGGCCGAGGCCGAGACCGCGACCGGTCGAGAATCCGTCGTCGAGTGCGCGGGAGATGTCGCGGATGCCGGGTCCCTGATCCTCGGCCTGGACCACCAGCGCCTTGCGGCCTTCCCGGTCACCGACGAGCAGGCGGACCTCGCCGACCCCGGCGTAACTGGTGATATTGCGGGCGATTTCGGAGATGGCGGTCGAGATCATGGTGCGGTCGGTCAGGGAGAAGCCGAGTTCGGCCGCCAATTCCCGTCCGGCCTGCCTGGCGGTCACGATGTCCTCCGACACCTTGACCACGATCACCATGGTCTCAGCGGCCACTGTCACGACCATCTCGCTGGCGCCGTCTGGAGGATTTGCTCTCCAGCCAGGCGAGTCCTTCTTCGAGGTCGAGGGCGGTGTGCATGTCCTCGAAGGTGAGCCCGAGTTGCACCATGGCGAAGGCGACTTCGGGTTGCAGGCCGACGATGACCGTCTCCGCGCCGCGTAACTGGGTCATGTGCGCGATCGTGCGTAGCGAACGCGCGGCGAAGGAGTCCATCACATCGATGGCGGTGACGTCGACGATGATGCCGTGCGCCCGGTATTTGCTGACCTGTTTCATCAGGTCGTCCTGCAGGCGCTCGGTGTCGGCGTCGGTCAACGCGGACTGGACCGACGCGATCAGGTACGTGCCCTGCTTGAGAATGGGTACCGGCATGTGGGGGGCCCGCTCAGCGCCCGTCTCGCTCGATGGACACGCGGGTCACTTCGTAGCCGAGCAGGCGCTCGGCTTCTTCGATGCCGCCCTGGAGGTCGCCGACGGCGTTCATCTTCGACAGGTCCAGGCCGATGGTGACCAGGGTGAGGGCGATCTCGGAGGACAGGCCGGTGATGATGACGCTCGCGCCCATGAGTCCGGAGGCGTCGACGGTCTGGACGAGGTGGTTGGCGACGGTGGAGTCGATGGTGGGCACGCCGGTGATGTCGATGACGACGACCTTGGCGCGGTTGGCGCGGATGGCGCGCAGGAGTTGCTCGGTGAGCTGGCGGGCGCGCTGGCTGTCGAGTACGCCGATGATGGGCAGGATGAGCAGCTGTTCGCGAACCTGCAGGACCGGGGTGGACAGCTCCCGGATGGCTTCCTGCTGCTGGCGGATGACGCGCTCGCGCTCCTGCACGAACGAGATGGCCACGATGCTGGCGATGCGGTTGGCCGCGGGCTCGTAGGCGTCGAGTGCGTAGTTGAGCAACTTGAAGTTCGACTGGTACTTCTCGAACAGCGAGCGGGCCAGCACGTCGCGCAGCAGCAGCACGATGCCGAGCACTTCGTCGGTCTCGACGCCTCGGGGGATGAGGCGTTCGGACAGATCGCGAGCGTAGGCCTGCAGCGCTTCGACGCTACCGGTCTCGAGAACTTCGACGTAGTTGTCGTAGATCGAGGTCGCCTCGGAGAAGATCTCCTCCGGGGTCATCGCCGTGAGCAACTGGGCGTCGGTGATGCGCCTTGCCCACTCCTCGCGCAGAGCGGTGCGGTTCTGCCGCAGATGTTCGACGAGCTGGGGCAACAGGTTGTCGACCGGGCCCTCGGGAAGTGAGTCCGCCGAAAGGCTCATGGATACCTCGGACATGGATGCTCCAGCCCCTTTCGACGACAAACGACATCGGAGATCACGTGCGCACGGACGTAGCCGAGCACGAGCCTAGTCATACCCCACCGCGATCGGCGCCCAAACCTGGGGTTTGCTCGTGTGGATCTCGTCCGCCGACAGCGAAACCGCGCTCCAGTGCCGACAGGGCCCGATCCAGATACACGGTCAGGTCGGCATCGGCCTGACGCAGCCAGGCGTCGAAGGCCGCGCGGGCCGCGGCCAGAGTGGTCCGGCCGACCGCCATCGGCAACAGCGCGTCCGCCGGTTCGCCGAGCCTGCGCGCGGCGAAATCGCCGACCGCGCGTTCCCAGGCGTCGTAATGCGGACCCGCGGTGGCCGACAAGGCGGGCACCGAGGCGATCAGATGCATGCGGGTGCGCAGCTCCTCGACGTCCTCGGCGCGATAGGTGTTGGCCTGCACCACCACCTCGCGCACCGCCGTCATCAGGGGCACATCCGCGGGTACGGTCGCGAAAGCCGCGCGCAGGGCGTCGACTTCGGCGTCGAACTGGTGCCAGAGGACTTCGGCTTTGCTGGGGAAGTAGCGGAAGAAGGTTCGGCCGCTGATGCCTGCGGCCGCGGCGATGTGCTCGACGGTGGTGTGGTCGAAGCCTTGCTCACTGAACAGGCGCATCGCGATGAGCTCGAGATCACGCTTGGAGGTACCGCGCGGGCGGCCCGGACGGGTGGTCGTCACCCCTCGATTATGTCAGCGGCTGAAACATTGATTATGTCAGTGAGTGACGTTAATGTCTGGCGCATGATGGCTGATCTCACGTCTCCGGAGGCGGGCTCATACTCCGCCGCCGGAGTGATCCTCGCCATACCTGTCGGGGCGACCGAGCAGCACGGGCCGCATCTGCCGTTGTCGACCGACACCGATATCGCCGTGGCGCTGTGCGCGGAGCTGGCGAAGCGGCGGCCGGACGTCCTGATCGCCCCCGCGCTGCCCTACGGCTCGAGCGGCGAGCACGCCGGCTTCCCCGGCACCCTGTCGATCGGGCAGCGCGCGCTCGAGCTGGTGATCGTCGAGCTGTGCCGGTCGGCCACCGACACCTTCGACCGGCTGCTGATCGTCAGCGGCCACGGCGGCAATCTCGAATCGCTGCGTCGCGCCGAGACGCTGCTGCGCTCGGAGTCACGTGACGTGCGGGTGCATCTGCCTGTGTGGGCGGGCGACCCGCACGCCGGGCGGGCCGAGACCGCGCTGCAGCTGGCGCTGGATCCGGGGCGGGTACGCCTCGACCGCGCCGAACGCGGTGACACCCGGCCGTTGCGCGAGATCCTGCCGCTGCTGCGCGCGGGCGGCGTGCGCGCGGTGAGCGAGAACGGTGTGCTCGGCGACCCGGACGGTGCCGATGCCGACGAGGGGCGACGCCTGCTCGACACGCTGACCGACGACTTGGCGCACATGGTTCGGTGCTGGTGGCCGGAGAACCAGGAAAGAGCCCGTCGATGAACGCCTGGTTCCAGACGGTTGCCGAGGCACCGCGGCGCCCCGGAGCAGACGGCGTCAGGTCGTAGGCGTATCTCGCGTGGTGTGCCCGGATGCGGGGGCTTGGTCGGGCATGGGCGGCTTGCGGTGGTGGGCGAGCAGTGTGTCGTAGATGTCGGCCAGTGCCGCGAGCTGCTCCTGGTCGAGGACATCGATGATGTGCCTGCGCACGCTGCGGACGTGCGCGGGCGCGGCGGCCGCGAGCACCCGCTCGCCGAAGCCGGTGAGGCGCGCCGCCGTGCGCCTGGCGTCGGTGGGGATCGACTCCCGCTCGACCAGGCCGCGCTTGCTCATCCGGGTGATCTGATGCGAGAGCCTGCTCTGCGACCACTCCAGCTTGGCGGCCAGATCGGCGAAGGTCAGACGGTTGTCCTCGGACTGGGCGAGATAGGCCAGCACCGAGTACTCCACGAAGGTGAGATCGGAGTCGCGCACCGAGTCGCGGCCGACGGCCGCGGCGATGGTGTCGCGGGTCCGGACGAAGCCCAGCCACGCGCGCATCTCCAGTTCGTCGAGCCACGGGGGTTCGCTCACGGCACTGCCTCCACACTTCGACGCGTCGTCGGGTACAAACCGTCACGGGTGGCGCGCGCCTCAGACGAGAGTTAGCACTCTGCGGTTACCCGTGCAACCGCGTGCAGTCTACAAAGGCTTGCCTAACCAGAGGGTGGTTCCCGGTCGCGGATACGCTCGTGAGCGCTCGAGACCAGCCCGGCTCGGGTCCGGCGTACCTCGAGCCGAGCCGGACGCCTGTGCGCGAGCCGCCGTCCCACCTCGAAGGAGTGCGATCCGTGACCGCCCCGGAATTCCGCTATTCAGATCTGTTGCCGATCGGCGCCGACGACACGCCGTATCGGCTGCTGACCACCGAGGGCGTGAGCACGTTCGAACACAACGGCCGCACCTTCCTGCAGGTGGAGCCCGAAGTGCTGCGGATGCTGACCGCCGAGGCGATGCACGACATCAGCCACTACCTGCGCCCGGCTCACCTGGCCCAGCTGCGCCGGATCATCGACGATCCGGAGTCCTCGGGCAACGACCGCTTCGTCGCGCTCGACCTGCTCAAGAACGTCAACATCTCCGCGGGCGGCATCCTGCCCATGTGCCAGGACACCGGCACCGCCATCGTCATGGGCAAGAAGTCCGAGGGCGTGCTCACCGGAGCCGATGATGCCGAGTGGATCAGCCGCGGCGTGTACGACGCCTACACCAAGCTGAACCTGCGCTACTCCCAGCTCGCCCCGATCAATATGTGGGACGAGAAGAACACCGGCACCAACCTGCCCGCGCAGATCGAGCTGTACTCCACCTCCGGCGACGCCGCGCAGCCGTCCTACAAGTTCCTGTACATGGCCAAGGGCGGCGGTTCGGCGAACAAGTCCTTCCTGTACCAGGAGACCAAGGCGATCCTGAATCCCGAGCGGATGCTGCAGTTCCTGGACGAGAAGATCCGCTCGCTGGGCACCGCCGCCTGCCCGCCGTACCACCTGGCCGTCGTGATCGGCGGCACCAGCGCCGAATTCGCGCTCAAGACGGCCAAGTACGCCTCGGCGCACTACCTGGACCACCTGCCCACCGAGGGTTCCATGGCCGCGCACGGCTTCCGTGATCTCGAGCTGGAGGAAGAGGTCTTCAAGCTGACCCAGTCCTTCGGCATCGGCGCGCAGTTCGGCGGCAAGTACTTCTGCCACGACGTGCGCGTGGTCCGCCTGCCCCGGCACGGCGCCAGCTGCCCGGTCGCGATCGCGGTGTCCTGCTCGGCAGACCGCCAGGCGCTGGCCAAGATCACTCCCGAAGGCGTGTTCCTCGAGCAGCTCGAGCGCGACCCCGCGCAGTACCTGCCCGAGCACACCGAGGAGATCCTCGGCGGCGACGTGGTGAAGATCGACCTGAACCGGCCGATGTCGGAGATCCGCGCCGAGTTGTCGAAATACCCGGTGAAGACCCGTCTCTCGCTGACCGGCCCGCTCGTGGTGGCCCGCGACATCGCGCACGCCAAGATCAAGGAACGGCTGGACGCCGGTGAGCCGATGCCGGAGTACCTGCGCGAGATGGCCGTCTACTACGCCGGTCCGGCCAAGACGCCCGAGGGGTACGCCTCCGGTTCGTTCGGCCCGACCACCGCCGGTCGTATGGACTCCTATGTCGACCAGTTCCAGGCAGCGGGCGGCTCGTTTGTCATGCTGGCCAAGGGCAACCGCTCGGCGCAGGTGACCAAGGCGTGCAAGGAACACGGCGGCTTCTACCTCGGTTCCATCGGCGGCCCGGCCGCGCGCCTGGCGCTGGACTGCATCAAGAACGTGGAGGTGCTCGAGTACCCCGAACTCGGCATGGAAGCGGTCTGGAAGATCGAGGTCGAGGATTTCCCCGCGTTCATCGTCGTCGACGACAAGGGCAACGACTTCTTCGCCGAAACCCAGAAGCCGATCGCGCTGCGGGTGCGCACCCGGTCGGCGGAGCGGGTCTGACCGACACCTCCGGCGCCGTGCGGACATCGGGATGTCCCTCGATTCGCCGCAGCGGCAAGCGGGTTCGGCAAGGCACTCTGTAGGTCGGGATGTCAGGTGTACCGGCGCCGGGCATTCCGGTTCGAGGAGTCGGTGGGTCCCGCGGAACCGGTTCCGCGGGAAGGTGATCGACGACAGGTTCGATCCGTTCTATCCGGACGGGTTCGGCCGGTGGGAGCATCCGGGGATGATGGTCCCGTGGCCGGGCATCGACCGGCGCTCGTCGCTGAGCCCCGATGGCCGGGGAGACTCCCTCCGGCCGTCGGGCTCGACGTATTTACGGGGAGGCGGGTAGCGGACCCGGCTCAGTGGGCGGTCTCGTCGAGGACCCAGCGCAGGTAGCCCGGGTGCGCGGCGGACACCGGGAGCGCGAGCACCTGGGGTGTGTCATAGGGGTGCTCGGCGTCGGCGCGTTCGATGATCTTCGGCACCAGCGACGCCCGGGTGTGCAGGACGAGCAGGTTCTCCGCCTCGTCGTCGATCTCGCCCTTCCATCGGAAGATCGACCGGACGCCGGGGATGATGTTGCCGCAGGCGGCGAGTCGATCCGTCACGAGGCCGCGGGCGAACGCGGCCAGCCATTCGGCGTCGTCGGCGGTGATGGTCACGTCTACGATCTGGTCGTCGGCCATGTCGAACAGTGTCGCCCACGCGCGACCGAACAGCGCGCTGCCCTGCGGTGATTCGTGCCGGTTCCACCGGATAGGCCGAGCGGATCGAGCGCCGGTGATCGGTAGCCGAAGGTGCGAGTTGTGATCCACAGCACTGGATAACTTTGTGGACAGCGCGATTTCCACCACGCGGGGCGGATGCCCATGACCCACCTGGCTGTTCGTGACAGCCGACACGCCACTCACGGGATGCTTCGCATCTCGCGTGTTGCCCTGATCACGCGTCGGGGTCAGGCGGTGGCTCGCCGTTACCATCGTCGTCATGCTTCGGACTCGTTCGCTCGGTAGGAGAGTCGTTCTGGCGGCGGTGGCCGCCCCGGTCGTCGTCCTCGGCGGCGCCCTCGGTACAGCCACCGCGACGGCGACACCCGGCGACATCGCGGAAGGACTCGGTTCGGCGGCGGGCACCGAGGGCCTCGACCCGCTGCTGGCGCTGGCCTACACCATGGCCGCCGATGCCGCCGGTGCCGAGGGCGTGCCGCTGTCGATCACCTCCGGCTACCGCACGCCCGCCGAACAACAGGCGATGTGGGAGGACGGGGTGGCTACCTACGGCAGCCCCGACGAGGCCAGGCGCTGGGTTCTCCCACCGGAGGAATCCACCCATGTCGCCGGCCGGGCGATCGATGTCGGCCCGCAGGCCGGCGCGCAGTGGCTCGAGGCCAACGGCAACCGCTGGGGGCTGTGTCGCACGTTCCTCAACGAATGGTGGCATTTCGAGCTGGCCACCCTGCCCGGCGCGCCGTGCCCGGCCATGCTGCCCGACGCGAGCGCGCGTTGAGGGCGCCCCTGCCGCCCCGGCGCGGGTAGGCGCCACCGCATTCGGACGACACGCGCAGGCGCCGTGCCCGGCGTACACGGTCGGCAGGCGTTCCCGCCGGACCGACGAGTGGCGCCGAGGCGATGACCAGCGGCCCGGCCGATCAGGGAACCGGCACAGCGGCGCCGGGCATGTCGTCGAGCGGCAGCCCTCCGTCGATGCCCGCCGGAACCCTACGGCGGTCGGGGGAACCGAGCGCCGAGGTGAGATCGGTCCCGTCGTGTTCGGCGAGCAGATCCCCGCTGTCCCACACCAGCAAGGTGGCGCTGACGGTGTGCTCGGCGGCGGAATGGGCCAGGTCGTAGTGTGCGCAGCCGGGAACGTGTGGGTAGGTGATCCACAGGTCGTAGCCGGTCATGAACAGATCGAGGTCGAATTGCACGCTCAGGCCGAGCAATTCGCTGCGCCCGTTGTCGTCCACGCCGGCGAAGGCCTCGTCGAGCGCCAGCAGGCGCGGCGCCTGCGGATCGGCCGAGTCCAGCATCACGTGCGCGGCGGCGAACAACGGCAGGTGCAGTGAGACCGACTGCTCACCGCCGGAGAGTGCGCTGTGCCGGGCGACGGTCAGCTTGTCCTCGCTGCCGTCGGCACCGATCAAACTGAACGAGAAGACCCGCCAACGCCGGTAGTCCAGGGTGGTGGCGAGGATCTCCGGGTAGGACCGCTCCGGGTGGGCGGCGCGCGCGGCGCGGATCTCGGCGGCGAAATGTGCCCGGATCGCGGCCAGATCCGCCGGTTCGAGCGCGGCGGTCTCGCGATCGAGCAGCTTGCACATCGTCCGCGCGCTGTCGGACAGGTCGTCGGCCAGCAGCCAATGCACCCCGATGGTGTTGCCCGAGGACATCCGGCGCTTCTTCATCTCCGCACCCATCTTCGCGATGAGTTCGCGGGCATCGCGGGTGCGTTCGTGGATCTGCTGGGCCAACCCGGTCAGCAGGGCGTCCTCCAGGATACGGCGCTCGGAGTCGGTGAGCAGCAGCTCCTGATCGCTGCGCGCGCTCGCGACGCGCGCGGCGAAATCCGCCAGCGGACACAGCCCGTGCTCGTCCTGCACCTGCACGATGGTCAGCCCGTCGGCGGCGTCCCAGCGCAATCGGTAGTCGCGCCCGGACGCGGCGAGCGCGGCATCGAACTCCTGCAACGCCGCGGTGACCGCGCTGCGCGTGGATTTGCGGGCGGCCTCCCCGGCCCGCACGCGGTCGGTCGCCGCCGACAGCGCCTCGAACAGTTCGGCGACCTCGACAGGCAGGATCTGCGCGTTTGCATCCGGTCCCGCCTGGGCGATGCGATAGAGCACCTGGTCCGGGGTCGACCAGGCGGCCGCGCTGCTCGGCCAGCGCAAGCCCGGATCCGCACCGAGCAGGGCGAGCAGATCCGGCTGTGCGTAGGGCGCGAGGGCCCGGACCTGGGCCATGACTTCGGTCAGCGCGGTACCCAGTGCTTCGTGCGCGGTGCGGTAGGCGGCCTCGGCGTCGCCGACCGCCGCGATGGCGGCGTTGGCGGCCGTGCGCGCGGACTTCTGCGCGGCCCGGCAGGCATCGATGCGCCGCGCGGCGCGCTCGAGTTCCGCGTCGATCTCGGCCGCGCCCGCACCCAGCGCGTCGCGCAGCGTGGCCAGCTTGCGCTGCTGTTCCTCCAGCCCGGCCCGCGCCGCCTCGGCTTCCTCGGCGAACGCCTCGGCCAGCGCCACCGCCTCGTCGTACCGATCGACACCTTCCCGCTCGCGCTCCAGCGCTCGCTCGTGCTCGAGCCGCAACCGGGCCAGCCCCGCACCGGTGTTCTCGAAATGCCGGATGGCGGCGGCGAGCGCGTCCAGCTCGGCGGCCTCGTGCGGCGTGGCGTGCTCGGCGGCGATCGCCCGCAGCTTCTTCTCCTGCGCCGTCACCTCGGCGACAGCCTGGTCGAGTTCGCGCTCGGCCTGGGCCGCGGCCTCGGTGCCCGACCGCAATCCGCCCGCCGCCTCCGCGACCGCCCGCAAAGCCGTGGTCACCGCCGTCGGCCGGGGCAACGCCTTGGCCGCCGCGGTCAGTTCCGCCAGCCCGGCCTCGGCTCGCTCCATCTCCGCTCGCGCCTGCTGCGCCTGCTGACGCACCGTCGCGCACTCGGCGTCGAGCGCGTCCAGCCGTTCCTGCCTGCGCCGGGCGCGCGCCGCCGCACCGATGAACTCGGCCCGTGCCTTGCTCGCCCTGCCCAGCCGGACACCGTGCCGGTAGCCGCCGTTCGTGTCGACCGTCAGAGCTGTGTGGTCCTGGTCGACGGTCGCCCGCGGATCCGGCTCGGTGGGCGCGATCTGTCCGGACGTCTCGGTGTTCTCGAGCAGCGCGATGGAGGCGAGCAGATCGGCGACGACCTCTCGATCGACGCCCAGATCCGCACAATCCTGTTCGACCCGGAGCGCGTCGGCGAGTGTCGGTGTAGCCGGGCGGCGTTCCGGTGGAAGCGGGAGAACGACGTGCGCTCCGGCAGTGACCGCCTCGTGCGCGCCGCGGCCGGACCGGTCACTGTCGCCGTGCGGCGAGCCCGCCGGCCCGACGTCGGCCGCAGGTGCGAAACCTTCGCCGGGAAGCCGGTTTCCGGTCTTGCCCACGGTCGCGGGAGCGCCCTGGTTGCCGATGGTTGGTGCGCAGTGGTGTGGCGGGCGGATGTCCGTGTCGATATGTGCGATGGCGGCCGCCGCGGAGCCGGACCGAGCCGGTGCGGCACCCGCGCCGCCGACCCGCGCGTGGAGGATGCCGACCGCTTCGAGGGCGGCTTCGATACCGGCCGCGGCTTCTTCGGTGACGTTGTCGCCGAACCGGATCAGCCGCCACAGGGGTGCGCCGGTGCGGCCGGGTACGCCGGTCATCGGGGCGGCGGGTGTGGGGGAGGAGTCGAGTTCGGCGCGCAGACGGTCGGATTCGCCGATGAGGGCGGCGAGCCCGGAATCGGCGGCCGCCGCGCGGGCGCGGGCGGCGAGGCGGCGCTCCCGCAGCTCCTCCGACAGCGGGGCGGTTCGCTCGGCCAGGAGTTCGGCGGGCGAGGGTGCGTCGTCGGAACCGGTCGAGGAAGAGATCAGGGCATCGACCAGGCCGGGGCCCAGGGGTGCGTAGAGCTCGCGGTGCTCGGCCTGCCAGTCGCGCACCGCGGCGGCGTGACGGGTGCGGGCGAGTTCGACCTCGGCTTCGGCGCGGGCGAGATCGGCGGCGGCGCTGTCGCGGGCGGTGGTGGTGCGGTGGGTGAGGCGTTCGGCACGATCGCGTTCGGCGCGGGCGGCTTCGAGCCGGGTGCGGGCGGCCCGGGCGGCCCGCAGGTCGGCGTCGCGTTCCTCGGAACGGGCGCGGACCGCGGCGGTGAGCGCCTCGCCGCGGGCCTGTTCGGGGGCGATCCAGACGATGCCGGCTTCCTCGGCGGCGGCGCGGGTGCGGTCCTCGGCGAGGACGCGGGCTTCGACCGATTCGCGGACGGCGGCGCGGGTCCGTTCGGCTTCCTGGGCGCGCTGGTCGACCGTCTTCTGCGCGGCCACCGCTTTGTCGCGGTGCACCGCCGCCGAACTCTCCAGTCGGCGGACCGCGTCGGCGAGGTCGTCGAGTTGCTGTTTGCCTTCGTAGGCGCCGGAACGTTGCAGCGCTTCGCGATCGGTGCGGGCCTGCTCGTATTCGCGGTCGGCGTCCTCGGCGCGGATCTCGGCGGCGGCGCGTTCGGCTTCGCGGCGGCGGCGCAGCTCGGTCGCCGCGAACAGGGCGGTGCTCGCGTGGGTCACCGCGTCCAGCCGCGCGCCGACCTGCTCGACCTCGGTCCTGGCCTGCACCGCCAGATACCTGCGATAGACGTCGACGAAGGCGCGGGTGGCGGTGTCGGCGTGAACGAGTCCGGTCAAGGTGCGCCCGACCTCCTCCATATCGCTGAAGGAGCGGGCCGCGTCGAGGATCAGCTGGTCGTCGAGCGGACGCAGGCCGCCGGTCAGCGCCTGCGACAGGCCGCGCGGGTCGAGGTTCTTGGCCAGCTGCGGGCGGCGCAGGGTGAGGATCAGGTTGATCAACTGGTCGTAGCGTTGGACGCCCAGACCGAACATGCGGGCATCGATGGCGGCCCGGTATTCCACCGGACGATCCACGATGCTGTCGGCGCCGATCTCTTCGGCCAGCTGCTTGCGGGTCAGCGGACGGTCCTCGGGGCCCAGCAGGGAGAAATCGACGCCCACCCGGCCGTCGGCCACGAAGTACCAGCGGGTCACCTTGTCCGAGGAACGGGTCGCGCGCATGCCGATGCCGACGGTGACGACCTCCGGATCGTCCCGGTGCCCGCGCGCGAACTCCATCCACACATACGAGTAGGCCGAATCCTGTTTGCGATACAGCAGATTCGATTTCATGGTGCGTTCCTCGCCCGCGAACGGATTCAACCGTCGCGGCTCGATGCGCCCGTCGAGGACGAACGGGAACAGCACCTCGAGCGCCTTGGTCTTGCCCGAACCGTTCGGGCCGCGCAACACCAGCCTGCCGTCGGCGAAGCAGAACTCCTGGTCGCGGTAGTCCCACAGATTGATGATTCCGGCCCTGGTCGGGACGAAACGCACACCGCCGTGGATGACCGACATGTCAGATCCCTTCCGGACCGCTCGCGCCGACATCGGCGGCGCTGACGAACAATTCCTCGGCGCGCCGGGCGCGCACCGACACCACCGCGCCCCGATAACGCGCCAGTGCGGGCAGCACCAACACACCGTCGGCTACCGGGTGCACCAGGCGCAGACGCCGCAGCAGGTCGAGCGCCTCGGCGGTCAGGCCGGGCACATCGGTGAGCCAGTGAGCGGCGAAGGTGGAGCCGTAGCGCTCGGTGAGCACGCCGACGATCGCCCGCAGTCGTTCCATGCCGACGAACGGATAGGTGCCGGGTTCCGGCCCGGCACCGCGGTCGCCGTCCTCGTCGGGAATCCGGTCCGCCCGCCCCGAGCCGTCGAAGGGATCCGCCGGCACGGTGCCGTCGATCATCGGCGCGAAGACGGTGGCTTCGGGAATCGCGCTGTCCAACCCGGCGAGCAGATCCCGTGCCGGATCCGGTCCCAGTGGCCTGCGGGGCAGCGGATCGTCGATATCGAGGACCAGATCGGCGATCTCGGTGATCAGCAGCAGCGCCACCTGCGCGAGGGTGCCCGCGCCGGGGAACCGCACATCCGAGAGCCGTCCGGAGGTGTCGATCAACGCGACGCCCTCGGCCCGTCGCTCCACTCGCAGCCCGGTGAACGCGGTCACCTCGGCGGTCACCGAGTCCCGCGCGAGCACCGCCCGTTGCGGGCTGGTGAGATCGGCGGTGTAGACGACCGGCCGTTCGACCACCGCCCGCCGGATCTCGCGCGCTGTCGCAGCCGGATCCACCACCCGGTCCTCGCCTGCGGGTACCGTGTCCTCGCCGAGGAGCCCCGCCACGCTGTCCAGATGTTGCAGCGCGCGCGACGGGCGGAAGAGCGCGAAGACCACCGCGCGGTCGATGTCGTAGAGCGCCTCGCCCGCCTCCGGGTCGGCGGCCCAGCCACCGGCGTCACCGTCGGCCAGGGTGAGCGCCCCGCGCGCGGCGAGCCAGCCGACCGCGTCCACGAAGGCATCCCGGTCCGCGGCGCGGTCGGGGGACAGTTCCAGCCCGTCGATCTGCCCGGTGTAGGCCACCACCTGCTCGGCGAGCTCGGAGAGTGTGACCTGTTCCCCCGCTCGGCCGAGGGCGGCCAGGGCCAGCGCCAGATAGGTGTAGCGGCGGCGATCGAAGACCCGGTCGTTGACGGTGCGCGCGGGCCTGCCCGGATCGAGGGCGTCCACGACCGGGAACAGCCGGGCGGTGGTCTCGGTGACCTCGAGGCGGTAGCCGAACAAGGCGGCGAGATCCTCGCGCAGTTCGGTGGCCCAGCGGCGGATCTGGGACAGTGCGGCCCGGTCGGGGTAGTCGCGGGTCACCAGGTGATGGGCCAGGACGAGCCGGGCGGCTCGCTGATAGCTGTCGAGTTCGAGCGGGTCGATGCGCTGGGCGTGGATCACCGTGGCTCCCCGCCGGGCCGGGTGGTTGCGGCGCGCACCTCGAGTCTGCGGTTGTTCAGGTGCAGTAGACCGCGCGCGGTACGCACCACCGTCGGTTCCGGATGCTCGGACACGGTGAGGGTGACGCCGCTGTCGCTGCCGGAGCTGCCCGCGACCCGGCCGCTGACCGGCACCCAGGCCGTTGACGCCGCGTCCAGCAGGCGCAGCAGCATCTCGGTCTCGCGCTCGTCGAGAACCCGCCCGTGCACATCCGCGCCCGCCAGTGAACGCGCCGCCTCGGCGCGAGCGCGCTGGGTGGCCAGCTGTGTCTCCCGCAATCGGCGCACGCTCGCCTGGTCTCGCTGGATGCGGCCCGGTGCCGCCGCGCCGGGCGGGCGGCCGGTCTCGGCGAGCGTGCGCGAGATCTCCAGCGGCGGCGCCTCCCACCAGGACCGGCTCGAAGGCACCAGGTCGGCGTCGGGATGCTCCATCGCCAGATGACGGGGGCGGCCCAAGCCGAAGACCGCGTCGAAGAGCGCGTGCGCGCTCTCGGCGGTCGGTGCGGCGGTGAACCAGGCGGCCAGATGCCGCAGTGCCGATTCGCGGCTCACCCCGCCGCGCCTGGCCTCGGTCACGCGCCGCAGCAATGCCAGCACCGCGGCGATGGCGCTCATGGTGGCCTCGCGCAACCGCTCGGCCTCGGTCCCCGCGCCGAAGCCGTCCCGGGGGCCGTCGGCCGAGAGCACGAACCAGCCACGCAGGCCCTGCCAGCGTGCCCGCCAGTCGGCCTCGCGATCGGCCCGCGACAGCAGCACCCGCTCGTCGCAGCGCGCCGCTCGCTCGAGCATCGTCTCGACGCCGGTCTCCTCGATCGCGGCGATGCCCTCTGCCAGTCGCGGCGCGAAACGGGCCAGATCCATGCCGAATTCGCGCATGTGAGCCAGCAGCGTGTCCTTGTGCGCCAGAAACGATTCCGGGGTGACCTCGGTGGTGCGCAGCAGGTCGCCCAGCGACAGATAGAAGTGCGCGGCGCGCCCGGCCAGATCCGACAGCGTCGTGTCGAGCCTGCGCAGAGTCCGGTAGACGCGCTCGGCGTCCCCGGCGCGATTGGCTTCGGCGAGCGCGCCCAGGTCGGCGAGCAGTTCCGGCAACACCAGCCGCGAGAGCGAAGCCTCCTCACCGCGCGCGTCCAGCACATCGGCGACCGCGCGGTAGGCCTGGTATCCCGGCTGGGTGAACTGATAGACGAAATGCCGGTTGCGGTACTCGGCCAGGGTCGCCGCGCGGGTGCCGTCGTAGCTGCGCTCCAGCACATTCCACCGGTGCAGCTGATCCAACAGCGGCGCGGCCTCGGCGGCGGTCAGCTCGCCGCCGCCCGACCCGAGCACCCATTCGGTGACCTCGTCGGCGTGCAGCAACACCACATACGCGGCGCGGGCGCTGTCGAAGGCGCGCAACACTCGCAGGTAGTCCGCGCGCCGGTCCGCCGTCGTGAAAGCGAACAGGCGAAGCCGCCGATCCTCGTCGCCGTCAGGCTGATTGTCGGCGCCGCCGGCCCGATCGTCGGCGCCGCCGGGTTGATCGTCGGGGCCGCCGGGCCGGTCATCGGAGTCGGTCACCGGCAACAGAGTAGTAGCGGGGCGATCGCCGCCGACATCACCCGCGGGCGTTCGGCGTGGCCGACTCCGATGACGAGAGGTTCGCCGCGGAGGCGGCCCGGACACCGATTGGGCGGTGCCGAGGTATCCGGGCCGGGGTGTCCGGGCCGAGGCGGAGGACGCGCCTCACGCGTCGGCGGAGATCGCCCGCAACTGATCGAGGTAGGACTTCGTGCGCGGGTCGCCGGGGTAGTGCTCGGTCATCTCCCTGGCCGCCTCGCCGGCGATCCACATCAGTGAGGGCAGCGAACGGCGCTTGCACGCGAACGCCTTCATGCCCTCGTCGACCGAACGCTCCAGATCGCGGTCGCGCACCGCGACCACCGACAGCGTCAGGTGCGCCTCCGACACCCGCATCGGATTGAACACCGTGCCGTCGGCCTGCGTGGATTCCAGGATCACCTGGCGCGCATAGCGTTCGGCGAGCCGGTCCTGCCCGGACGCCCGGCAGCAGTCCATGGCGTAGAAGTCGAACTTCTGCGGATCGACCACGAAATGGTTGTCCAGATTCGCCGGATGGTCGAGGCTGTCCAGGATCGCTCGGCCGATGCCGAGGGACTTGTCGACCTCGCCGACATCCCCGAGCCGGGCGAACGCCTTGGCCCGCTGGGCGGCCAGTTGCACGCCGACGCCGATATGTCGGGTGTCCTCCAGGACCGCGTCGACCGCCTCGACAGCACCCCGGTAGTTACCCTGCGTCAACGCGAACCAGGCCGCCATCTCCGCCGCCCAGCCGCTGATCTCCGGGTTGTCGGCCTCCTGGCCGAGCGACCAGGCCGCGCGCCGGGTGGCCTCCGCCGAGCTGCGCCTGCCCAGGTCGTAGTCGACGCAGCCGACCAGCAGCGCCACCCAGCCGGCCATGACGAGGATCTCGCGATGCTGGGCCAGGGTGAGCCTGCCGTCGAGCAAGGAGGTGATGCGCCGCAGCCAGGCGGTGCCCTCGGCGTGCAGCTGATACGGGTCGGCATAGGAGTATTCGCAGCACAGCCGCTCGGCGGTGATGCGGATGGCGTCCAGGGTGGACGCCGAGACGTCCGACATCCGTAGCCTGCCGATGAATTCGAGCGTGTCCATACCCGTTGCCGACAACAGTTCGTCGTCGCGATTCGGTCTGGCCTTGGGGAAGAACGCCGCCGTCACGGTGTCGAAGGTGGCGGCGATGATCGGTGCGTAGAAGTCGTCGGGGCGTGATTCGCCCGATTCCCAACGGCGCCAATTGCGTAGGAGGGTCGAGTCGGTCGGTAGGTTGTGCGATGTCTTCGCTCTCATCGCGCGGACGGCGTCGGCCTGGGACCACCCCCTCGCGTCACGTTCAGAGCGCATCCGGACAGCCCACACGGGTCGTTCCTCACTCGCGGTCACGTCTGTAGTATCGCACCAGTTAACCTCTGGTGCACCGGATAGGGCACGCAGATGTCCCCGGGTTGACACCTGCATTCGCAGTTTGGCGTCAGTCATTCTGAAAGAGGAACGGACAGGTTGCCGGTCGTACAGATGCAAGTACAGCTGCAAGGCCGCGAACCCCGTCCGATCGCATTGCCCCGCAGCAGGACCGCGGGGGGAATGCCGGATCGGTGAACGAACTGATATCGGTGACAACGGCCCCAATCCAACGGAGGTTCGGGTGGAAGCGTTGATCTACGGATACGTGCGTGACGATCTCGCCGAAGGGCACCACGAGGAACTCGAGGCGAAGATGAGCTCCCTCGCGCGCGAGGAGGGTCTGTGTTTCGCGGCGACGTTCCACGAGGAGACCGGGGGCGACGGCACGGCTTTCGTCGAACTGACCCAGGAACTGCGCCGGGCGGACGCTCATCACGTCGTCGTGCCCTCACTGGACCACCTTGCCGGGCAGACGATCCCGCGCGACATCCTGATCGCGAAACTGGCGCAGGACGCGGCGGCCCGGGTGTGGACCATCGACGACGCGCCGCGGAGTTCCGGCGCGCCGGGCGGTTCCGCGGTGTGCGAGCCGATGGCCGGCTGGAACGGCCGATCGCCCGCGTTGCCCGCCGATCACCGAACCGACCGGACGGCATCTGTCGCGGCCGAGTAGACCCTCCCCGAAAATCGCCCGGTGACAGCCGGAGCCGCCGACGGAGAACCCGTGTCGGCGACCTCACGGCGATCACCCTGCGACCGTCCGGCGATCACCCTGCGACCGTCCGGCGATCACCCTGCGACCGTCCGGCGTCGGGTCACAACCCGAAGCTGCCCGGCCCCCGCCTGCGCAGGTACTTCTCGAACTCCGCCGCGATCGCGTCACCGTCGATCTTGGCGATGGCCTCCTTCATGTCGACGGCCGCGTCCCCGCGCTCCTCGAGCGAGCGCACGTACTCGGTGATCTCCTCGTCGCCCTCGGTCATCTCGCTGACGGCCGACTCCCACTCCTCGGCCTGCTTGGGCAATTCGCCCAGCGGCACCTCGATGTCGAGCACGTCCTCGACCCGGTGCAGCAGCGCGATCGTCGCCTTGGGGTTCGGCGGCTGCGAGACGTAGTGCGGAACCGCCGCCCAGAACGACACCGCGGGCACGCCCGCCTTCACGCACTGATCCTGCAGCACTCCGGTGATACCGGTCGGTCCCTCGTAGCGGGTCTGCTCGAGGTTGAAGCGCTCCGCGGCTTCGCTGCTGTAGGCGGAGCCGGTCACCGGGACGGGACGGGTGTGCGGGGTGTCGGCCAGCAACGCGCCGAGGATCACCACGGTCTGCACGCCCAGTTGTTCGACGAACTCGAGGAGTTCGCCGCAGAAACTCCGCCAGCGCATGTTCGGTTCGATGCCCCGCAGCAGGACCACGTCGCGGTCGCTGCCCGGCGGCGAGCACACCGACAGGCTCGTCGCGGGCCACTGGATCTCCCTCGTCACGCCGTCCACCTGGCGAACCGTCGGCCGGTTCACCTGGTAGTCGTAGTAGTCCTCGGAGTCCAACTCGGCCAGCGGCTCGGCGTCCCAGATCAGTTCCAGATGCTCCACCGCACCACTGGCCGCGTCACCGGCATCGTTCCAGCCCTCGAAAGCGGCGATCAGGACCGGATCCCGCAACGTCGGCAATTCCGAATCGGAGGTATCACTGGGGTTCACCCTGCCGAGCCTACGGCTTACTCGCAGCGACTGTGGTGCCGATTACCGCTTGCCGTGGGCAGCGAAACGGTAGCCGGGCACACGCGTGAGCCGCTGCCACGATACCGGCGCCCGGCTGTCGGAGGGGCCCACTAGGCTTGTACCCATGTCTGTGTCCGATTCCGCCGGGTTCGATACCACCCTCCTCGATACGCTCCGTCGGCGTGTCGTCATCGGCGACGGTGCGATGGGCACGATGTTGCAGGCCGCCGATCTCACCCTCGACGACTTCCGTGGCCTGGAAGGCTGCAACGAAATTCTCAACGAGACCCGGCCGGACGTACTGCGCGGCATCCATCGTGCCTACTTCGAGGCGGGCGCCGACGCGGTCGAGACCAACACCTTCGGCTGCAACCTGTCCAACCTCGGCGACTACGACATCGCCGATCGCATCCGCGATCTGTCCGAGCGCGGTACCCGCCTGGCCCGCGAGGTCGCCGACGAGATGGGGCCGAGCGCCGACGGCACCCCCCGCTACGTCCTCGGGTCGATGGGGCCGGGCACCAAGCTGCCGACTCTGGGCCACGCCCCCTACGCCGCTCTGCGCGACGCCTACGCCGAGTCCGCGCTCGGCATGCTCGACGGCGGCGCCGACGCCATCCTCATCGAGACCTGCCAGGACCTGCTGCAGGTGAAGGCGGCCGTCACCGGCAGCAGGCGCGCGATGGCGCAGGCCGGTCGGCGCATCCCGATCATCACGCACGTGACCGTGGAGACCACCGGCACCATGCTGGTCGGCAGCGAGATCGGCGCCGCGCTCACCGCGCTCGAGCCGCTGGGCATCGACATGATCGGCTTGAACTGCGCGACCGGCCCCGACGAGATGAGCGAGCACCTGCGCCACCTGTCGCGGCACGCCCGGGTGCCGGTGTCGGTGATGCCCAACGCCGGTCTGCCGGTCCTCGGAGCGTCCGGCGCCGAGTACCCGCTGACCGCCGAGGAGCTGGCGCTGGCCCTGAGCGGGTTCGTCTCCGAGTTCGGCCTGGCGATGGTGGGCGGCTGCTGCGGCACCACCCCCGAGCACATCCGGCAGGTGGCCGAGGCGGTGCGCGAGGTCGAGACCACGCTGCCCGCGCCCGAGCGGCGTCGTTCGCCCGAACACGAGCCCGCGGTGTCGAGCATGTACACCGCGGTGCCGTTCGAGCAGGACGCCTCGATCCTGATGATCGGCGAGCGGACCAACGCCAACGGTTCCAAGGCCTTCCGCGAGGCGATGCTGGCCCAGGACTGGCAGAAGTGCCTCGACATCGCCAAGGACCAGACCCGCGACGGCGCCCACATGCTCGATCTGTGCGTCGACTACGTCGGCCGCGACGGCGCGCAGGACATGGACGAGCTGGCGAGCAGGCTGGCCACCTCCTCCACGCTGCCGATCATGCTGGACTCCACCGAGCCCGCCGTGCTGCAGGCGGGCCTCGAGCACCTGGGCGGCCGCTGCGCGGTGAACTCGGTGAACTACGAGGACGGCGCGGGGCCCGGCTCACGGTTCCAGCAGATCATGGCGCTGGTCGCCGAGCACGGCGCCGCGGTGGTCGCGCTGACCATCGACGAGAACGGTCAGGCGCGCACCGCCGAGCACAAAGTCGAGATCGCCGAACGGCTCATCGCCGACATCACGGGCAACTGGGGGCTCGACGAAGCCGACATCATCATCGACACCCTCACCTTCACCCTGGGTACCGGCCAGGAGGAGTCGCGCCGCGACGGCCTCGAGACGATCGAGGCGATCCGCGAGCTCAAGCGCCGACACCCGCGGGTGCAGACCACGCTCGGTCTGTCCAATATCTCCTTCGGCCTCAATCCGGCCGCTCGGCAGGTGCTGAACTCGGTGTTCATGCACGAGTGCGTGCAGGCCGGTCTGGATTCGGCGATCGTGCACGCCTCCAAGATCCTGCCGATGAGCCGCATCCCCGAGGAACACCGCGAGATCGCGCTCGACCTCGTCTACGACCGGCGCACTCCCGACTACGACCCGCTGCAGAAGCTGATGGCGCTGTTCGAAGGTGTGTCGGCGTCCTCGTCCAAGGCCTCCCGGGCCGAGGAACTGGCCGCGCTGCCGCTGTTCGAACGTCTGGAGCGGCGCATCGTCGACGGTGAGAAGGCGGGCATGGACGCCGATCTCGACGAAGCCATGCGCGAGGTGCCGCCGCTGCGGATCATCAACGAGACCCTGCTGTCGGGCATGAAGACCGTCGGCGAGCTGTTCGGCTCCGGCCAGATGCAGCTGCCGTTCGTGCTGCAGTCCGCCGAGGCGATGAAGACCGCAGTGGCCTATCTGGAACCGCACATGGAGTCCACCGACGACGCGGGCAAGGGCCGCATCGTGCTGGCCACCGTCAAGGGCGATGTGCACGACATCGGTAAGAACCTGGTCGACATCATCCTGTCCAACAACGGCTACGAGGTGGTCAATCTCGGCATCAAGCAGCCGATCAACACCATCCTCGACGCCGCGGTGGACAAGAAGGCCGACGTGATCGGTATGTCCGGTCTGCTGGTGAAGTCCACCGTGGTGATGAAGGAGAACCTGGAGGAGCTCAACTCCAAGGGAGTGGCCGAGCAATTCCCGGTCCTGCTCGGCGGTGCCGCGCTGACCCGTGCCTACGTCGAGAACGACCTCACCGAGGTCTACGAGGGCGATGTGCACTACGCGCGCGACGCCTTCGAGGGACTGCGGCTGATGGACGAGATCATGGCGCGTAAGCGCGGCGAGGGACCGGATCCGGACAGTCCCGAAGCCGTCGCCGAACGTGAGCGCGCCGCCGAACGCAAGGCGCGTCACGAGCGTTCCAAGCGCATCGCCGAGAAGCGCAAGGCCGCCGAGGTGCCGGTCGTGGTCCCGGAGCGATCCGACGTGGCCGCCGACCTGCCGGTGCCGGTGCCGCCGTTCTGGGGTACCCGGGTGGTGAAGGGGCTTGCCCTGCAGGAGTATTCGGGCCTGATCGACGAGCGTGCGCTGTTCCTGGGCCAGTGGGGCCTGCGCGGGCAGCGCGGCGGCGACGGTCCCTCCTACGAGGAACTGGTGGAGACCGAAGGTCGTCCGCGGCTGCGCGCCTGGCTGGACAGGCTGTCCACCGAGGGTGTGCTCCAGCACGCGGCTGTGGTGTACGGCTACTTCCCCGCGGTCTCCGAGGGCGACGACGTGATCGTGCTCACCGAACCCGAACCCGATGCGCCGCAACGGTTCCGGTTCACCTTCCCGCGCCAGCAGCGCGACCGGTTCCTGTGCATCGCCGACTTCATCCGGTCCAGGGAGCGGGCGCGCGCCACCGGGCAGGTCGATGTGCTGCCGTTGCAGCTGGTCACGATGGGGCAGCCGATCGCCGACTTCGCCAACGAGCTGTTCGCCGCCGACAACTACCGCGACTACCTCGAAGTCCACGGCATCGGTGTGCAACTCACCGAGGCGCTGGCCGAGTACTGGCACCGGCGGGTGCGTGAGGAACTGGTGGTCGACGGCCGCGCGATCGCCGAATCCGATCCCGACGACGTGCAGGAGTACTTCAAGCTGGGTTACCGTGGCGCGCGGTACTCCTTCGGCTACGGCGCGTGCCCGGACCTCGAGGATCGCGCCAAGATGGTCGAGCTGCTCGAAGCGGAGCGGATCGGGGTGGTGCTGTCCGAGGAACTGCAGTTGCATCCCGAGCAGTCGACCGACGCGTTCGTGCTGCTGCACCCGGAGGCCAAGTACTTCAACGCCTGAGACCCGATGCGGGGTGGATGGATCTTTCGGGTGGACGCTCGGGTGAGGAAAGGCGCGACCAGATGACGGCGGACCGGTTGATCGCGGGACGGTACCGGCTGACCCAGAAGGTAGGCAGCGGGGCGATGGGGGTGGTGTGGCGGGCAACCGACGAGCGGCTGGAGCGTGTCGTCGCCGTCAAGCAGCTGCTGCTGACCCCGGGGCTGACACCGGACCAGGCGACCGAGGCCAAGCGGCGCGCCATGCGTGAGGGCCGGATCGCGGCGCGGCTGCACCATCCCAACGCCATCACCGTCTTCGACGTCGCCGAGGAGGACGGCCAGCCGTGGCTGGTGATGGAGTACATGGATGCGCCGAGCCTGGCGTTCAAGATCGCCGGTGGGCACACCCTGCCGCCGCTGGAGGTCGCCGAGATCGGGGCGCAGGCCGCCTCCGCGTTGGCGGCGGCGCACGACGCGGGGATCATGCACCGTGATGTGAAGCCGGCGAACCTGCTGGTGGCCGACGACGGCACGGTAAAGCTCACCGACTTCGGCATCTCCCGTGCGGTCGGCGACGTCACGGTCACCGCGACCGGTCTGCTGGCGGGCACGCCGGCCTATCTCGCACCGGAAGTGGCCCGTGGTGAGGACCCGCTGCCCAGCTCGGACGTGTTCGCCCTCGGCGCCACGCTCTACACCGCGGTGGAGGGGTCGCCGCCGTTCGGCGAGGGCGACAATCCGCTGGCGATCCTGCACGCCGTCGCCCTCGGCGAGGTGGCGCCGCCCCGCAATGCCGGACCGCTCGCGCCGGTGCTGATGAGCCTGCTCTCGGTGGACGCGCAGGCCCGGCCGACCATGCGGGAAGCGGCGCGTGCGCTCGCCGATGTGGCGGCCGGTCGCGCGCCCCGGTTGCCGGGGCCGCCGATGGCCACCAAGGTCCTGCCCACACCGGGCTCCGACGCCACGGCGGTTCTGTCCGGGGCGCCGTCGCTCCCCGCGACCACCCGTCCGGCCCCCGCCCGTCCGGCACCAGCCCGTCCCGCTCCCGCTCCGGCCGCAGCACCGATTCCGGCGACGGACGGGTACGACCCCCCGGCGCCGCCGGCGCCCCCGGCGGCCGCGGGTGCCTCGACCTCGGATACGCAGCGCAAGCCGACGCTGATGCTGGCGGTCGTCGCGGTGGTTGCCGTGCTCGCTCTGGCTGTGGTCCTGTTGCTCACCCGCGACACCGGCGGCGACGAAACCGCCGCGCCCCCTTCGCTTCCGGCCTCCGCCGAGGCCACCACACCGTCGGACGAGACCACCGACGAGGACTCGGCCGAGTCGGTCACCAGCACAGTGCCGACCACCACGCCCTCGCCGACGACCACCACGGCAGCGCCCGCGGGCGACGCGGCGCAGTTCGCCCAGGGCTACTACGCCATGCTGCCCGGCGACATCGCGGGCGCGTGGGCGCAGCTCTCGCCCGCCTACCAGGCGCAGACCGGCGGATACGGTTCCTACGCGTCGTTCTGGTCCTCGATCCGCTCGGTGAGCGTGACCAGCGTGACCCCCGACGGTCCCGATCGCGCGACGGTCTCGCTGACCTACGTCAAGACCGACGGCACGGTCGCGGGGGAGAGCCGCTGGATCAGCGTCACCCGCGACGGCGGCCGCACCTTGATCTCCGGCTCCGGACTCTGAGGGGACCAGGGGGTCGATAGGGTGAAGGGCGATGCGCCGGGGAGGTCCCGGGACGGTCGGGACGAGGGGAAAAACGGCGGATGACGGGGCGACTCGCCGCGGTCCTGTGGGATATGGACGGGACGCTGCTGGATTCGGAGAAGCTGTGGGACATCGCGGTGCGCGAGCTCGCGGTGGAACTCGGCGGCGTGATGACCGACGAGCTGCGGCACGCGCTGATCGGTGCGTCCGGGCCGAACGCGCTGCGAATCGTGTTCAACGGTCTCGGCGCCGATCCGACTCCGCGGGCGCTGGCCGAGGCCGCCGAGTTCTTGGAGTGGCGGGTAGGTGAGTTGATGACCGGCCCGATCCCGTGGCGTCCCGGTGCGGCCGACGCGCTGGCACTGGTGCGGTCGGTCGGGGTGTCCACGGCGCTGGTCACCAACACCGTGCGCTCGCTCACCGAGTTCGGTCTCGACACCATCGGCAGGCACCACTTCGACGTCTCGGTCTGCGGCGACGAGGTGCCCGAGGGCAAGCCCGCACCCGATCCCTATCTGCGTGCCGCGGAGTTGCTGGGCGTGGACCCGCGACACTGTGTGGCCGTGGAGGATTCGCCGACCGGCGCTCGGGCGGCGGCCGCGGCGGGCTGCGCGGTGATCGTGGTGCCCTGCGAGATCCCCGTGCCCGCGGGTCCGGGACGGGTGCTGCGCGAATCCCTCGTCGGCCTGACCGTGGACCACCTGCACGAGGCGTTGCTGCTCACCCGATGAGATCCGCGGTCGGCCGAGATGGAACCGACTGCATGGCAAGGCATCTGGGGCCGGATAGCTGGAATATCACCGCTGTGACGGTATTCACCGATGATCTTTCCGAAACCCGGGCGTGTTCGACACGCCGTGCATAACAATGTCGATATGGCATCGATCGGCGTGTTGGATGAAATCGTCGACACCGCAAGGTATCCGCTGCGGGAGCCGGGAGGTGCGCGGTGGCAGGCGGCGGTCTCGGCCGCGCGCGCCGAACTCGCGGAGTCGGGCTGCACCGTGCTGCGGGCATTCATCCGGCCCGAGCTCGTCGACACCCTGCGCGAGCAGGGCGAGCAGATGGCGCCGCACGCCTACTACCGCACCGAACAGGTCAACGCCTACAACATCCCGCTCGATGCCGCACTGCCCGAGGGGCATCCCGGCCGCATCGTGCTCGAGCGCGGCAACGCCTTCGTGCCGCGCGACCGGATCCCCGCCGACGCGCTGATCCATCGCCTCTACGTGGACGAGTTCTTCCAGCGGTTCGTCGCCGACTGCTTCGGCCGTGCCGAATTGCACGAATACGCCGATCCGCTGGCCGGGCTGTGCCTGAACGTGGTGGCTCCCGGCATGTCGCACCCGTGGCACTTCGACACCAACGAATTCACGGTCAGCATGCTGACCAGGGGGCCCGACGACGGCGGGATCTTCGAGTACTGCCCGAACATCCGCACACCCGACGACGAACATCTCGACGACGTGCGCGCCGTGCTCACCGATTCCGGCGACCACCTCGTGCGCAGGCTGGATCTGCGCCCCGGTGATCTGCAGCTGTTCCAGGGCCGCTACTCACTGCACCGGGTCTCCACGGTCTCCGGTGCCACGCAACGTCATTCGGCGATCTTCGCCTACACCGACCGGCCCGGCGTCATCGGCACCATCGAACGCACCCGTCAGCTCTTCGGGCGCGTTCTGCCGGATCACATCGCCGCGGCCGAGGCGGTCCGGAGCGACCGACTACTCGACTGAGCAAGTTCCGACCCGAAGGGAAACCGAGACACGTGCCAGTGCCGTTGCACACCACCGGGAAAGCCTCGTTCGACGACATCTACGACCGTCCCGATCCCCGCGAGTACTACGCCCGGATGTCCGAACTGGACTATCGCATTCCGGAACTGGCCAAGCCCTTCTTCGAACAGCAGATCCGGGAGTTCCGCGCCGCGACGTACGGCTCCCCGGAGGCCGCCGAACCGGTCACGGTGCTCGACATCGGCTGTTCCTATGGTGTGAACGCCGCGCTCCTGCGCTTCGACACCACCATCGCCGAACTGGCCGAGCACTACCGCTCGGCGGGCGAGGCCGATCGTGCCGCGCTCGTCGAGCGCGACCGTGCCCGGCTCGCCGCGAGAGACGCCTGGCCCGGTGTCCGTTTCCTCGGCATCGACGCCTCCCGCCCGGCCCTCGA
This sequence comes from Nocardia higoensis, assembly GCF_015477835.1. Classification (NCBI taxonomy): domain Bacteria; kingdom Bacillati; phylum Actinomycetota; class Actinomycetes; order Mycobacteriales; family Nocardiaceae; genus Nocardia; species Nocardia higoensis. Next base: position 1,317,036 of record NZ_JADLQN010000001.1, on the reverse strand, counting down.
GTACGCCGAGCAGGCGGGCTTGCTGCACGAGGCGGTGCACGCCGACCTGGAGGCCGCGGACCCCACCGATGAACAGCGGGCCGTGCTCGCCGGGGCCGATCTGGTCGTCTCCACCGGATGCATCGGCTACGTCACCGAGAAGACGATCACCAGGATCGCCGCCGCGCGGCCCGACCGGCTGCCGTGGATGGCGCATTTCGTGCTGCGCATGTTCGATTTCACGCCGATCGCGGCCGAACTCGACGCGCTCGGATATCGCACCGAACAGGCCCCGGGCCTGTACAAGCAACGGCGCTTCGCCTCACCCGTCGAGCAGCAGCACGTGCTGACCGCGCTGGCCGACAACGGGATCGACACCGCGCGACACGAAAGCGAAGGCTGGCTGTGCGCTCGCCTGTTCCTCTCCCGGCCCGACCCCGATCGCCGCTTCTGAGATCAGAACTGCCCACGCCGCGCCCCGGTCACCGTCCGGGGCGCCACGCCCGAGCGCGGACCCGCTCGAAGGCGGTTGGCGAAACGCCGTCGCGTGACCGAGGATCGTGGACAAGCGTGATTCCCGGCACGAGTGAACCCCTTCCGTAGACCCGCCCGCGCACCCGTGGCGCGGCGCACTCACCCCGATACGAGGAACCGAGTTGACCGAACGCACTTTCGCCGCCGAAGACGAACTGCCCCGCGTTCCGCTGCCCACGCTCGAGGCCAGCGCCGAGCGTTTCCTGCAGTGGTGCTCGCCGTTGCTGACCGCCGAGGAACTGGCCACCACCGAGGCGGCGGTGGCCGAACTGCTCAGCGCCGACGGGCCCGGACGCACACTGCACGCGGCGCTCGCCGAATACGACGCCACCCCCGGCGTCGGCAGCTGGCTCGACCAGTTCTGGCCCTCGCGCTACCTGGGCAGGCGTGATCGGATCGCCTTGAACGCCAACTTCTTCTTCCTCTTCCGCGACGACACCACCCTGGCCGCTTCCACCGCCTCCGATCAGGTCTCGCGCGCGGCCGCCATCGTGCTCGCGGCCCTCGACTACAAGTTGGCGCTGGACCGCGAGGAGATCCCGCCCGCGACCCAGCGTGGCAAGCGGCTGTCGATGTGGCAGAACAAGTACCTGTTCTCCGAGACCCGCATCCCCGGCGCCGAGCAGGACTCCGTGCGGGTTCCCTACACCGACGAGTGGCCGGGCCCGTCGCAGGAACGCCATATCGCTGTCTTCCATCGGGGCAACGTCTTCCGGCTCGAGGTGATCGGTCCGGAGGGTGTGCCGCACACCCTCGACGAGCTCGGCGAGGGTGTGCGCGCGGTGCTCGAGGCGGGCGCTACCGCAGCCGAGGCCGACACCTCCGTGGGACACCTGACCACCAAGGCTCGCGCCGAATGGGCCGCCGATCGGGAACTGCTGCGGGCGGAGCCGGCCGACGCCGCCGCGCTCGACACCATCGAGACCGCGCTGTTCTGTGTGTGTCTCGAGGACTTCGCGCCTCGCGACTCCCTGCACGCCTGCGATCAGCTGCTGCACGGCGACAGCGCCAACCGCTACTTCGACAAGTCGGTGTCGTTCATCGTCTTCGCCGACGGCAGCGCCGGCATCAATGTCGAGCACTGCGGGCTGGACGGCACCACCATCCTGTCCTTCGTCGACACCCTGCTCGAGCGCACGGCCGCCGACCACGCCGAGGCGGCGGGGGCGCGGTCACAGGGCACGCCCGCGGTGGCGCCGATCGAGTTCACCCTCGACGCCGAACTGCGTCAGCGGATCAAGGCCGCCGCCAAGGACTTCGCCGACTACGCGGCCGCCAACGCGACCACCACGGTCAGCTTCCCCGAGTTCGGCACCGCCGAGGCCAAGAAGCTGAAGATCTCCCCGGACGCCTTCGCCCAGCTCGCCTACCAGCTCGCGCACCGCCGCAGCAAGGGCCTGACCGGAGCGACCTACGAGTCCATCGCGACCCGCCAGTACCGCAACGGCCGTACCGAGGCGATGCGTGTGATCACCCCCGAGATGATCGCCTTCGTCGACGCCATGGTCGACCCGGACGTCGATCACGAGACGAAGCTGGCCGCAGCCCGCACGGCGGCCGACGCGCACGTGGCCCGGGCCCAGCAGTGCCAGGCCGGCGACGCACCCGAGCAGCACCTGTGGGAGCTGCAGTGGATCCAGCGCCGCCGCGGCGCGGAACTCGGCGTCACCGAGCCGATCGCGCTCTACGACAGCCCCGGCTGGACGATCATGCGCGACGACTACCTGAGCACCAGCTCGGCGCCGTCGGTGAACATCGAGTACTTCGGTTTCGGCTCCACCAGCCCACGCTGCATCGGCATCGCCTACGTGCTGCTGCCGGATCGCTGGAACCTGTACCTGGCCACCCCGACCGCGGTCGCCGATCAGATGCACGCCTTCGCCGATCAGCTGCGGATCGCGGTGAGTGAACTGGCCGCGCTGCTGGCTGCGCCGCAGTGACACCGGCGCGCTGAGGCTCACCCGCGCCCGGTCCGCCGCCGATTCCCGAGGCGAGGGACCGGGCGCGCGCGTGCCCGCGGAGTGAACCCGGTGGCGTGTGCGGGGCGGATGCCGGGATCTGAGAGAATGTGGACCCGTGAAGACTTTCGAATCCCTGTTCGCCGAGCTGCAGGATCGTGCCGCCACTCGTCCCGAGGGGTCCGGCACCGTGGCCGCCCTGGACGCCGGCGTGCATACCCAGGGTAAGAAGGTTCTCGAGGAGGCGGGCGAGGTCTGGTTGGCCGCGGAACACGAGAGCGACGATTCCCTGGCCGAGGAGATCTCGCAGTTGCTGTACTGGGTCCAGGTGCTGATGGTGGGCCGGGGGTTGACGCTCGACGACGTGTACCGACATCTGTGACGGTCGCGTTCTCCGCTCGATACCTCCACCTTCCGGAAGGACACTGTTCCCCATGCTGCGCGTAGCAGTCCCCAACAAAGGCTCGCTGTCGGAATCGGCGACCTCCATCCTCTCCGAAGCCGGTTACCGCAAACGCACCGATTCGCGCGAACTGAGCGTCCTCGACCCGCAGAACCAGGTCGAGTTCTATTTCCTGCGGCCCAAGGACATCGCCGTCTACGTCGGCTCCGGCGAACTCGACCTCGGTATCACCGGCCGCGACCTGGCCCTCGACTCCGGCGCTCCGGTCCAGGAACGCCTCGCCCTGGGCTTCGGGCGCTCCAGCTTCCGCTATGCGGCCCCCGCGGGCCCCGAATGGAAGGTCGACGATCTGGCGGGCAAGCGGATCGCCACGTCCTACCCGAACCTGGTGCGCGCCGACCTGCGTGAGCGCGGCCTCGAGGCCGAGGTCATCCGCCTCGACGGCGCGGTCGAGATCTCCATCCAGCTCGGTGTCGCCGACGCCATCGCCGATGTGGTCGGCTCCGGCCGCACGCTGCGCCAGCACAATCTGGTGGCCTTCGGTGAGTCGCTGTGCGACTCCGAGGGCGTGCTCGTGGAACGGATCGGCTCCGACGCGCAGGACCGCGCCCGCAACCAGCTCATCGCCCGCATCCAGGGCGTGGTCTTCGCTCAGCAGTATCTGATGCTGGACTACGACTGCCCGAAGAACCTGCTGGACAAGGCCGTGCAGATCACGCCCGGTCTGGAGTCGCCGACGGTCTCGCCGCTGGCCGACGAGGCATGGGTGGCGGTGCGGGCACTGGTGCCGCGCAACAAGTCCAACCACGTCATGGACGAGTTGGCCTATCTGGGCGCCAAGGCGATCCTGGCCACCGACATCCGTTCCTGCCGCGCGTTCTGACCTTCCCCGTCCGGTGTCCGGTTCGGCGTCGGCGGTGAATCCTGTTGTGGCCCGGGGCTGTCGGTGCTGCTCTCGCGTACCTTCGGCGTCCGGTCCGGCGCAGGTCAGTCGGAGACGGCTTCGGCCTCGACCTGTTCGAAGGACTCGCCGACCGTCTCCGGCCAGCCCGGATAGGCCGGCGGGGTGCCGCCGTGGGCCGGGCACAGCGGCTTGTAGTCGCAATAGCCGCACAGCCAACTGACGTTCGGCGGGAAGTCGCCGGTGCGTCCCGCGTCCAGGATGGCAGCCCACAGCGCGCCGAGCGTGCGCTCGAAACGATCCAGTTCCTCGCTGTCGGGGGTATAGGTGAGGATCTGCTCGTCGGCCAGGTAGAGCAACCGGAGCTGAGTGGGCAGGATGCCGCGGGTGCGCAGCACTACCAGGGCGTAGAACTTCAACTGGAACAGCGCTTTGGTCTCCTGCGTCGGGCCGGGTACGCGCCCGGTCTTGTAGTCGACCACCCGCAGTTCCCCGGTCGGCGCCACGTCGATACGGTCGACGAAGCCACGCACCGGGACTCCGTCGGCCAATTCCACCTCGACCATCGCCTCCCGCGATTCCGGGGAGAAGCGGGTGGGATCCTCGAGCCGGTAGTAGTTGTCCAGCAGGGCCCGCACCTCGGCCAGGAACGGCTCGGTACTCTCGGCGGCGAGCACCTCGGCGATCTCGGGCTGTTGGGCCAGTACCCGCATCCAGGCGGGTTCGACGAGCGCGTCGGCGCGGGCGCGGGCGCGCTCGTGCTGGGGTAGTCCGTAGAGGTCTTCGAGCACCGCGTGCACCACCGTGCCGCGCACCGCTCGGCGCGTGGGCGGTTCGGGGATCGCGTCGATCGCACGCAACCGGTACTTCAACGGGCACTGCTTGAAATCCGTTGCCCGCGAGGGCGACAGTGCCGGCCTGCGGGCGCGAGCGGGTGGCGACATATGGGGCTCGGCAGGGGGTGTGGAGGCGGGCGCTGACATACCTGGCAGGCTATCCGGCGGCACTGACATCACAGGGAACGGAGTTTCATGACGGCCAGACGGACCGGGCCATTCGCCATCGGGGACCGGGTGCAACTGTCCGATGCGAAGGGACGCCTGCACACGGTCATCCTCGAACCGGGCAAGGAGTTCCACACCCATCGCGGCGCGATCTCCCACGACGACCTGATCGGGACGGACGAGGGCAGCGTGGTGAACTCCACCAACGGCACGCCGTACCTGGCCCTGCGGCCGCTGCTGGTCGACTACGTGCTGTCCATGCCGCGCGGCGCGGCGGTGATCTACCCCAAGGACGCCGCGCAGATCGTGCACGAGGGCGACATCTTCCCCGGCGCCAGGGTGCTCGAGGCAGGCGCGGGCTCGGGTGCGCTGACCTGCTCGCTGCTGCGCGCGGTGGGGCCGCAGGGCCAGGTGATCTCGCACGAGATCCGCGAGGACCACGCCGAGCACGCGGTGCGCAATGTCGAGCGGTTCTTCGGCGAGCGGCCGTCGAACTGGTCGCTGACCATCGGCGACGTGGCCGACTACGACGGCGAGCCGGTGGACCGGGTGGTGCTGGACATGCTCGCGCCCTGGGACGCGCTGCCGACGGTGTCCAAGGCGCTGATCCCCGGTGGCGTGCTGATCGTGTATGTGGCGACGGTCACGCAGCTGTCCAAGGTGGTGGAGGCGCTGCGCGAGCAGGAGTGCTGGACCGAACCGCGCTCGTGGGAGTCGATGGTGCGACCGTGGCACGTGGTGGGACTGGCGGTACGCCCGGAGCACCGGATGCAGGCGCACACCGCGTTCCTGGTCAGCGCGCGGCGCCTGGCCGAAGGGGTGGTCACCCCCAAGCCGCAGCGGCGCCCCTCCAAGGGCTGAGGACGATCGCCGGGCCCCGGCACGGAGATGACCCGGGCCCGCCGGGATCGCCTCAGGCGAGGCAGGGTGCCTTGGCGAAGCCGAGCAGGGTGCAGGCGCTCGCGTCCGACAGCTTCCAGCGGTCGTCCTCGTGTTGCCAGGTCAGCGGCATCGCGGGCGCGGGGCCGTGCGGCGAGGTGATGACGACCTGCGCGGTCGCGGTCTCGCCTTCGAGAACGACATCGCCGACGGTGAAGCTCAGCGTGCCGTAGCCGCCGAGAGCGGCGTTCATGGCCTCGATATTGGCGGCGCGCTTGTCACCGTCGACGACGAGACCGGTCTTCTCGGCGGCGGGCTTCGCCGGGTCGGTGAACTGGTCGAGGGTGGCCTGCAGTTCCGCGGGGGCGGGGGCGTCGTGTGAGTGGCCCTCCTGGTCCGTGCCGGTGCCTGCCCCCGCGCCGGTGGTGGCCGATGCCGCACCGGTCGCCACCGCGCTGCCGGTCGCGGCCGTATTGTTGGATTCGTCGTCCGAACAGCCGACGAGTCCGACGGTCAGGGCGACGACGGCGGTGGCGGTGACGGTGACGATGCCTGCGCGCAGCGATCGGGTGGGACGGTGCATGTTCAGCAACCTTTCGGCGGTGCGGGGGATTGTCTCCCCGGGCGGGTTAGGGGAGGCTAACATGGTAGTTCCGCCGCCGATCGCAAGGCAGATGTGATCACGAAGAAACAATGTCGCAGGGCGAGAACGGTTCGCGCCCGGTAGCGTTGTAAGACCGGGACTGGGAGGAGCAGCACATGAGCCCCATCGAGAATTCGGATTCGGCGGCCTGGAGAGAGCTCGAGGCGGTACGCGCCGAGGTGGCTGCGCTCCGAAGGCAACTGGCCGACTCGCCGGATCAGGCACGGGAACTGGAAGCCCGCATCGATTCGCTGACCATTCGCAACACCAAGTTGATGGACACCCTCAAAGAGGCACGTCAGCAGCTGGTCGCCTTGCGGGAGGAGGTCGATCGGCTGGGCCAGCCGCCGAGCGGGTACGGCGTGCTGATCGGCGTGCACGAGGATCAGACCGTCGACGTGTTCACCTCCGGTCGGAAGATGCGGTTGACCTGTTCACCCAACATCGACACCGACCTGCTGGCCTACGGTCAGACCGTCCGGTTGAACGAAGCCCTCACGGTCGTGGAGGCCACCGACTACGACGCGGTCGGTGAGATCGGCACCCTGCGCGAAATCCTCGACGACGGCCGCCGGGCCCTGGTGGTCGGCCACGCCGACGAGGAGCGGGTGGTCTGGCTGGCGGGTCCGCTGGCCAAGGTCGCCGAGGTCGACGACCTGGAGGATCCCGATTCGCCCATCCGCAGGTTGCGGCCGGGCGACTCGCTGCTGGTCGACACCAAGGCCGGCTTCGCCTTCGAGCGCATCCCCAAGGCAGAGGTCGAGGACCTCGTGCTGGAAGAGGTGCCCGACGTCGACTACACCGACATCGGCGGCCTCGGCAGGCAGATCGAGCAGATCCGCGACGCGGTCGAGTTGCCGTTCCTGCACAAGGACCTGTTCCGCGAATACGAGCTGCGCCCGCCCAAGGGCGTGCTGCTCTACGGTCCGCCCGGCTGCGGTAAGACGCTCATCGCCAAGGCGGTGGCCAACTCGCTGGCCAAGAAGATCGCCGAAGCGCGCGGTGAGGATGCCAAGGAAGCCAAGTCGTTCTTCCTGAACATCAAGGGCCCCGAGCTGCTCAACAAGTTCGTGGGCGAGACCGAGCGCCACATCCGGATCATCTTCCAGCGGGCTCGCGAGAAGGCGTCCGAGGGCACGCCGGTGATCGTGTTCTTCGACGAGATGGACTCGATCTTCCGTACCCGTGGCTCGGGTGTCTCCTCGGACGTGGAGACCACCGTGGTGCCGCAGTTGCTCTCGGAGATCGACGGTGTGGAGGGGCTCGAGAACGTCATCGTGATCGGCGCGTCCAACCGCGAGGACATGATCGACCCCGCGATCCTGCGTCCCGGCCGTCTCGATGTGAAGATCAAGATCGAGCGTCCGGACGCGGAGTCCGCGCAGGACATCTTCTCCAAGTACCTCACCAAGGATCTGCCGCTGCACACCGACGACCTGGAGGAGTTCAACGGGGACAAGGCGGCCTGCGTCCGAGCGATGATCGAGCGGGTCGTCGACCGGATGTACGCCGAGAGCGAGGACAACCGCTTCCTGGAGGTCACCTACGCCAACGGTGACAAGGAAGTCCTGTACTTCAAGGACTTCAACTCCGGCGCGATGATCCAGAACATCGTCGACCGGGCCAAGAAGTACGCGATCAAGGCGGTGCTCGACACCGGCAATCCGGGCCTGCGCATCCAGCATCTCTACGATTCGATCGTGGACGAGTTCTCCGAGAACGAGGACCTGCCCAACACCACGAATCCCGATGACTGGGCGCGGATCTCGGGCAAGAAGGGCGAGCGCATCGTCTACATCCGGACCTTGGTCACCGGCAAGAACGCCAGTGCGAGCCGGGCGATCGACACCGAGTCCAACACCGGCCAGTACCTGTAAGGACGAGGCGGACCACCGGCCGCGATCCCGCATCGGGATCGCGGCCGGTGGTCGCTTCATGGGAGGTGGTCGATGACGAGGCCTGCGGCGGACAAGGCCAGGATGGTCGGCGAATCTCTCGGCGACGGTCACTACCGCATCTCGGGGCAGGTGTCACTGCCCGCCCCGCCGGATCGGGTGCGGGGCTGTCTCACCGATCCGGACTCGATACGCACGTGGGCGCTCGGCGGCAAGGTGCATATCCGGCTCGCCGAGGAGCGTGGTCTGTATGTGTTCACCATGAGGACCAGTTCGTCGATGAGTACCACTGTGTACGGCCAGGTTCTGGTCGACGAGCCACGCCGGGTGGTTCGTCGATACCGCGATGCGCGGCCCGGAGCCGAACGGCGGGTCGGTGTCGATTACGAACGGCTGGTCAGCTACACGCTCGACCCCGCTCCGGCCGGGACACTGGTCCGTTGTGAGGTGGATGTCATGGTGCGGGGTTTGAGCGAGCGGGGTGCCGCCGCGGTGAGGCGGGTCGAAGCCCTCTCGCTCGAGCATTCGCTGGAACGCATGGCGCTGCTCGTCGCTGGGCGGAGACCGCCGCTGTGGTCGGTTCTTTTCTCGTTCGTGTTTCCGAAGGCGCCGATTCCCGTGTGAGCCCCGCCCTTCTTGCGCCGGGTCTTCCTCGGCCATGGGCAGCCCGTTGTTCGGCTGTGGCGCGATCCTGAGCCGATGCGCCCCAGTACTAGGCTGGGGCGATGACCGCAGGGCAGACCGAGATCTGGCACAACCCCCGGTGCAGCAAGAGCCGAGCAGCGCTCGCGCACCTGGACGCGCAGGCCGGGGGATACACCATTCGCAACTACTTGGACGAGCCGCCCACCGCCGAGGAACTGCGCGCGGTACTGGATCGTCTGGGCCTCGAGCCGTGGGACATCACTCGCACCGGCGAGCAGCCCGCCAAGGACCTCGGTTTGGCGCAGTGGGGGCGCACCCCGGACGACCGCGAGCGCTGGATCGAGGCACTGGCCTCGCATCCGAAGCTCATCCAGCGGCCCATCGTGCTCACCGGCGACGGCCGCGCGATCGTCGCCCGCAGTGAGGAAGCGCTGCGCGAACTCGGCTGACCGGTTCGTCGCGCGTCGTTCGGGTCATCGCCGTTCGACGCGCATCGCGCGCTGGGTACCGAAGCGGGCCCGATGAGCGCGGTGCTGTTGCGTACCGAGAGCGCGGCCTCCTCGCAGATCGAGAATCTCACCGTGGGGGCCCGTCAGCTCGCGCTGGCCGGACTCGGCGAGTACACCAACCGCAACGCGCGGATCGTCACCGCCAATGTCCGCACGATGGAAGCGGCACTGGCGCTCAGCCGTGAGATCGACGAGTCCTCGGTGCCGGCGATGCACCACGCCCTGCTGTCCGAATCCGATCCGGGCAATGCGGGACGATGGCGGGACCAGCAGGTGTGGATCGGCGGTTCCGCGCTCGGTCCGCACGGTGCGGTATTCGTGCCGCCGCATCACACTCGGGTGCCCACGGCGATGGCCGACCTCTTCGATTTCGTCGCCAGGACCGACGTGCCGGGTCTGGTGCACGTCGCACTCACGCACGCCCAGTTCGAGACGATCCACCCGTTCACCGACGGCAACGGGCGGACCGGCCGGGCCCTGGTGCACGCCATGCTGCACCGCCGCGGGCTCATCCGCCACGTCACGGTGCCGCTGTCGGCCGGGCTGCTCGTCGACACCTCCGCCTACTTCGAGGCGCTGACCAGGTACCGGGCCGGAGATCCGGTGCCGATAGTCCGACAGTTCGTCGATGCCACCTTCTTCGCCGTGGACAGCGGCGATCGGCTCGTGGCGCGGCTGTGCGAGATCCGCGACGGCTACCGCGCCGCCGTCACCGCTCGCCGCGACTCGGTGGTGTGGCCGCTGATCGACAGGCTCGCCGCGCAGCCGGTCGTCGGCAACGCCTACGTGCGAGAGACCTTCGGCGTGACAGATGTGGCGGCGCAGCGGGCGATCGACCGGTTGGTCGACGCCGGCGTGCTGCGGGCTCCGAAGGCACGAGCGCGCAACCGTATCTGGGCGGCCGAGGAGATCGTGCGCGCTCTGGACGAATTCGCCGAAGGGGCCCGCCGAGTTCGCGGGGGACAGCGTTGAGCGTGGCCTCGCGGTAGGGTCCGGGAACATGAAGGTACAACTGCGCCACAATCCCGCCTCGACCGTTGCTCGCTGCTATCTGGCGGGCGGGGAGCCGATGCGGGTCGAGAGCGGTGCGATGCTCGCCCATTCGGCCGGTGTGACGTTGCAAGCAAAGGCCGAAGGCGGGATCCTGGCGGGGTTGAAGCGGTCGGTGCTGGCCGGGGAGTCCTTCTTCATCTCCACCTTCACCGCGCCGCCGCAGGGTGGCTGGGTCGATGTCGCGCCCGCGCTGCCCGGTGACATGCTGAGCCTGACGATCACGCCGGACCGGCCGTATTACATCAATCGTGGCGGCTGGATCGCCAACTCTCACGGGGTTACCGTGGAGGGGAAGTGGGGCGGGTTCGCGAACCTGTTCGGCGGTGAGGGCGGCTTCGGTCTGCGAGCCCACGGCGAGGGTGAGGCGGTGGTCGGCGTGTACGGTGCGATCGATGTCATCGACCTGCCGCCGGGGGAGCCGATCACCATCGACACCGGGCACGTCGTCGCCTACGACCTGACGATGAACTTCACCATCCGCCGGGCGGTGTCGGGCCGGTCGATCCAGTCACTGAAATCCGGTGAGGGTTTCGTCTTCGATTTCATCGGGCCCGGCCGGGTATTGCTGCAGACCCGCAATCCGAGCGCGTTCGCCGCGTGGGCCGCTTCGGTGGCATCCTCGAGCTGAGAAGGGCGACATGGTACTTCCACATTCCCTGGCCACATTCAACCGCCGCGTCACCAATCGGGTCGCCGGTCCGCTGGCGAGCCGCGTGCGACCGCTGGCCGTCGTCCTGCACAAGGGCCGCCACTCCGGCCGGTCCTACGAGACGCCGGTGCTCGCGTTCGCCGACGGGCCGGTGCACCGTATCGCGCTCACCTACGGCCGCGATGTCGACTGGCTCAAGAACGTCATGGCCGCAGGAGAATTCGAGCTGCGTCTGAGAAACCACACCGTGCGGCTGATCGAGCCCGAGGTGCTCGAGGATGCGTCGGCGGCGTGGGCTCCGCCCGGTGTGCGGCAGGCGCTCAAGACCATCGGCGCGCGGTATCACCTGCGCGCCAGAGCAGTGGAAGATCCGGTCGTCAGCTGAGTTCCGATGCCCATCGGCTCGCCGTACAGCCACGACGCCGACAGGAGTCCGAGCCGCGGGACGTCGCACAGCTCCCCGGCGTGGGCAGTAACCGGGGCCACGGGCCGACTCGACCGGGCCGCGATCAACGGTGAAACCGATGGCGACGGTGCTGTGGCCCTCGCCGACGTCGGCAGCACGTCCCCGGTCGGCGATGGCATCACCTCGTCGGGCGTGCTGATCCGGAATCGACCGTTGACCGGCGAGGGATCAGCGCACCTCGTCGCCGAGATCCCAATGGGCGGCGTGGTGCAGGGCGTCCGGGGTGAGACCGAAGGTGCGCCTGCATGTACGGGTGAGATCGGTGCTGTCGTCGAAGCCGGCGGCGTCGGCCGCCGCGGCGAGATCGTCGCCGGAGCGGAAGCGGCCGATGGCGATGCGCAGTCGCAGCCAGAGGATATAGGGACGCAAGGGGATTCCGACCTGTTCGGTGAACAGGTGGGACAGGCGGCCGGGGGACAGGCCGACCCGCTTGGCGACATCCGCGCCACGGATGCTGCGGTCCAGGACCAGGGAGGGCAGCAGCTGCAGTGCCTCGGTGACGGCGGCGTGCCGGTGCGGGGCCGTGAGCGGCGTCGAACGCAAGGTCTGCACGATGACGGCGACCTGTTCGGCGATGGGGGAGTCGGCCATGGCCGCGGGCAACGGATTTCGGTCGTCCGCCCAGCCGCCGCGGTGGGCGTCGGCCGCCGCGGCCGCGCCCACGGCGGTCTCCGGGTCGAGATAGAGCGTCGCGCCCTCGGCCGCCGATTCGATCCGGTACGGCGCGTCGGCGGGCACGATCACCCGGGTGCCCTGATGGCGCACGCCGCCCGCGTCCATGACGGTGACGGGGGTCCGGGCGACCAGCATCTGGACGGTGTGGTGGGCGTGCAGTGCCGAGGGCTCGATCGGTCCGCCGAAGGCCAGGATGCCTGGGCGTAGCAGCGCCGTTGCCCAGCGGGGCTTTTCGTCGACGACCAGGGTCTTCTCCATCCGACGCTCCCGCATGCCGCGCAACTGCGAGTCCGGATTCGGGCTCGCCACACGAGAATATCCGGCGACACGCCCTCACGGTGGCCGTTTCGGCGAGTCGGTCCCGCCGAGCGGCGACCGACATCGGTGGGGCCTGCGATCGTCGTCAGCGCTCGCCGGCCAGCCGCCGATAACTCGTGTGCCACAGCCATTCCACCGGGCCCCGGTCGAATCGGCGCAACCACAGGTGCGCGGCCGCCACGACGACTGCGCACACCAGCAGGTACACCCCGACCGTGAACGGGACGCGACCCGCGTCGCCGACCCGCGCCGCCAGACCCAGCCCCCAGCCGTAGCACAGTGCCGAGGCCACCAGATTCTGGAGGATGTAGCAGGACAGCGCGGTTCGGCCGACCTCGCCGAGCCTGCGGCCGGCGAATCCGGTCCGGCGCCCGTGCGCGTAGAACCCGGCGACGAGCGCGAGCAGGCCGAAGGACACCAGGGGAGCGGTCCCGTAGCGGGTGAAGATCAGCGCGTCGCCGCCGCCCAGCACACCGGCGAGCAGATCGACGACGGCGGCGACCGCCCCGACGATCATCAGCCGTCGGCGCAGCCGCACGCCTTCGGGGCCGAAAACGCCGCGCCGGAAGAGCAGGGCGCCGGTCAGGAACAAGGCGACCGACATCGGGAAGATCACCACCGGCTCGATCCGGAACAGTCCCGCGTTCTCGAGCCGGAACAGCGCGAGATCCCAGAAGGAGCCGTCCGCGTACGGGTTCGGGTCGAGTGGATCTCGCGGTGCGGATTCGGCCGCGGGCGCGGTAGCCAGAGCCGCGGCCACCAGTGTCAGCAGCGTCAGATGCACTGCCGTCGCGGCGATCAGCCATCGCCGTCGCGCCCGTTCGCTCGTCGCGAGCAGGAACGCCACCACCAGACCGGTGACCGCGTAGCCCATGAGCACGTCGAATTCGGCGACGAGAACGAAATTCAGCAGGCCGTCGAGGAGGAGCAGCACCGCGCGCCACGGGTAGCCGCCCGGCCATCGGCGTCCGGCGCGGGTGGCGGAGGCCTGCTGGATGGCCAGGCCGATGCCGAACATGATCGTGAGCAGTCCCAGGAACTTCCCCTGGGCGAGCTGCTGGAGGACGCGCTCGGCCCACCCGGCGTTCGCGGAGCCCACGTGGTCGAGGTAGCCGATCATGCCCTCCGGATCGGTCATGATCCAGACATTCGTCGCGAGCGTGCCGAGTATCGCGATACCGCGCAGCACATCGAGGGCGGCCAATCGGCCCGGCGCGGGGACCGGCGCGCCGGGGGCCGGGTTCCGCGCGGGATCGGCGATCTGTTCGGTCACCTCGCCACTATCCGGCGCGGGCGCCCGCGCTGTCGTCACCCGCGAGAACCATCCGGGGTACCCATCGCGGACGATCTCCACCCCGAACGCACCCGCGACGACATCGCCCGAGAGCCGGATCGGACGGGCGCGAACGGGTACGGCCGCCGCGACGGCGCGCGTCGCCTAGGCTCGAGGCATGCAGCGCATCATCGGAATAGAGGTCGAATACGGCATCTCGACGCCCACCGAGCCGTCGGCCAACCCGATCCTCACCTCCACGCAGGCGGTCCTGGCGTACGCGGCGGCAGAGGGCGTGCCGCGCGCCCGGCGGACCCGATGGGACTACGAGGTGGAGTCGCCGTTGCGCGACGCGCGCGGGTTCGACCTGAGCCGGATGAACGGCCCGGCCCCGGTCATCGACGCCGACGAGGTGGGTGCGGCGAACATGATCCTCACCAACGGTGCCAGGCTCTATGTCGACCACGCGCATCCGGAATACTCCGCGCCCGAGGTCGTCGACCCGCTCGACGCGGTGATCTGGGACAAGGCGGGCGAGCGGGTCATGGAGGCCGCCGCCAGGCATGCCTCCAGCGTGCCGGGGGCGCCGCGGCTACAGCTGTACAAGAACAACGTCGACGGCAAGGGCGCCTCCTACGGCACCCACGAGAACTACCTGATGAACCGGGACACGCCGTTCAACCAGATCATCGTCGGTCTGACCCCGTTCTTCGTCTCCCGCCAGGTGGTATGTGGATCCGGCCGGGTCGGCATCGGCCAGTCCGGCGACCAGTCCGGCTTCCAGCTGTCCCAGCGTTCGGACTACATCGAGGTCGAGGTCGGCCTGGAGACCACCCTCAAGCGCGGCATCATCAACACCCGCGACGAGCCGCACGCCGACGCGGACAAGTACCGCAGGCTGCACGTCATCATCGGCGACGCGAACCTGGCCGAGATGTCGACCTACCTCAAGGTCGGCACCACCGCGCTCGTCCTGGACCTGATCGAGGCGGGCGAGGACCTGTCGGATCTGCAGCTGGCCCGCCCGGTCACCGCCGTGCACCAGATCAGCCACGATCCGACGCTGCGGGTGGCCGTCGCGATGGCCGACGGGCGCGAACTCACCGGCCTGGCCCTGCAGCGCCTCTACCACGAGAAGGTCGCCAAGTTCATGGACCGGGAAGGCAACGACGACCCGCGCGCCCGTGACGTCCTGGACAACTGGGCGATGGTGCTCGATCTGCTCGAGCGCGACCCGATGGAATGCGCCGACCTGCTCGACTGGCCGGCCAAACTGCGCCTGCTCGAGGGGATGCGCAGCAGGGAGGGCCTGAACTGGGCCGCGCCCAAGCTGCACATGATGGACCTGCAGTACTCCGACGTGCGCCTGGACAAGGGCCTGTACAACCGGCTGGTGGCGCGCGGGTCGATGAAGCGGCTGGTCAGCGAACAGCAGGTGCTCGACGCCATGACCAACCCGCCCACCGATACCAGGGCGTACTTCCGCGGCGAGTGCCTGCGCCGCTTCGGCGCCGATATCGCGGCGGCGAGCTGGGATTCGGTCATCTTCGATCTGGGCGGCGACTCGCTGGTGCGCATCCCCACCCTGGAGCCGCGTCGGGGCACCAAGTCGCACGTAGGGAAACTGCTGGACGGCGTGGACAGCGCGGCCGAACTGGTGCGCGAACTCACCCACTGACCGCCGGGAGAGATCACACGGACAGACCGCACGAAAAGGCAACAGATCCGACATGGTGTCGGGGTCGCTGGGTAGTGTTGAAGAACGAGCACGCACATTGCGCATGATCGGAACCGTGCTCACCTCTGGGTCCGGTCGTGATGAGAACACAGGAGGTCGGCTGCCATGGCACAAGAGCAGACCAAGCGCACCGGGGGCGGCGACGAGGACGAAGGTTCCGTCGGCCCCGATGCCGCAGGGCAGGAGCGCCGCGAGAAGCTCGCGGAGGAGACCGACGACCTGCTCGACGAAATCGACGACGTGCTCGAGGAGAACGCGGAGGACTTCGTCCGCGCCTACGTGCAGAAGGGCGGCCAGTGACTGCGGGTGACCCGATGCGTCTCCACCCGGGGCACGCGCTTTCCTCTTTCACCGAACACCTGCGGCAACACGCTCCGGAATTGCTGTGGCCACACAGGTTCTCGGCCATCGACGGCGCCACCGGTTCTGCCGGTGGCGCCGCCGCGAAGGACATCGCTCCGCACGGCACCACCATCGTCGCGGTCAGCTACCGCGGCGGCGTGCTGATCGCCGGCGATCGCCGGGCCACCCAGGGAAACCTGTTGGCCAGCAGGGACATGGAGAAGGTGTACATCACCGACACCTTCTCCGCGGCGGGCATCGCGGGCACCGCGGGCATGGCCGTGGAACTGGTGCGGTTGTTCGCGGTCGAGCTCGAGCACTACGAGAAGATCGAGGGCGTCCCGCTCACCTTCGACGGCAAGGCCAACAAACTGTCGAAGATGGTGCGCGACAACCTTCCCGCGGCGATGCAGGGCCTGGCCGTGGTGCCGGTCCTCGTCGGCTATGACGAGCGCGCCGGTGACCCGGACCGGACCGGTCGCATCGTGTCCTTCGACGTGGTCGGCGGGCGCAGCGAGGAGCGCTTCGGGTACACCGCGGTCGGTTCCGGGTCGATGTTCGCCCGTACCTCGTTGAAGAAGTTGTATTCCAAGGGAATCGACCAGGATCGGGCGTTGCGTATCGCGGTCGAGTCGCTCTACGACGCGGCCGACGACGACACCGCCACCGGCGGGCCGGATCTGCTGCGCGGCATCTATCCGACCGCGGTCGTGATCGATGCCGAGGGAGCGCTCGAGGTGGCCGAGGATCGGCTGGCCGAGGTCGCCCGCGGCATCGTGGCCGATCGCACCGCGGCTCAGGAAGGGGGTGCCCTCGCATGACGCTGCCGTACTACGCGTCTGCCGAGCAGATCATGCGCGACAAGACCGAGCTCGCCCGTAAGGGCATCGCTCGGGGTCGCAGCGTGATCGTGCTGACCTACGACAAGGGCGTGTTGTTCGTGGCGGAGAATCCTTCCGCCACGCTGCACAAGGTCAGCGAGCTCTACGACCGCGTCGGCTTCGCCGCCGTGGGCAAGTACAACGAGTTCGAGAGCCTGCGCCGCGGCGGCATCCTGCAGGCCGATCTGCGCGGTTACCAGTACGACCGGCGCGATGTCACCGGCCGGGCGCTGGCCAACGCCTATGCGCAGACCCTCGGATCGATCTTCAACGACCAGCTCAAGCCCTTCGAGGTGGAGATCTGTGTCGCGGAGGTGGGCTACGCGGGAGAGTCGCCCGAAGCGGTGCTCTACCGGATCACCTATGACGGCTCCATCGTCGACGAGCGCGAGTTCGTGGTCATGGGCGGCACCACCGAGCCCATCATCACGGCGTTGAAGAGCTCTTACCAGCCGGGGCTGGAGCTCGGCGCGGCGATCGGGATCGCGGTGAAAGCCCTGAAGGCCGCCATCCCCGAAGGCGACAAGGACAAGCGCGCCATCGGCGTCGCGCAGCTCGAGGTCGCCACCCTGGAACAGGCTCGGCCACGCCGGGCGTTCCGCCGGGTCGCCGCGTCGGCGCTCGAACAGCTCCTGGCCGCGGGCGACGGTGAGCCCGCGTCGGACGAGGCGGCGAAGAAACCGACCACTACGGTGGAATTGCCGGACGATTCCAGCGAAGAGTCGGGCGGTTCCACCTAGAGCAACGGGACGAATGTCACTCGACGGGTCCGTGTGCGAACCATCGGTTCGCACACGGACCCGCCCTGTTTCCCGTCGGAATTCCCCGGCTCGTGTTTCCGGTCGGAAACGGTCGAATCACCCGAATCGTTGTGAAGCCGTGTGCCCCGCTGTTGTCCGCACCGCCCCGCGACAACCCCACTTGGCTGTAACCTCGAAGAGTGCAGCGACGAATTATGGGGATCGAGACCGAGTTCGGTGTGACATGCACCTTCCACGGTCACCGTCGGCTGTCCCCCGACGAAGTTGCCCGGTACCTCTTCCGCCGGGTGGTGTCCTGGGGCCGTAGCTCGAACGTGTTTCTTCGCAACGGTGCTCGCCTCTACCTCGACGTCGGCTCGCATCCCGAGTACGCGACCGCCGAGTGCGACAGCTTGCATCAGCTGGTCACCCACGACCGGGCCGGTGAGCGGGTGCTCGAGGATCTTCTCATCGACGCCGAGCAGCGTCTCGCCGAAGAGGGCATCGGCGGCGACATCTATCTGTTCAAAAACAACACCGATTCGGCGGGCAATTCCTACGGTTGCCACGAGAATTTCCTGGTCGTGCGGGCCGGGGAGTTCTCCCGGATCTCCGACGTGCTGCTGCCGTTCCTGGTCACCCGCCAGCTGATCTGCGGCGCCGGCAAGGTGCTGCAGACGCCCAAGGCCGCCACCTTCTGCCTCTCGCAGCGGGCCGAGCACATCTGGGAGGGCGTCTCCTCGGCGACCACCCGCTCGCGCCCGATCATCAACACCCGCGACGAGCCGCACGCCGACGCCGAGAAGTACCGGCGCCTGCACGTCATCGTCGGCGACTCCAACATGTCCGAGACCACCACGATGCTCAAGGTGGGCACCGCGGCGCTGGTGCTGGAGATGATCGAGGCGGGCGTCTCCTTCCGCGACTTCGCGCTGGACAATCCGATCCGCGCGATCCGGGAGGTCAGCCATGATCTCACCGGTCGCAGGCCGGTCCGCCTGGCGGGCGGGCGGCAGGCCAGTGCGCTCGACATCCAGCGTGAGTACTACTCCCGCGCGGTCGAACATCTGCGCAACCGGGATCGCGATCCGCAGATCGACCAGGTCGTCGACCTGTGGGGCCGCACGCTCGACGCGGTGGAAGCGCAGGACTTCGCCAAGGTCGACACCGAGATCGATTGGGTGATCAAGCGCAAGCTCTTCCAGCGCTACCAGGATCGCTACAACATGGAGCTCTCGGATCCCAAGATCGCCCAGCTCGACCTGGCCTACCACGACATCAAGCGCGGTCGCGGCGTGTTCGACCTGCTGCAGCGCAAGGGGCTGGCCAAGCGGATCACCGAGGACGAGGCCGTCGACGCCGCGGTGGAAACCCCGCCGCAGACCACGCGCGCCAAGCTACGCGGTGACTTCATCACCGCCGCCCAGGAGGCCGGGCGCGATTTCACCGTGGACTGGGTGCACCTCAAGCTCAACGATCAGGCCCAGCGCACCGTGCTGTGCAAGGACCCGTTCCGGTCGGTCGACGAGCGGGTGGAACGACTGATCGCCTCCATGTAGCGCCTCCAGGTCGGGTGTTCGGCCGGAGCCCGCCGCACCGGTGCGTGCGGCGGGTTTCGCGCGCCGACGCACACCTGGGCGGGCGGGCGGATTACCCTCTATCGGGTGGCGATATCCAAGGTCGAGCGGCTGATGAATCTGGTCATCGCGCTGTTGTCGACCCGTCAGTTCCTGAGCGCGGAGCGGATCAGGGAAAGCGTCGCGGGTTACGAGGAATCGGTCAGCGACGAAGCGTTCAGCCGGATGTTCGAGCGCGACAAGAACGAGCTACGTGACCTGGGCATTCCCCTCGAGGTGGGGCCGGTCGGGCGGTTCTCGGCGCTGGAGGGCTACCGGATCAACCCCGACGCCTACGCCCTGCCCGACATCGACCTCACCGACGAGCAGGCCGCCGCCGTGGCGGTCGCCGTGCAGCTGTGGGAGTCTCCTGAGCTGGCTGCCGCGGCCGAAGGCGCGCTGCTGAAGCTGCGCGCGGCGGGCATCCATGTCGAGACCGAGGCGCCGGTGGCGACGGTGCCCGCGGTGCCCGCCCGCACCCGGGGTTCCGAGCCGGTGCTGGGCAAGCTGCTGGCCGCGGTCGACGCCGGTCAGGCGGTGCGTTTCGAGCATCGGGGTTCGGTGGGCGAACCGTACCGGATGCGCGATGTCGAACCGTGGGGCGTGGTGACCCATCGTGGCCGGTGGTATCTGGTCGGGCACGACCGGGACCGCGACGCGGTCCGCAGCTTCCGGCTCTCACGGATCGCCGCGGATGTGACCGCGTACGGGCCGCGCAATGTCGTGCGCAAACCCGAGGGCGTGGATCTGCGCGACATCGTCGCCCGGGTCACCAGGAGCAGCCCGGTCACCGGGACCGCGGTCATCTGGGTGGCCGACGGTCGCGGCCGTGACCTGCGCAGGCTGGCGTCGGTGCGGGAGCCGAAGGTGCTCGCCGGACGTTCCGGGGTGGTGCTCGAGGTGCCGGTTCGCTCCTGGGACTGGATCGCGCGGTTGGTCACCGGCCTCGGGCCGGACGCGCTGGTGCTCGAACCGCCGGAACTGCGCGCCGATGTGATGGCGCGGTTGCGCGCGGTCTCCGAACTCGCGGTGTCGCAGGCCACGGGCGTGAAGGTCACCGTCTCGGAGAGCCCGGAGGCTTCGGCATGAGTACCAGCAGACTCTCGGTGCGGCTGTCGCGGCTGCTCAACATGATCCCGTATCTGATCGCCAACCCGGGTATCAGTGCCGCCGAAGCTGCCGCCGACCTGGGCGTGAGCACCAAACAGCTGATGAGCGATCTGAATCAGCTGTGGATGTGCGGGCTGCCCGGTTACGGCCCCGGCGACCTGATCGACCTGTCGTTCTCCGAGGAGAGCATCGAGGTCACCTTCTCCGCGGGCATCGACCGCCCGCTGCGGCTGACCTCGACCGAGGCCACCGCCCTGCTGGTGGCGCTGCGCTCGATCGTCGAGATGCCGGGCATGGTCGATCCGACGGCCGCGCACGCCGCGATCGCCAAGATCGAATCCGCGATCGCCGACGGGGCGACCGACTCCGAGCAGGCGCAGCCCGTCTCGTTCGCCCCGCTGGAGGCGCCCGCGGTGACCACCGTGCGCTCGGCGCTGGCCGGTGGGCGCGCGCTGAGCCTGGTCTACTACTCGGCCAGTCGCGATGTGGTCTCCGAGCGGGTGGTCGATCCGATCCGCATCCTGCTCGTCGACGACAACAGCTACCTGCAGGCGTGGTGCCGGGAGGCCGAAGCTGTGCGATTGTTCCGCTTCGACCGGATGGAAGCCGCCACCGAACTGGACGAGCGGGCCCGCCCGCCACGTGACGTATCGACCGAGGCGGCACTCGACCTGTTCCAGGACGATCCCGCGGTCCCGCTGGCCCGTCTGCTGATCCGTCCGGACTACGGCTGGGTGCTCGACCAGTACCCGATGCACCGGGTCGCCACCCGGGCCGACGGTTCGATGGAAGCCACCATGCGCTTCGCCACCCTGGACTGGATGGCGCGGCTGCTGCTCGGCTTCGGCGCGGGCGTGCGAGCACTCGGGCCGGTGGAACTGGTCGCCGCGGTGCGCGAGCGTTCGGAGGCGGCGCTGTCGGCGTACCGGGACGCGGGCCTGGAAGAAGTGGGGGCGTTGTGAGCGAGGCGACCGGGTCACCGCCTCGGGTGATGGTGTTCGGCGCGGGCAGTATCGGCATGTACGTCGGTGGGCTGCTGGCAGGTGCGGGCGCGCAGGTGACCTTCGTCGGCAGGCAACGGATGCTCGACGAGATCACCGCCGACGGCCTGCACCTGACCGACCTCGACGGCGCGTCGCACCGGGTCGCTCCGCAGCGGTTCCGGGTGGCGACCGAGCCCGAGGACGTCGACGAGGCCGGCCTGGTACTCGTCACAGTGAAATCCGGGGCCACCGTCGATGCCGCCCGCGCGCTGGCGGGCCGAATCCGGCCCGGCACGGTGGTGCTGAGCCTGCAGAACGGGATCGGCAACGACACCGTGCTGCGCGACATCCTCTCCTCGTGCGTCGTGCTGCCCGGCATGGTCATGTTCAACGTGGTCCGTCGCGCTCCCGGCCACTTCCATCGCGGCACCGAGGGTGGGCTCGCGGTGCAGGATGATCCCGCGCTGGGGGATTACCTCGACCTGTTCGACCGCGCGGGCCTGCCGTTGCAGCGCCACGACGACCTGCGCCCGGTGCAGTGGGCCAAACTGTTGCTGAACCTGAACAACCCGGTCAACGCCCTGTCGGGCCTGCCGCTGCGCGAGCAACTCGCCGACCGCGACTACCGCCGCTGCGTGGCGCTCGCGCAGAAGGAGGCCCTCGGGGTCATGCGTCGGGCGCGCATCCACCCCGCTCGCCTGACCGCGTTGCCGCCGGAACTGATGGCCTCGGTGCTGACCGTGCCCACCTGGCTGTTCCGCCTGCTGGCGGCGCGGGTGCTGGCGATCGACCCGCTGGCGCGGTCCTCGATGGCCGACGACCTGGCCGCCGGGCGGCGCACCGAGATCACGTGGCTGTGCGGGGAAGTGGTGGATCTCGGGGCGATGACCGGGGTGCCGACGCCGGTGAACCAGCGGCTCATCCAACTGATCAACGAAGCCGAACGGGGCGACCCGCGGCAATGGACCGGCGCGGCATTGCTCGCCGAGCTCCGGGCGGCGGCCGACCGTGGCGGCAAGGGGACCACGCGGTTGCCGTAGGGCGACGGCTCGGTGACTACTCCCAGCTACCCCCGTAGCGCCGAAACGGCGCCGAGCAGGTCCGGTAGCATCGGAGACACCACTTTCTCGGGAGGTACACATGTCAGGCACGTTCAGCTGGTCGCACCTGCTGATCATCGCGTTGCTGTTCGTGGTGCTCTTCGGTGCGAAGCGACTGCCCGACGCGGCGCGTGGCCTCGGGCGTTCGTTGCGCATCTTCAAGAGCGAGGTCAGCCAGATGCAGAACGAGACGCCGCAGCAGTCCGCCGCCGCGCCCGTGCAGCAGCCCGCGCAGCAGTTGCCCGCCGCTTCGGCCACGCCGCCCGCGCAGCAGGCCGCCGCACCGCAGGCTACCCAGAACGAGCAGAAGTCGGCCTGAGCCGATCGCTTCCCTCGGGGTGAGCGCACGCTCGCCCCGATCAGTGCTGTTCGGTGGTAGAGACAAGCCTCCGCCTCCGCGGCCCGCGAGCACAGGGACACACCACGACGATGCGAATCCCGTTCGATCCTCGGCGCAGCAAGCGCAGGACGAATCCCGACGGCACCATGTCGTTGGTCGAACACCTGCAAGAGTTGCGCAGCAGGCTGCTCAAGTCCATCGCGGCCATCCTGCTGACCACGGTGTTCGGGTTCTTCTGGTACGCGCATTCCTTCTGGATGGTGCCCAGTCTCGGTGAGATGCTCACCGGGCCGTACTGCTCTCTGCCCGCCAGTGCCCGGGCGGCCTTGACGCCCGACGGCTCGTGCCGCCTGCTGGCGACCGCTCCGTTCGAGCAATTCATGCTCCGGATGAAGGTCGGTTTCACCGCGGGCGTGGTTCTGGCCGCGCCGATCTGGCTGTACCAGCTGTGGGCGTTCATCACTCCCGGTCTCTACGCGAAGGAACGCCGGTACGCCGTCGGTTTCGTCAGCGCGGGCAGCGTGCTGTTCGTCACCGGCGCGGTGCTGGCCTACGTCGTGGTGGCGCACGCGTTGAGCTTCCTGCTCTCGATCGGTGACAACGCCCAGATCACCGCGCTGAGCGGTTCGCAGTACTTCTCGTTCATCATCCAGTTGCTGATCATCTTCGGCGTCAGCTTCGAGACACCGTTGCTGGTTGTCGGCTTGAACGCCGTCGGGGTGCTGCCCTACGTCAAGCTCAAGGCGTGGCGGCGCGGGATCATCTTCGGCTTGTTCGTCTTCGCCGCCGTGGTGACCCCACAGGATCCGTTCTCGATGCTGGCGCTGGCCTGCGCGCTGACCGTGCTGTTCGAGGTCGCGGTGCAGATCGCCCGGATCACCGACGCCCGCCGCGCCAAGCGGGAAGCGGCCGCGGCGCTGCGCGACGACGAAGCCTCTGAGATCGAGATGCCCCAGCCGGTCGATCCGGCGGCGCAGTACCCGGATCTGACTCCGCATTCCTCGCGTTCGGCCGCGGACTTCTCCGACACCCTGTGACGACCGGGTAGTACCGGCACCCGACCCGACCACCCACCGCCGCGCGGACGGGCGGCCCGTACCGACCCGTGCAGCGATGCCGGTCCGATCGCTAGTTAGGTTTGACTCACCTAACTTTCGCGGTTATGGTTTCTCACGCCACGCGCTGCCCTCGAATGTCCGAGGCGCGCAACGGCGGGGAGGCGTGGACGTCTCGCGCGAGTCCGGCTCGGCCGGACCTCCCCCGGGTCGAGTCGAGAAGGGTGTCATGTCCAAAATCCTCAAGGTCGTCATCGCCGGTGCGTTCGCCGCACTGCTCGCATTGGGGCTCGCGTCGCCCGCTTCGGCCGACGTCTCGATCCGCAACTCCACGGTGAACGATCTCTACGTCAGCTCCGAGACCCCCGGCCTCGACCAGATCGAGCGCCAGTTCGCGGCTTTCTGGAACCCGAACATCGGCATCGACCCCAAGGTCGAGGTCAGCTACAACGGTCCCGGCGCCCGCGCCGCGCTCGAGCAGGTCATGCAGAACAGCCGGACCATGGACTTCTTCTCCATCCAAGGGCGCGCGACCGGTCCGGTGAACATTTCCGGCAACCACATGTCGGTCTCGGTGCAGGGGCTGATGGCGGGCTTCCCGGCCACCAGCACCGTCTACCACTGGATCCGTGAAGGCGGCCTGTGGAAGTTCGACTGGAAGTCGATCTGCCAGGAGATGCAGTGCGCTGGTAACCCGAGCTTCGGTTACTGACGATCGGATGTCCCCACTGGAGCGATCCCCGATCCCACGGGGGTCGCTCCAGTGCTGCGGAGAGCTCTCCGGCGCCGCCAACGGCACGGGAGGGCAGTGGAGAGGTACGGACT
This sequence comes from Nocardia higoensis, assembly GCF_015477835.1. Lineage (NCBI taxonomy): Bacteria > Bacillati > Actinomycetota > Actinomycetes > Mycobacteriales > Nocardiaceae > Nocardia > Nocardia higoensis. The sequence goes on along the minus strand of NZ_JADLQN010000001.1, from coordinate 1,292,522 downwards.
TCAGCGATGATCAGCGTCAAGGGCGTTTCCAAGAGCTTCGGTGACAAACCCGCCGTCCGGGCGGTCGATTTCACGGCGGAAGACGGGGCGATCACCTACCTGCTGGGGCCCAACGGTGCGGGCAAGACCACCCTCATGCGCATGGTCGCCGGTCTGATCACCCCGGACTCCGGGACGATCACCATCAACGGCAGGCCGTTGCGGGAACTCGAGAACACCATCGGCGAGGTCGGTTTCAGCCTCGGCGCGTTCTCCCGCAACCCGAAACACACCGCCGAGCAACATCTGCGCTGGCAGGCCCGCCTCGGCGGGATCCCCGACGGCACGGTCGGTCCGGTGCTCGAGCGCGTCGGCTTGGCGAGTGTGGCCCGGCGCCCGGTCGGCAAGTTCTCCTACGGCATGTTGCAGCGCCTCGGCATCGCCTCGGCGTTGCTGGGCGATCCGCGCACCGTCGTTCTCGACGAGCCGGCCAACGGCCTCGACGTCGAGGGCACGCTGTGGTTGCGTGAACTGCTCACCGGTCTCGCCGCCGAGGGCAAGTGCGTGATGGTGGCCTCTCACGATCTCACCGAGGTGGAGATCACCGCCACCTGGATCACCGTGATGGGCAGAGGGGAAGTCCTCTCCGACGCGAGCCGAGACGACACCGTCGCGCGCGGCAGCGGGCCGCGCCTGCTCGAGTCGGCCTACCTCGAGATCACCAGAGACAGTGTCGAATACGCCGCGAAGGAGGCAGCGCGGTGAGCGCCGTGACGTACCTGATCAGGTCGGTGCGCAGCGAGTGCGCGAAATTGTCCTGGCGCAATGCCCTGTGGTACACGATCGTGCCCGCGGCCGTGCTGATCCCGATCCTGCTGAACTACGGGATCGCGATGGCCGTGCAGACGAACAAGTTCGACGGCGCGGGCGGTATGGACACCGACAACGCCGCCTACTGGATCATCGTGTTCTCCACCTTCATTCTGATGGCGGGCGGGGTCTCCTCGCTGTGCTCGGAGTTCAAGGACACCACGATCCAGATCGTCTTCGGTATCCAGACGCGCCGCTGGCTGCTGCCCGTCGCGAAGTTGATCGTGTTCGGCGCGATCGCGGCGTTCACCGCGTGGGTGACGACTTTCGTGATCCTGTGGGGGTTCCCGCGTCTGCTGCCCGATGTCTGGGGTCGTGTGGACGTGTTCTCCTCCGAGGGACTGCGGCTGTGGTTCGGCATCCCGCTGCTGACCGTGCTGGTCTGCGCCCTGGGGCTGGGCTTGGCGGCGCTGGTGCCCAAACCGGGCTTCGTGGTGATGATCGTGCTGCTGTGGAAATTCGGCGTGGAAGTGTTCGTCAACTTCATCCCCGGTGACGTGGGCATGCTGGTGCAACGCCTGATGCCGTTCAAGAACGGCGAGCTCGGCGTCGGCCAGCTGGCGACCTTCGAGAGCTTGTTCGGCGGGGAGAACGGTTCGCTGCTGTATTTCGGCGCGCTGTGCGTGGTGCTGTTCGTGGCGGGCGTGCTGCGCCTGTCGCTCACCGATCTGAAGAACGACAACTGATCCGAGGCATACCGATTCGGTGGCACGGCGTTTGTGACGCCGGAAGTTTGTGTAGGCTAACCAAAGTCGCACGCGAGAGGACATGGCTGAATGGCTCGCAGAGGATTCACCGGCGCGATGCTTCGTGCCTACGGCATCCAGTATCACACCGCCACGGTCGTCGGTTCCGAACAGACCTCGCCCCGGATGCGTCGGGTTTGGCTGACCGCTCCGACGCTGTTCGCCGAGATCGATATCGAACCCACCGCCTGGCTGCGGATCTGGTTTCCCGCCGCGGACGGCTCGGACAAACAGTTCCAGCGCGGTTACACCATCGCCGAAGTGAACTCCGAGACGGGCGATTTCGCTGTCGACTTCGTGCTGCACGAACCGGCGGGTCCGGCCTCGGCCTGGGCGCAGCGGGTGCAGGCGGGCGAAGAGATCGAGGTGGCCTCCTTCGGCTCCCGAGGTTTCGCGATCCCCGAGGACCTGCCCGCGGGCTATCTGCTGATCGGCGACTCCGCCTCGATCCCGGCGATCAATTCCATTCTGCGCGCGCTCCCGCGGCACGTGTCGGTCGAGGTGTATCTCGAACAGCACCACGACGACGACCTGCTCATCCCGCTGGCCGAACACCCGCTCGCGCGCGTGCGCTGGGTGCCGCGGACCTCCGAGCAGGCGATGGCCGCCGCGCTCGAGACCCGCGACTGGTCGAACTGGTATTGCTGGGCCGGACCGGAGTCCAAGGCGCTCAAGCACATCCGAGCCAGAGTCAAGGAGGATTTCGGCTTCCCCAAGTCGGAGTTCTACCAGCAGGCGTACTGGGCGATCGGGCGTGCGATGGGCAAGGAGCGCGACGGCTCCGAGACCGAGGACACCGCGACCACCACGACGGCAACCATCGAGACGCCCGAAGCGGCGGCGACCGAGAAGGTCATCGAGCCGCCGACGACTCCCGCCGCGTCGACCGTCGCACCCACCAGGGGCAACTGGCGTTCGCAGGCGGGCAGCAAGCTCTTCGCCGAGCTGAAGCCGAAATTCGTGGTCGCCGGCGTACTGCAGGTACTGCTGACCCTGCTCCAACTCGCGCCGTACGTGCTGCTCGTGGAGCTGGCCCGGCATCTGCTGAAGGGCAGCGAGAACTCGACGTTGTGGACCCTGGGCCTGTGGGCCGTGGGCTTGCTCGCGCTGAGCGCCGTGCTCGAGGCGGCGCTGCAACTGTGGCTGCACACCGTCGACGCCCGGTTCAGCCGTGATCTGCGTGGCCGTCTGCTGAGCAAACTGGCGCGCCTGCCGCTGGGCTGGTTCACCGCGCGTACCTCCGGCCAGATCGACAAGCTGGTCACCGGCGACACGCTCTCGTTGCACTACCTGGTGACGCACGCGGTGACCGACGCGGTGGCCGCCGTCGTCGCGCCCATCGCCGTGCTGATCTACCTGATCTGGGTGGACTGGCGACTCGGTCTGCTGCTGCTGGTGCCGATCCTCGCCTACATCATCACGATGATGACGATGATGGCCACCTCCGGTCCCAAGACGATGCAGTCGCAGCGCTGGGCCGAGCGGATGAACGGCGAGGCCACCTCCTACATGGAGGGTCAGCCGGTGATCCGGGTGTTCGGCGGTTCGGCGGCCTCGCCGTTCCGGCGCAGCCTCGACGACTACATCGCCTTCCTCGACGGCTGGCAGCGGCCCTTCGTCGGGAAGAAGGCGACGATGGACCTGATCACTCGTCCGGTCACCTTCCTGTGGCTGATCCTGATCGCGGGCACCGCCCTGGTGGCGGGTGGCGGTCTCGAACCGGTGGACCTGCTGCCGTTCCTGTTCCTGGGCACCACGTTCGGATCCCGGCTGCTCGGCATCGGCTACGGCCTGATGGGCCTGCGCGACGGCCGTGCGGCCGCCCAGAACATCCAGGCCGCACTGGATGAGAACGAACTCGACGTCCGCACCGGCGGAACGCGGTTCGAGGCGGCCGACGGCCACGTCGAGTTCGACAGCGTCACCTTCGGATACCGCGCCGAGGCGCCGGTGGTCCAGGACGTCTCGCTGACCTTGGCGCCCGGCACGGTGACCGCGCTGGTCGGTCCGTCCGGCGCGGGCAAGTCGACGCTGGCCGCGCTGCTGGCGCGTTTCCACGATCTGCACGCCGGTGCGATCCGGATCGGCGGACGCGATATCACGACCTTCACCCCGGACGAGCTGTACGCCCGAGTCGGGTTCGTCTTCCAAGACGCCCAGCTGGTGCACGGCACCGTGCGGGAGAACATCGCCCTGGCCGTCCCGGACGCCTCCGACGAGGCGGTCGTCCAGGCGGCGAAGGACGCTCAGCTGCACGAACGCATCCTGCGGCTGCCCCAGGGCTACGACACCGTGCTCGGCGCGAACGCCACGCTGTCCGGCGGTGAGCGGCAACGACTGACCATCGCCCGGGCGCTGCTCGCCGACACTCCGGTGTTGATCCTCGACGAGGCCACCGCCTTCGCCGATCCGGAGTCGGAATTCCTGGTGCAGCAGGCGATCAATCGCCTGACCGCCGGTCGCACCGTGCTGGTGATCGCGCACCGGCTGCGTACCGTTGCCCACGCCGACCGCATCGTCGTGCTCGAGGGCGGCCGGGTCACTCAGACGGGCACGCACGACGAACTGCTCGCGGTCGATGGTCGCTACCGGCAGCTGTGGGAGGCCGGTGCGGGCGACGAGGCGAGTGTGCCGACAGCCGGAGCGAGTCTCGGCGCCGGCATCCATGCGAAGGAGAACGTCTGATGTTCCGGACTGTGCTGAGCCTGCTGCCCGCCGAGCAGCGCGGCCGTGTCGCGGGCTATCTCGCGCTGAACGTCGTCTCGACGATCGTGCGGGCGATCGCGGTCGTGCTGGTGGTTCCGCTGGTGACGGAGCTTTTCGGCGACGACCCCGGCGCCGCCTGGCGCTGGGTCGGTCTGCTGACCCTGGCGGTGGCGATCGGCTGGGTGGTCGACTCGATCGGCTACCGCATCGGCTTCGATCTCGGCTTCGGCATCCTGGACAGCGCGCAGCGTTCGGTGGCCGCTCAGGTCGCGCGAATCCCGTTGCGCTGGTTCACCGACGAGAACTCGGCGACCGCGCGTCGCGCCATCGCGAGCACCGGCCCGGATCTGGTCGGGCTGGTCGGATACCTGCTGACCCCGCTGATCCAGGGCATCCTGCTGCCGATCGCCATCGCGGTGGCCTTGGTGCCGATCGCCTGGCAGCTCGGGCTGGTCGCGCTGGTCGCGGTCCCGTTGCTGCTGGGCGCGCTGTGGGGTGCCAACCGGATCAGTCAGCAGGCCGATCGGGTGGCCGCGGACGCCAACAGCGAGCTCACCGCGCGCATCATCGAATTCGCCCGCACCCAGTCCGCCTTGCGCGCTGCCCGCCGGGTGGAACCGGCGAGCAGTCAGGCCGGTGCGGCGCTGGCCGCCCAGCACGGCGCCACCCTGCGGCTGCTGCTGCTCAGCATTCCGGGGCAGCTGCTGTTCACCGTGGCCGCGCAGATCGCCTTGCTGGCGATGGCGGGCACCACCGCGTGGCTGGCGGTGCGTGGATCGCTCGGAATTCCCGAGGCGATCGCCCTGATCGTGGTCGTGGTGCGGTTCGTGGAGCCGTTCACCTCGATCCGCGATCTGGCCCCGGCCATGGAGACCAGCCGCTCCACCCTGAAGGACATCCGCACCGTCATCGACACGCCGGGGCCGGAAATCGGGGGCGCGACCACGGAACTCGCGACCACGGCCGCCGCGGTCGAACTGCGCGGCGTGCGATTCGGTTACGGCGACGACAGCGAACCACCGGTGCTCGACGGCTTGGACGTGGAGTTCCGCGCCGGTGAGGTCACCGCCGTCGTCGGCCCGTCCGGCGCGGGCAAGAGCACCGTCCTCGGCCTGGTGGCCGGGCTCGAGCAGCCGAACGCGGGCAGCGTCGTCGTCGGTGGCGTCGATCTGGGCGAGCTGGACGCGGCGCACCGCTCGACGGTGACCAGCGTGGTGTTCCAGCAGCCGTACCTGTTCGCCGGGACCATCAGGGAGAACGTGCTGTCGGGCAATCCCGGCGCAGGCGAGGACGACGTGGCCGCGGCGCTGCAGCTGGCGCGCGTGGACGAGTTCGCCCGGCGACTGCCCGACGGCCTGGACACCGTCGTCGGGGAAGCGGGCACGGCCTTGTCCGGCGGTGAGCGCCAGCGGGTGTCGATCGCTCGCGCGCTGCTCAAGCCGTCGTCGGTGTTGCTCGTCGACGAGGGCACCAGCGCGCTGGACGCGGAGAACGAGGCCGCGGTCGTGACGGCCATCGGTGAGGACCCCCGGCAGCGCACCCGCATCGTGGTAACGCATCGGCTCTCGACCATCGCCGGTGCCGATCGCGTGCTGTTCCTCGACGGCGGCCGCGTGATCGAGGACGGCACCGTCGCGGAGTTGCTCTCCGCGGACGGACGATTCGCCGAATTCTGGCGGCACCGCACCGATGCCACCGATTGGCGGATCACCTCGCAGGCCGTGTCGGTCGGCGGAAACTGACACTTCGACCCGGAAGACGCCCGCCATGAGCGACTCGTGGCGGGCGTCTTTGTTGTGCGTCAAAACATTTGTGCCCCAGAGCATTTCGCTGCCGGAGAGGCGTTCGGTTCAGGGTACTCGGGGGCGAACTGGACAAGTTGTTGTGAGGTTAGTATAACCTAACCATCGAGAGTCGATCTTGCTCGGCGCGGCGTTTTTCCCGGAGTGACGCCCATGCCTTCGAAGAAGCGATCGACCGGTAGCGGAGCTGGTTAGCGTTACCTAATTTATTAGGGTAGGCTAACTTCGTTAGGGTAGGCTAACTTCGAAATTCCGATCTGGAGAGGCGTTCTCATGGTGGTTGCTCGTCCCGAGGCGAGGGCGGATGTCGATATCCGGGCAGAAGTCGGATCGGCTCTGGGTATCGCGCCGGAGTCACTCGATGTGGACGGCGACCTGATCACCCAGGGTCTGGACTCGCTGCGGATGATGCGGCTGGCGGGCCAGTGGCGTAAGCGCGGGTACGACATCGATTTCGCGCGGATGTCCGGGGAGCCGACCATCCGGGCGTGGACGGCCTTGCTGTGCGGCGACGCCGCCGAGGACTCGGATGTGGACGCGAACCCGGCGCCCGCCGAGCGGATCGGCGTCCCGGCCACCGATCTCGGCGCCGCGTTCCCGCTGGCCCCGATGCAGCACGCGTACTGGATCGGGCGCTCGGACAGCCACGCCTACGGTGCTGTCGCGGCCCACCTCTACATCGAATTCGACGGTGGCGACCTGGAACCGGAGCGCTTCCGCGACGCGGTCACGACACTGCTGCTACGCCACCCCATGCTGCGGATTCGGGTGCTACCCGACGGCACCCAGTTGGTCGGCGCCCCGCACCCGGAGGCCATCGCCATCCACGACCTGCGCGAGGAGTCCCCGGAGTCGACCGCCGACATCCTGGCGCGCCGTCGCGAGCAGGGAACTCATCGCGCGCTGCCGATCGAAGACGGCGCGGTCATCCGTGTGGAACTGAGCCTGCTGCCGGGCGGCGGCAGCCGCGTCCACCTCGATGTCGACATGATCGCCGCCGACGCCATGAGCTACCGCGTGCTGGTCGACGACTTGGCCCGGATCTACCGCGGCGAGCAGCTGCCCCGATTGGGTGTGCACTTCCCCGCGTTGTCGGCAGCGCGCACCGCCCGCACCGCCGACGAGGCCGATATCGCCTGGTGGCGCGAACGGATCGCGGATCTGCCCGGCCCCCCGGAACTCCCGGTGCGCGAGGCCGGCGCGCGCGCAGACGTGCCACCGGCGACCGTGCGCCTGCACCACGCCGTCGACGCCGCCGACCGCAAGCGTCTCGAGGAATACGCCCACAAGCGTGGCGTCACCCCGGCCGCCGCGGTGGCCGCGGTGTTCGCCGAGGCCGTCGGCGCGTACGCGGCCGGTCCTCGCTTCCTGCTGACGGTGCCGCTGTTCGACCGCGACCCGGTGCATCCCGATGTCGAGAAGGTGGTCGGCGACTTCACGTCCTCGCTCATCGTCGATGTCGACCTGCGTGAGGAGCTCACCCTCGCCGCGCGCGCCAAGGCCATGCGGGTGGCCATGCACGAGGCGGCCGCGCACGGCAGCTTCGGCGGCCTGGATGTGCTGCGCGAACTGAGCAGGCAGCGCGGCGAACCGGTGGTGTCGCCGGTGGTGTTCACCAGTGCGCTCGGCCTGGGCGAGCTGTTCTCGCCCGCGGTCACCGAGGTGCTCGGCGAGCCGTCGTGGATCGTCTCCCAGGGCCCGCAGGTGCTGCTCGACGCCCAGGTCACCGAGGTCGCGGGCGGTCTGTTGCTCAACTGGGACGTGCGGGCATCCGACCTCGACATCGGCACCGCCCGGGAGATGTTCGCCTACTACGTCCGGCTGCTCGATCTGCTGATGGCCGACGACTGGGACCGGCCCGCCCCCGATCCCGTCTCCGACGAGATGCGCGCCCAGCGACTTTCGGTCGAACGGCCGCTGCCCGGCACCGAGTTCTTCGACGGCACACTGCACGGGCACTTCCTCGCCTGCGCCGAACAGCGCGCCGACGCACCGGCGATCATCAGCGACGCCCGCACCTGGAGTCATGCCGAACTGGCGCAGGAGGCCCGCCGGGTCGCCGGCGCCCTGCTGGCCGCGGGCGTGCGAACCGGTGACACCGTGATCGTCGATCTGCCCAAGGGGGGCGAGCAGGTCGTGGCCGCCCTCGGCGTGCTCACCGCGGGCGCGGCGTATGTGCCGATGGCGCCCGGCCAGCCGCAGGCCCGCCGCGAGCGGATCGCCGCGGTGGCGACCCCGGCCGCCGTCGTCACCGATCGCCCGCAGCGCTGGGCGGATGCGGCCGCCGTCGTGCTCGAGCCGACCGCCGCGCGCACCGCCGCACCCGCCGAGCCGGTGGCGGTGTCCGCCGACGCACTGGCCTATGTGCTGTTCACCTCCGGATCGACCGGTCTGCCCAAGGGCGTGCAGGTGCCGCATCGTGCCGCCGTGGCGACTCTCACCGATCTGGTACGCCGCTACGAATTGGGCGCGAACGACCGCAGCCTGCAGGTCTCTTCACTGGAGTTCGACCTGTCGGTGTTCGACATCTTCGGCCTGCTCGCCGTGGGCGGAGCGGTCGTGGTGCCCACCGACGACGCGGACACCAAGGTGGACACCTGGGCCCGCCTGCTGCGCGACGCGCGGGTGACGGTGCTCAACTGCGTTCCCTCGATTCTCGGCATGCTCCTCGACGTCGCCCCGCTGCCGCCCGCATTGCGGGTGATCATCATGGGCGGCGACAAGGTCGACGTCTCGCTGCTGCATCGCGTCGGCGCGCAACTGCCCGGCTGCCGGGTCGCCGGCCTCGGCGGCACCACCGAGACCGCCATCCACTCCACGGTGTGCGAGGCGCCGGACGTGCCCGCGGGCGCGGCCTTCGTGCCCTACGGCGTGCCGCTGGACGGCGTGCGCTGCCGCGTCGTCGACGCCGTCGGCCGGGACCGGCCCGACCGAATCCCCGGGGAACTGTGGATCGGCGGCGCGGGGGTGGCCGACGGGTACCGCGGCGATCCGGAGCGCACCGCGGACCGGTTCGTGACCGTCGACGGCGTGCGCTGGTACCGCACCGGCGACATGGTGCGCTATCTGCCCGGCGGCTTCCTGGACTTCCTCGGTCGCGCCGACCACATGGTGAAGATCCGTGGCTACCGGGTGGAACTCGGTGAGGTCGAAGCGGGCCTGCTCGGACTGGACGCGGTCACCGGCGCGGTGGCCTGGTCCGACGGCAGGGATCTGCGCGCCGCGGTCACCGCGACCGGCCGGGCCACCGGCACCTTCCTGCGCGGGCAGCTCGCCGAAGTGCTTCCAGCGCATATGATTCCGCGCTCGATCACCGTGGTGGAGCAGTTGCCGCTGACCTCCAACGGCAAATACGACCGCGCGAAGGTTCAGCGGCTGGTCGTCGCCGAGGACCGATCGACGGCTCTCGCCCCGCGTACCCCCGTCGAGTCGGCGCTGGTGGAGATTCTGGGCACCGTCCTGAGCACTCGCCCGATCGGTGTCGGCGACGACTTCCTCGACCTGGGCGGCGATTCGGTGCTGGCCACCGCGTTCGTCGCGAAAGTCCGCCGCTGGCTGGACGTGCCCCGGCTGACGGTCGCCGAGATCTTCGCCCGCCGCACCCTCGAGGGGCTCGCTCAGCGGCTCACCGAACTCGACGGCGAGCGCGCCGAGCGGGTCGCCGCGCTCTTCCTGGAGGTGGCGCGGTTGTCCGACGCGCAGGTGGAGGCCGAACTCGCCGCAGCCGAATCGCCCGCGACCAGCGTGCTGCCGACCTACGAGTTCGAGCACCGGCGGATGACCGTCGAGCTCGACACGGTGATCGCGCACGAGTGGCTGACCCATCCGAAGTCGGCCTACTGGGGGATGCTCGACAGCACCGTCGCCGAGGTGGCCGAACTGATCCGGCACAGCGCGACGGTCGGCGGCTCGCCGGAATTCGGCTTGCGGATGGGCACTCACGAGGGGGAGCGCTCGTTCTTCTTCGAGCTCTACAACCCGGCGGTGGGGGATCTGGCCGCGCCCGGCACCGGGTACACCTATGTGCCCGGCGACATCGGGATGCACCTGCTGGTCTCGCCCAGCGACAAGCGCCTGCCCGGCTTCACCGCCAACGTGATGCTGCACATCATGCGGACCGCGTTCTTCGAATCGGGTGCGCGGCGGGTCGTCGTGGAGCCGGACGTGCGCAATCTCGACGTGCAGCGGCTCAATGCCGCGGTCGGTTTCGTCGTCGCCGGTGACTTCCCGGTGGCGGACAAGATCGCGCGCCTGAGTTACTGCACGCGGGAGGACTTCCTGCGCGCGACCGACAACGGGCGGATCGTCACGCTACCGGCGCAGATCCATTCGCGAGAGAGCAGAGTGTGAGTACCCGAGCAGTCAGCCATTCCCCAGCCGTACGCGATACGCGATTCATCGAAGGCCAGTCGTTCTGGCCGGCCTACCACCTGCGCATCGCCCGCAAGATCCTCTCCGAGTTCTGCCACGAGCGCTACATCCTGCCCGTCGAGGTGGCGCCGGGGGAGTATGTGATCCATTCCGGTGACCGGCGCACCGAATATCATTTCCGCGCCGAGATCCTGTCCCTGGACAGTTGGGCCATCGACGAATGGTCGATGCGACGCGTGCGCGACGGCGAGCAGCTGCCCGTCGACGCGCTGGAACTGATCGTCGATCTCGGTGACTTCCTGGGTATTCCGCGCGAAACGCTGCCGGAGTACCTGGAGGAATTCACCAATACCCTGGTGATCAGCGCGGGCAGGCACGATTCCCGCCGCATCACCGCCGCGGAGCTCGCGGTCTCGGATTTCCAGACCATCGAGGCGACGATGACCGAGGGACATCCCTGCATCGTCGCCAATGCGGGCCGGCTCGGATTCAGCGTCGACGACATCGCCCGTTATGCCCCCGAACAGGGCAATCGCTTCCCGCTCACCTGGGTGGCCGTGCTGCGCGCGAATTCCGAATTCGCCGCCGTCACCGGAGTCGACTACGACAGCCTGGTGCGGGCCGAACTCGGCGAGCAGACGCTCGCCCGCTTCGACGCGGTGCTCACCGGCCGCGGTCTCGAGCCGGCCGAGTACTACTACATGCCGGTGCATCCCTGGCAGTGGGCACAGAAGGTCGCCCGGATCTACGCTCTCGACATCGCCGAGGGCAAGATCGTCGAGGTCGGCGCGGGCCCGGATCTGTACCAGCCGCAGCAGTCCATCCGGACTCTGTTCAACACCACCCACCCCGAGCGCCGGTACGTGAAGATGGCGCTGTCGATCGTGAACATGGGTTTCACCCGCGGCATGTCGGCCGATTACATGCGGACCACCCCGCTGATCAACGACTACATCCGCAATCGGGTCGGCGGCGACGAATATCTCGCGTCCATCGGTTTCGAGATGATCTACGAGACCGCCGCGATCGGTTACCGCAACACCGCGCTCGACGCGCTCACCCGGCCCGGTTCGGAATACCGGAAGCTGCTTTCGGCACTGTGGCGGGAGAGCCCCGTGCCGCTGGCCGAGCCGCACGAGCAGCTGACCACCATGGCCGCCCTGCTGCACATCGACCATCGTGGCGCGCCGCTGGTCGCGGAATTCATCCGCGTCTCGGGCGTTCCCGCCGAGCAGTGGCTGGCCCGTTACCTCCGGTGCTATCTGCACCCGATCATCTACTTGCTCTACAAGTACGAGTTCAAATTCTCTCCGCACGGCGAGAACCTGATCCTCGTCCTGGATTCCGGCGTCCCGGTCCGGGCGATCCTCAAGGACATCGGCGAAGAGGTCACCATCTTCTGTGATCCCGAAGAGGTGCCCGAGAACTGCCGCCGGGCGGTATCGCGGGAACCCGACGAGATCCGCAATATGGGCGTGCTCTCGGACGTCTTCGACGACTACCTGCGCCATCTCGCGGCGATCCTGCATTCGGCCGGTCTGGTCACCGACGAGACGTTCTGGTCGGTCGTGGCCGAGAGCGTCGTCGAATTCCAGGACAGGCACCCCGATCTCGACGAGCGATTCCGGCGCTGGGATCTGTTCGCGCCCACCTTCAAGGCCATCCACATGAACCGTCTGCAGCTGACGAACAACCGTCGCATGGTCAACCTCGGCGACTCGTACGCGACGCTGACCGACTCCGATCACGAACTGGTGAACCCCATCGCGGTGTTCCGGCCCGCCGCCGACCGTGCTGCCCGCCGAGCGGAGGTGTCGGTCTCGTGAGCACCGCTCCCGCTGTCGAGATCATTCGTGACGCACAGGGAATTCCGCACATCAGCGCGGATTCGGCCGCCGGCGCGCTGTTCGGCCAGGGCTACGCCTGCGGGGTCGATCGCGCCTGGCAGATCGAGTACCTGCGGCTGCGCGCCGAGGGCCGCACGGCCGAGATCGTCGGCGCGGTCGGTGTGAGCTGGGACGAGTTCGCCCGCCGCGCCCGCATCGACGCGGCCGCCCGGCGGATCTTCGAGGCCTCCTCCGAGCGCACGCGCAGCTTGGTCCGAGCGTATGTCGACGGGGTCAACAGCAGCCTCGACACCGCCGACGCGCTGGAGTTGACCGAGTTCGACCACCGGCCCACCCCGTGGCAGCCGTGGACCCCGATCTCGATCTTCATCGTCCACCACATCCTGTTCGGCCGCTTCACCACGAAACTGTGGCGACTGCACGCCTGCCAGGCCCTCGGCCGGGACGCGCTGCGCCTGTTCGACTGCGAGGGCGTGGACGAGTCATGGGACAGCGTGCCCGCGCTCCCGGACGAGGCCTTTCTGACCGATGTGCTCGCCGAGTTCGGCGCCGTCGCGGGCGCCGGGCAGCCGGATCGCACCTCCTTCGGCGAACCGCTCTCGGGCAGCAATGCCTGGGGTGTGGCCGCCGCGCACACCGCGGGCGGCGCCCCGCTGATCGCGGGCGACCCGCATCGGTTCCTCGAACTGCCCGGCATCTATCAGCAGGTGCACCTGGCGGCCCCGGAATTCGATGTCGTGGGTTTCGCTTTCGCGGGTGTGCCCGCCGTGCCGCACTTCGCACACGCGGGCCCGGTGGCCTGGGGCATCACCAATGCGATGGGCGACTATCAGGATCTGTTCTTCGAGCGCCTGACCCGCCGGGGTACGGATGTGCTCGCCGAGTCGGCCGACGGCCCGCGCGTCGCGACTACCCACCGCGAGGACATCCTGGTGCGCGACGGCGACCCGGTCTCGGTGGAGATCATCGGCACCGGCAACGGTTCGGTTGTCTTCGGTGGGCCGGAGGCACCGTTCGCCCTCAGCCTGCGCACCCCGCTGCTCGACGACGCGAACGCCACCTTCGATGCCGCGCTGGACCTGTTGTTCGCGCGCTCGGTCCCCGAGGTGGAGCAGGCGCTCATCGGCTGGGTCGAACCGGCCAACCGCATCGTCGTCGCCGACGCCGAGGGCAGGCTCACCCGGCACGTGGTCGGAGCCGTGCCCGTGCGCGCGCCGGAGAACTACTGGCTGCCGGTGCCCGGCTGGGACGCCCGCTACCGCTGGCGCGGGCAGGCCACCGCCTCGGTGTCGGATACCGCCTTCGACGCGAACGTGGGCTCGTACGCGGTCATCGCCAACCAGCGCGTCTCGGACGCCGCCCCGCTGCAGCCGGTCACCACCGAGTGCGCGGCCCCCGATCGCGCGCAGCGCATCGCAGCTCTGCTCGACCGAGCGCTGCTCACCTCGGACCGGACCCACATGGATCGAGCCGACGTGGGCCGTACCGACGTGGATCGGGCTGACGTGGATCGGGCCGACGTGGGCCGGGCCGACGTGGGCCGGGCCGACGTGGACCGTGCCGACGCGGACCGAGTTGTCGGGATCGAGTCCGCCGCGGCACAAGTCGGCACGGTCCGGACTTGCGCTCCCGCGACCGCCGCGGCCGAGTCGGCCCGATGGCGAGCCGACATCACCGCTCCCGACGGCGGGGCGGCTGCGCTCAAGCCCGCCGGAACCGCCGAGGCGGGGACGGTCACCGTCGACGACTGCGCCGACATCCACCGCGATGTCGTGTCCGAGGGCGCGGAAACCCTGCTGTCGCTGCTGGATTCGCTGACCGGCCTGACGCCGACCGCCGAGCGGGTACGTGCGCGTCTGCTGGCCTGGGATCGCACCATGGCCGCCGAGAGCACCGACGCCTACGTCTTCGCCGAGGTCCGCACCCGTCTGGTTTCGGCGATCGCCCGGCACGAAGCGCTCGCCGGACTCGCGCGCCCGCACGGATTCCCGCGCATGTTCGACCCGTGGTTCGTGGTCGAGACCCGGCTCGGGGCCGCGCTGGATTCGGTGCTGCGCCACGCTCCCTCCGTGGGCGTCGATATCACCACGGTCGCGGCCGAGGCGCTCGAAGCCGTCGCGGCGCATCTGGCCGAGCAGGAGAGCGCACCGACCTGGGGCAGCGTGCACGTGCTGCAACCGATCCACGGCATGGACCTGATGGGCGCCACCCCGGCGCACCCGGAACTGTCGGCGAAGATCCGCCCGGCCCGGCTGCCGCTGGGCGGCGACGGCGAATGCGTGATGGCCAATGCCAGCGCCATCGGCTTCTCCCACGCGTGCAGCCTCGGTTCCGCCGCGCGATACATCTGGGATCTCGCCGACCGCGACGCGAGCCGCTGGATCGTGCCGCTGGGCGTCAGCGGCGATCCACGCTCGGACCATTTCCAGGACCAGGCCCCGTTGTGGGCGCGCGGCGACCTCGTCGGCCTCGTCGGTGACTGGCAGACGCTGCGCGCGCACGCGCGAAAGGTGGACGTCTTCACCCGCGTTCCCGAGCAGTCCACCGAATCCGTCGGCCCCGTAGACGGATTCGCGCTCGCCCGCGCCGAGCAGGCGGCACCACCACAGTCCACCGACGACTCGATGCCGGGAGAAGCATGAACGCATTGACCGACGCGCGACTGGCCCTGCTGCGCCACCGGATGGCCGCGGCCGGGATCGCCGGCGAGCGCCCGACGTCCGTGACCGCCGCCCCGGCGCAGCCGGAGACCGGTGAGCTGGGCGTCGCCGAGCGCCGGATGTGGCGGATCTACGAGTTCGACCGGGACTCGGTCTCCCACAACATCGCCCTCGTGCTGGATTTCGGTGACACCTACACCCCGGACGCTCTCGCCGCCTCGACCGAGTTGATGATCGCCAGAGCCGCGGTGCTGAGCTCGATCGTCACCGTCGGCCAGGACGGCCTGGCCCGCCGCACGCCCAGCGGCGTGCGCGGACGCTGGGCCGATCCCGGCCGGGTGTGGGAGTACGGCACGTTGCCCGCCTACGACGGCCGCACCGATCGCGACGGTGTGCTCGCCACTGCCGATGTGCTGGCCAAGTCCCCGTTCGCCTTGACCGAGGAACCGCCGCTGCGGGTGCGTCTGTATCCCCGCGCCGACGGCGGTGTCACCATGATCCTCGTCGTGCATCACCTCGCGGTCGACGACACCTCTTGGCCCGCGCTGTTGGGCACCCTCACCACCGGGGCGTGGCCCGAGCGTGCCGGGACATCCGGACAACCGGCCGCCGATCGCCCGGTCGCCGCCGTCGAGGACGCGCTGCGCCACGCCCAACGCACCTGGGCGGCCGAGGATGTGCGCTTCCCGCTGTCGGGCGAGCTGCCCGCGATCGGCGCCGAGGAGAGCTGGCTGTCGCCGATGGACGAGTGCCCCGGTGCGAAACTGCACGCGCCGGTCGCCCCCGAGCACCACGCGGCGCTCGACGCGGTGGCGCGCGAGGTCGGTGCCACCAGCAACGCGCTCTACATCGCGATCTGCGCGCTCGGCGTCTACGCGCTCACCGGCGCCGCCGACCACGTGCTGCTGGTGCCCGCCGACAACCGCAGGCCCGGTGACACACCCGACCGCGTCGGTTACAGCGGCAATATCGTGCCGATGCGCTTCACCTTCGACCCCACGTCGAACCTGCGCGAGGCGCTGCGCTCGGGAGTGTCCGCGGTCTACGCGGCGATGGAGTACTCCACGGTCGACTACGGCGCCGTCCTCACCGCGCTGCGCGGTGCGGGCGGGCGATTCCCGGTCGCCGAGATCATGGCCTCGGTGCGCAACGCGCCGTTGCGTGGCATACCGGTTCCCGAGGGCGCTTCGGTGTCGTGCCGGTCGGTGTTCAACGGGATCGGCAACTACCCGCTCACCTTCGCTTTCGAGATCGGCGCCGACGAGCAGGTGCGCCTCGAGGTGGACTACCAGACCGATGTGGTGGACCAGCGATACGCCCGCCGCGCCGCTGCGCTGCTGACCGGGCTGATCGAGCGGATCCCGGACCGCCTCGACACCGAGGTGGGACAGCTGGTCTCGGCTGTCCGCGAGCGCTAGCCGACCCGGCCTCGAACACGCGATCACCACGGCATATGTCCGGCCTGCCGGGGCCGGGAACTCCCGCCGCTACCACCGGTTGAGCGACCGTTCGGTACTGCTCGACCGTCTTCTGTCCGAATTACCTGATGGGGCTGTCCGTGTCACAAGAAATTGCCTTCCCGTGGGCGAAATCGTCGAAGTTCTCCCGCCCGGGTGACGGCTGGGCGGAGGTCGGCGCCGGCTTGGCCCGCGTCGCCGCCGTAGTCGATGGCCGCCATCATGGATTCCCGCTGCCCGCAGGTGATCCCGCCACGGTGCTGGCCGCCGTGGCGGACGCGATGGGTCCCGAACGGATTCCCGCCGTCGGGATCGGTGAGGAAGCCGCGCTCGAGCAGGTGGCCGACCTGGTCGCCCGCTACGGCCTCGATCTGACCCACAAGCAGTGCGCGGCGCACCTGCAGCCGCCCGCGCTGACGGTGTCCGTGGTCGCCGACGCGCTGGCCAGCGCCTCCAACGCCTCGCTGGACACCTACGACTCGGGCCCGGCGACGCTGGGCATCGAGCAGTGGACCATCAGATCGCTGGCCCGGCTGGCCGGTTTCACCGAGACCGCGGGCGGCGTCTTCGGTCCGGGCGGTTCGTACTCGAACCTGTTGGCGCTGCTGGTCGCCCGTGACCACGGCGCGGCGCGGCGCGGTGTGGATGTCCGCCAGAACGGGGTCAGCGCGCTGCCGCGACCGGTGGTGTTCTGCTCCCGGGTGGCGCACTTCTCCGTGCATCGCGCCTGCGCCGCACTGGGTTTGGGCGAGGCCGCGGCCATCCCGGTGCCGGTGGACTCCGACCATCGGATGATCCCCGGGGCACTCGAGGAACTGCTGGAGCGCTACAGCGCCGATCACACCCCGATCGCGATCGTCGCCACCGCGGGCACCACCGATTTCGGCAGCATCGACCCGCTGCCCGCCATCGCCGAGATCGCCGCCCGGCACGACGTGTGGATGCACGTCGACGCCGCCTACGGCTTCGGTTCACTGTTCTCCGACAAGCTTTCGGGTCTGCTGGCCGGTGTCGAACGCGCCGACTCGATCACGCTGGACCTGCACAAGGTCGGCTGGCAACCGGCCGCGGCCAGCGTGCTGCTGCTGGCCGACCAGCAGCGCTTCGCCTCGCTGAACCGCTCGGTGGCCTACCTCAATCCCGACGACGACGTCGAGGCCGGCTACGGCGGTCTGCTGGGCCAGACGCTGCAGACCACCCGTCGCCCCGACGTGCTCAAGGTCGCCGCCACCTTCCTGGCCTACGGCCGCGAGGGACTGGGCCGCATGCTCGACACCTGCCACGAACTCGCTCTGCACGCCGAGCGCCGGATCGCCACCGAACTGCAACTGGACCTGGTCGCCCCGGTCACCCTGACCACGGTGGTGTTCCGCTACCGCTGCGAGGACCTGGATCTGGATCAGGTCAATGGCGAGGTGCGCCGACGCCTGATCGACTCGGGCAAGGCACTCATCGGGCGCACCCAGGTGCGCGTGCACGGCGAGGGCGAGCCGCGCACCTGCCTGAAGCTCACGCTGCTCAATCCCGAGACGACCGAGCAGGACATCGACGCGCTGTTCGACGACATCCTGCGCATCGCCCTGGAAGTGGAATCAGAAGGTCTGGAACACAGTGTCGAGGAAATGGTGAAGGTCCATGAGTGACATCGAATCGGTAGACATTCTCGCGATCGGCTGCGGCCCGTTCAACCTCGGTCTGGCGGCGCTGGCGTCGACGGTCGCCGACGCCGACGTGCTGGTGGTGGACTCCGCCGAGGAGTTCCGCTGGCATCCCGGCCTGATGTTCGACGAGGCCAAGCTCCAGGTGAGCTTCCTGTCCGACCTGGTCTCGCTGGTGGATCCGCGTCACCCGCTGTCGTTCCTGGCCTACCTGGCCGATGTCGACCGGCTTTACCCGTTCCTGGTGCGCGAGGACTTCTTCCCGACCCGGCGCGAGTACGAGGCATATCTGCTGTGGGTCGTTTCGCGGCTGGACTCGCTGCGCTGGCGCACCACCGTCGAGCAGGTGAGCTGGAACGACGAGCTGGAGGTGTTCGAGGTCTCGGTGACCTCCGGTGGCGCCGCCTCGGTGATCCACGCGCGACACGTGGTGGTCGGCATCGGCACCGAGCCGGTGATCCCGCCCGCGCTGCGCGGCGAGTCCCCGGCGCTGATCCACAGCTCGCAGTACCTGTTCCACGCCGACACCGCGCACGCCGCGGACTCGGTGACGGTGATCGGTTCCGGCCAGTCCGGCGCCGAGATCGTCATCGACCTGCTCGAGGAGAACCTGCGCGGCGGCCCGGCGGTCACCTGGTGGACCCGCACCCCGTGGTTCGCGCCGCTGGACTTCACCAAGCTCTCCCTCGAGATGACCACCCCCGCCTATATGGACTACTTCCACTCGCTGCCCGAGGACGCCCGCGACCGGGTGCGCGCGCAGCACTGGCAGTTCCACAAGGGCATCTCCACCCAGACCCTGGAGCGGCTGCACGACCTGCTCTACCGCAGGCAGTTGCTGGAGAAGCTGCGGCCGGTGCGATTGCGTCAGAGCGTCGCGGTCGAGGGCGTCGACACCCTGGGCGACGGCCGGCTGCGGGTGCGCGGTCAGCACCTGGACACCGGGAAGGCGCTGGCGCAGACCGCCGATCTGGTCATCGCCTGCACCGGCTACCAGCAGCGCAAGCCGGATTTCCTGGCGCCGCTGGCCGATCGGCTGCACCGGGATTCCCGTGACCGGCTGGTCGTCGAGGCGAATCACGCGGTGGCCGCCGACGGCGCGCTGGCGGACCGGTTGTTCGTGGTCAATGCCGAGGCGCACGCGGTCGGGGTCTCCGCGCCCAACCTCGACATCGGCGCGATGCGTAATGCCAAGATCCTCAACGCGGTGCTCGGTCGCGAGGTCTACCGCTTGCAGCGCAATACCGCGTTCACGAGCTTCGCGGCCGACGGCGACGATGTCGCGGAGGAGATCGGCGTGGTGGGGGAACGCGCCGCCGAGTAGCCCGTGCTCTGGCGGGCGGCCGGTGGTCACCCGCTCCCGCATATTGAGTTAGGTTTGCCTTGCCTGACAATCCGCGTGTCGATTAGTGTTCCCTCGGCCCCGGCAGTGTCCGGCTCCCGGAGTATCCGGGTTCGCCTGTGAAGGAGAAGTTCTCGAATGTCCGACCATATCCGTGAAACGCTCGACAGCATCCTCGAAGAGGACCTCGACCTGCCGCTCGCGCAACTGGATCGCTCGTCGCTGCTGATCGAGGATCTCGGGCTGGATTCCGTCGCGTTCGCCATCGGCGTGGTCGCCATCGAGGAGCGCTTGGGCGTGCAGCTGAGCGAGCGCGAGATGTCCGAAGCCGCCTCGGTCGGCGATCTCGAGGATCTCATCCGCTCGAAGGCGGGCAGCGTCGCGAAGTGACGCCCGCGCGGCGCCGGATAAGGAACCTTCGTACATGAACCTCGAAACACCCGCGCAGACCTACGAGGAGCTGCTCGACACAGCCTTCGACGATCGCGTCGTGGCGTGGACCGAGCAAGCCGAGCGGGAGGCGAAGTTCCCCCGGGAACTGCTCGAGCACTTGGGCGCGGTGGGCGTGTTCGCCCGCAAGTGGGAAGACCGCAAGCTCACCGACCTGGGCATGCACTTCGCCCTGGCGCAGCGACTCGGCTCCCTGCAGTCTGCGGGCATCGCCGTCGGTGTGAGCCTGCACGATTCGGCTATCGCCATGCTGCGCCGCTTCGCGCGCAACGACTTCCAACGCACGCTGGCCGAGCAGGCGATCAGCGTCGAGCAGGTGCTCTGCATCGCGGCCTCGGAGGAATCCGGCGGCTCGGATCTGCAGAACGTCGCGACCACTCTGGAAGCCGAGAACGGCGGCTACCGGGTGCGGGGCGTGAAGAAGTTCGTCTCGCTCTCGCCGATCGCGGACTACATCATGGTGGTCTGCCGCCATATCGACGGCGCCGATGCCGACGGTGCGGAAAGCGCTGTCGCCCACGGCAATGTCGCGCTGGTGATCGTGCCCACCGCACAGGTCGAGATCGGCACCCCCTACGCCAAGCTCGGTGCGGGACCGTTGGACACCGCCCCGGTCACCATCGACACCTGGGTGCCCGCGGAGAACCTGCTGGCGCGTCCCGGCACCGGCCTGGCCGTGATCAGCTGGGGCCTGGCGCACGAACGCTATTCGGTCGCCGGCCAGATCGCGGCCAATTGCGAGGCCATGATCGGCGTGACGCTGGCACGGATGATGCACCGCAGCCAGTTCGGCAAGCGGCTGTTCGACCACCAGGCCCTGCGTCTGCGCATCGCGGACCTGCAATCGCGGGTGGACCTGTTGCGCTACGGCCTGGCAGGCGTGGCCCTGGAGGGCAAGATCAACCTGCGCACCGCCGCCGCGCTCAAGGCGACCTCGGCCAATCTCGGCGTCGAGGTGGCCTCGGAATGCTTGCACATCTTCGGTGGCTCCGGCTATCTCGAGTCCGAGACCCCGGTCGGGCGCTGGTGGCGCGATATGAAATTGGCCCGCGTCGGCGGCGGCACCGACGAGGTGCTGTGGGAACTGGTCGCGGCGGGCATGAAGCCCGACAACGAACGTTACGAGAAGCTCTACAACAGTCAGGTGCCACAGTGACCAGTCCTGTCGAACTCGCCCCGCCGGACCACACCTATCTGCATCTGGAGACCAAGTCCGCTCCGATGCACTGGGCGATGGTGATGGCACTCGCCGAGGACGGCGAGCAGGTGTCGATCGGCGATCTGCGCGATCGGGTGCGTGCGCGCAGCACGCTGTTCGACCTGTTCCGGCTCGGCATCCGCGAAGGCCGTTGGCGCAGGCCGCAGGTCGAGCTGGCCGCCGAGGTCGACGTGCACGCCCATGTCGGGCACGCGCAGTACACCGACGACGCCGACCTGTTCCGGCGGATCGCCGTGCTGCACGAGCAGCCGCTGCCCCGCCCCGCGCCGATGTGGCACATCACGCTGTTCACCCCGCGTGCGTCCGGCGCCCAATACATCGTGCTGCGCGTGCACCACAGCGTCTCCGACGGCATCGCGGGCGCGGCGTTCGCCGCACTGGTCGCCGACGGAACGCTAGAGGAGCTGACCGAATTCGAGCGTTTCGCCACCAGCCCGCGCTACCGGATCACCGAGATCGAGCCCGAACAGTTCGCGGCGTCCAAGGCCGCCTTCGGCGAGCAGTGGACCGCCGGTCAGGCCGGGCGCGGCTGGCCGAAGCTCACCAAGAGCGGTCGCCGTGAGGTCGCGACGACCGGGCTGTCCACCCGCGATCTGCGGCGTACCGCCAAGAACAACGGCGCGACCGTGCACGAGTTCGTGCTCGCCGCGGCGGGCCGGGCGCTGAGCCTCACCCCGCCGCCGGGCAGGACAGGTGGGGAGATCCTGCGCGTGACCTTGCCGGTGACCCACGACGAGACGTTCCGGCACACCGGCAACGCCGTGCTGGTGTCGCTGCTCAACCTGCCGGGCACCGAAACCGACCTGACCGCCCAGATCGAACGCGCGCGCGCCGAACTGGCATTCATCGAGGAACGCAAGCCGCACCTGTCGCTGGCCGCCACCGACAACGGCCCCAAGGCGCCGTGGCCGTTGCAGCGCGCCATCACCATCGCCTCGATGGCCCGGATGGCCCCCGACATCCACATCGGCATCAATCCCGGCTTCTCCCGGATCAGGGCCGTGCTGGGCAAGAAGATCACCGAACTGACCCCGATCTCCCCGCTGGTCGGCTACTCGTTCTCGATGACCAGCCTGATCCTGGGCAACCGCACCTCCTTCGGCGTCGTCACCGACCCCGCCGCGCTGTCGGATGGGTACGCCGCCACCTTCGTGGAGACCTTCGATCGCGTGCTGGCCGAGGCCGCGCCGACGGCCTGAACACGGCACCGCGCCCGCCGATCCCCGCCTCTTCCGCAGACTGAGATGAGAATGTACCGATGAGCAGAATTACCGACCTGTTGTTCCGGCAGCCCGCACCCGAGGACACCGGTCTGTGGAGCGGTGAGAGCTCGTCGGAGCTGTCGTTCCTGTCCTGGGCGCAGGTGCGGTCGGCGGCGGCAACGGCCGCCGCGGGCCTGGCCGATGCCGGTGTGGTGCCAGGTGATTCGGTCGCGATCCTCGCCGGCGGCGCCGAGGACGTCACCGTGACGGTGCAGGCGAGCTGGATGCGCGGCGCGTCGTTCACGATGCTGCACCAGCCCACGCCGCGCACCAACCTCGAGACCTGGCTCGCCGACTGCCGCGAGGTGGTGCGGATGCTCGGCTCGCGGGCGGTCGCGGTAGGGCAGCCTTTCTTCGACGCCGTGCGCGAACTCGACCTCGGCGCGCCGATCGTCTCGATCGACGAAATCCGCTCCGGGACAGCACAGATCGAGGCCGTCGGCACCGACGAGGAAGACCTCGCGGTGCTGCAACTGACCTCCGGCACCACCGGTGTCCCGAAGGCGGTCGCCATCACCTACCGCAACCTGTGGGCGAACCACCGGGCCATGGTGCAGGCCGCGGACCTCGGCGCCGACGATGTCGTGGTCAGCTGGCTGCCGCTCTACCACGACATGGGCATGATCGGCACCCTGATGACCCCGATGTTCGCCCGCACCACCACGGTGATCACCACGCCGATGGCCTTCCTGAAGAACCCGCTGTCCTGGGCCGAGCTGTTCACCCGCTTCGGCGGCACCTTCACCGCCGCCCCGAACTTCGCCTACTCCGTGCTCGCCCGCCGCCTGCGCCGGGCGCCCGACGGCGCCTACGACCTGTCGACGCTGCGCGTCGCGGTCAACGGCGCCGAAGCCATCGACACCGGAGCGGTCGAGGAATTCCTCACCGAAGGCGCGCGTTTCGGGCTGCAGCCGGAAGCCATGATGCCCGCCTACGGCATGGCCGAGACCACGCTGGCGGTGTCGTTCAGCGCCCACGACCAGCGCTACACCGTCGATGTCATCGACGCCGACCGCGCCGAACGCGACAACATCGCCGCCCGCGAGGACATCGGGCGCGAACGGACCGTCGTGCGGCTCGGCCCGCCGGTGCCCGGCCTCGAGATGCGGGTCGTCGACGAGGAAGGCAATACCCTGCCCGCCGACCACATCGGCACCTTCCAGGTGCGCGGTGAGGCCGTCACTCGCCGCTACCTCGGCCCGGACGGTTTCGTCGCGGCCAACGACGCCGAAGGCTGGCTCGACACCGGCGATCTCGGCTACCTGACCGCCGACGGCGAAGCCGTGGTGAGCGGTCGTAAGAAGGACATCATCATCGTCGCGGGCCGCAATATCTCCCCGGTCGTGGTGGAGCGCGCCGCGGGCGTGATCCCGGGCGTGCGCGCGGGCGGCGTGGCGGCGCTCGCGGTGAAGCTGCCGCCGATGGCGCGTGAGGGCATCGCGGTCATCGCCGAATCCGATGCGGCGGGCGATGCGGAGGAGTCCGAGCGCATCCGCAAGGAAGTCGCCCGCGCGGTATATGACGACGTCGGGATCGCCCCCGCTGTGGTGACCATTGTCGGCAAGGGAGCGCTGCCCAAGACGCCGTCGGGCAAGTTGCGTCGTGCGGCGTCAGCGGGCCTGATCACGGCCTGAATGCTGGTCGACATCGAGCGCGGCCGAGTTCGATGTCGAGTGCCTTTCGTAATCGAACTCGGCTGCGACAGCCATGCTCGGTCCGCCACCAGCGCCAGCATAGACTGCGCGTCGCAGCCGCAGGTGGATGCCGTCGACTCACATATACGCGTGGTCATGCTGGCGAGATCGCGGCCGGTGAATGCGCAAGCCTCATCCCGACGGTGATCCGTCTGCTGCGTGATCTCCGGTGGCGACAACTCGGCACTGCTGGCCGAGAACCGTTCCAGCGCAGGGCCGAAGTCGTCGGGCGACAGACCGCGCGGTTACAGCAGCGGCGACACCTCGCTTGTCTGCGGCGACTTGCGCGCCCAGGCTGACAGAATGGCGAGGAAGGCCGTTGCCGCGGCCGATTTCCGGTTCGATCCGCTAGTCGTGGACACGAGGTGCCTGCATTGTCACGCTGGCGGCGGCTGAGATCTTCCGCAGGCGTGGTTTTCGTTGGACCACCAGCTGGCTTTCGTCGTCTCTCCGACCTGATCAGTGAACCCGGGGACGATGTAGTCGGAGACTTCGCTCTGTAGCGCCGCCGCGCGTATGCGTAGAACTACTCCTCACCTGCCGATACCCGGGTACTTCGAGGCCCTGGCACAGGTTCAGCGTCTGCTTTGCCATTGCCTTTGCTAGAGTAGCGTCACTCTGCAATCGAGCGTTGCACCGAAGGGGGGTGATGGTGGTATCCATAGTGTCCAGAGCATGGGTGATTTCGAGATCTGCAATCAGAAATTCTTGACTGCGCAGAGAGTCGTCTACATGCACCTTGGTCATACAATAGCCAATTGTCGGAGTGACGTAAATATGATTCCGGAACGGACCCCGCTTCCGAAGAACTTTCCACCGGTCGTTTACCTGCCGATCATGGAGCGGGTG
The DNA here is from genome assembly GCF_015477835.1 of Nocardia higoensis. Taxonomy (NCBI): domain Bacteria; kingdom Bacillati; phylum Actinomycetota; class Actinomycetes; order Mycobacteriales; family Nocardiaceae; genus Nocardia; species Nocardia higoensis. The sequence goes on along the minus strand of NZ_JADLQN010000001.1, from coordinate 1,267,610 downwards.
CAGAACACCGACGATGCGCACATCATGTTGCGCCGAACCCGAGAAGGAAAAATCGCCTGTCTTGCCTACTCCGCGCTGGATCGCCTCATCGCCTGTTGCGGGGAAGCGCAGCCGTGGATGTGGACGCCGACGGTTGCGTTGGACGCCCTCCAGCGATCGCAGCCCTTCGATCTTTTGCTTCTCGATATTTTCATTCCACAATCCGAGCGGAAGTTCTGAGCGATGGCGGAGCTCTATATCGATCAAGAGACTCTGGCTACGATCGCCAGCACGTTGTCCACATCGAGCGCGGAACTGGATGCCACTAACAGTGCGACGCCTGAGACGTTGAACGCCGGCACCGCGACACCCTCCGTTTTGGCAGTTCTGTCGGTCCTGATGGACAGCGCAGGTCAGCTGGTGGTCGGCATGGCAGCAAGTAGTGCAGCAGTCACAGAGTCCGCGGTGAAGTACAAAGAGCAAGACGACACAAGTGCCGATGCGCTTATTCGTCAAACTTGGAACATGATCTGACCGATGAGCATAGATACCAAAATCGATGGCGATCCGACAAGTATACGAGCAGCGGCAAGCTGGCTACGTGACTCGCTCGCCAGCCAATTG